>CANRYZ010000003.1 GCA_947644365.1 uncultured Oscillibacter sp. | reverse complement strand
CTGCTGCCCCGGGGCGGGTATCTCGCCACCTGCTCCTGCTCCCACTTCGCGGAGGAGGGCCGGTTTCTGGCCATGCTCCGGGACGCCGCCCATGATGCCGGCGTCCAGCTCCGGCAGATCGAGGCCCGGCAGCAGAGCTGCGACCACCCCATCCTCTGGGGTGTGGAGGAGACGAATTATTTGAAATTCTATCTGTTCCAGATTATCTGAGCGTACAAAAGAGGGAGGGTGTTTCCGGTGGAAACGCCCTCCCTCTTTTGTTTCACTCAGCGCCCGACCTCAATAATCCGGACCTGACCGTTGTGCGTATACAGATTGCACTTATTCGCATAGGCATGGGCCTCCGACAAAGTGACCCAACTTCTGGTGTCCCGGTTATAGCACAGAATATCATTCGATATACTATAAGTCCGTCCACCGGCTATCACAGAATTCTCGCCAATCCAGGAGTTGTTGGAAACATCCTTAATCTCGTTGAGCCGTACTAGAGCAGCGATATGGACATCGTTTCCGCGTCCGGTGAGGCTGATTCCCACATATCCGCCGGCTTTTACCTTATAGCCCGTCGTATAGGGACCGTAAGTCTTGGCCCCTGCCTCTACCGTTAGAGTACTATTATCCGCTCCAGTATCTTCCTTGTCCTCATAAATCGCCCTGCCGTAGTAGAACACGCTGCCGACAGAGGTGCCTAGAACAATCATGTCCACCTTTCCAGCCCAGTTGACACGGGCATAGCTAATCTCCTCCGAAGGAATGGTGCCCTTGCTCAGCTGACTGAGGCTGATGGCCTTCGCTCCATCGCTGCCAATCTCAAAAACCATGACATTGGCCGCCAATTTCCGGACGCCGAGGGTACCCCCCTCCACATCCAGATCTCCGGCAGCGCCGCTGCTGAGTCGGGTGATGCTCAGGCGGCCCTTGCCAGTGGAGCCCACTCGCACCAACTGACCGTCCAACTGGTCAGCATTGCTCTGACTCAAAGTCCCGCTGACCTTGATGCCGCACAGCAACTCCACCGTGGCGGTTTCGCCGTTGACCTCAGCGATTCCCACCGCGTTGTTGGATGCCGCGTCACCTCTGGCCTCCACAGCGCCTGCCACCTGATTGTCCTCCGTCAGAAGAATGGTAATCTGATCACCAGGCTTAAACTTGGAGAGCATCTCCTGGGCAGAGGACAATACCTGGAACGTATGGCCCATCAAAGTGATCTCCGCAGGCTCACTGGGATTGGGAGAACAGCCCTCATAGAATCCGGAGAGACGGGTATCGCACACCCGGATAGAGTTGGTCGTTGGCGAGTATGTGGCAACATCATACTTGCGCATATCTTTGGCAGTCACTTCCATACCATTTTTATAAATCTTATAATCTGTACTGCCTTCAGTCAAATCACCAAAGCCCGCCGTAGACTGGTCATCGTAAACAATTACAGCCGAACTAGATGTAGTGCCACCACCTACGAGAATACGATCAACTTTTCCCGCGATATCCATATACAGCGTAACAGTCGTTCCAGCGGTAATCCAAGAAAATACACCTGATTGCGCGCCGGACCAAGTCAGCACTTGTCCATTATAATAGGTCCATGTTTCGGGATCAACCCGATACGACTTACCAGTAATATCTGTAATTTGAGTGGCCGTGGCATAGCTGACCGTGACAGTCGTACTCTGATCCACATCGGCCGGAATAAAAGTAATGACCTTATTACGCTTATTCAATAGCAGGGTTCCTCTGCAACCATCAAGCACTCCGTTAGAGACTTTATTACCCGCCATTTCATAGGTCATGGAAGCAGCGGAGGTTAACCGCATAGCACTTGCGCGCCCATCATCGCCAACAGCAGAAGATGTCAGCAGTATTTCATTCTCTAAGAACGTCCAAGCACCAATAGAGGAAATATAGCTGGTACCCTCTTTTGTGTTCGCCCGAAGCAAATTCAAAAAGAGTTCCGCTGCTTGGCTACGGGTCAGCGGTGCATTGCCATCCATGCTTATTCGCTCAGTAAGGCCTATGGTGGACGCCTCCGACATATAGCTTGCGGGCCAAATACCGCCTATATCCTCATCCTTATAACCTAGCAATCGCAAAAGCACAGTGACGGCCTGACCAACTGTGACCGTGCGCTCCGGATGGAACCGGCCGTCAGGATACCCGGAAATGATCCCCTTTTTGGAAACCATATTGATATAACCCGATGCCCAATGGGACGGCTTCACATCCGGAAAAACCGTGATAGTATTGTAAAGTCCCATTTCATCTGTACCACCCATGGCGTAGACCGCCATCTTACAGAATTGTGCTCGATTTACCGGTGCGTTAGGTCGGAATGTCCCGTCATCGTAGCCATCCAATACGCCCATTAACCGTAGGGATTCCACCGCAACAGATGTTCTTCGATCCGTCACGTCGGAGAAGCGGACCACGTCCGCCGCCCCCGCCGGCAGGACCAGCAGGGACGACGCCATGACCGCCGCCAGCAGAAAACTCAAAAATCTCTTCATGTTTTTCCTCCTATTCCGCCCGCAGGGCTTCCACAGGCTGGAGCTTGGCGGCCTTGGCCGCGGGATAGATACCGAAGATGACGCCCAGGGCCACCGACAGGGAAAAGGCGCTGGCGGTGATCCAGCCCGCCGGGTAGATGGTCATCTGGAACAGCAGATGACCCGCGATCCGGCTCCCCAGGGTCCCCAGAAGGATACCGATGATGCCGCCGATGCCGCAGAGCATGGCCGCCTCGATCAAAAACTGGGTGACAATGGAGCTGCGCTGGGCGCCGATGGCCCGGCGGATGCCGATCTCCCGGGTCCGCTCGGTGACGGTGACCAGCATGATATTCATGATGCCGATACCGCCCACCAGCAGGGAGATCGCGGCGATGCCCCCCAGCACCAGGGAGATCATGCCCATCTGCTCGTTCATATAGTCCTGATACTGGTCGTTGGAGTCCACCCAGAAGCCGCCGGTGGACTCATCCACCAGGCCCTTCAAAAAGCCCTGGATGCGGCTGGTAGCCTCCTTTACGGACTCGCCGTCCCTGGCCTTGACGATAAACTCCTCCATGGCGTCGCCGCCCATGACCCGGCGGGCGGTGTAGGGCAGAATGATGATGTTGTCGATAAAGCTGCCCTGGGCGTCGGTCCCGGTGAGGCGGGGGGCGTAGACGCCCACCACGTCAAAGCTCTGTCCGTTGAGCTGGAGCTTCTTCCCCACCGGGTCCGCGGTGCCGAAGAAGGTCTCCGCCGCCTGGGAGCCCATAACGCACACCTGGTTGTAGCGGCTCACGTCCAACTCGGAGAGATCCCGGCCCTTCATGATGGTCAGGTTGTTGCAGGCGCTGTACTGGTCGCTGCCGTAGTAGATTTCCGGGCGCCGCTGACCGGTCTGGGTCTCCCAGTCCCACTGGAAGTTGTCGGAGTTCTTGGTGCCGTAGACCACCGTGGCGCTTAAACGCCCCTGCGGGGTCACGCCCACCACGTACTTCGTGAGGCTCTTGCAGAAGTCGTACAGGTCCGGAAAGTAGTCCTTCCCCGCGCTGACCCAGTTGCCGTTGGCGTCCTCAACATACATATAGCTGTAAATCTGCACGTTGATCTTGTTGCTGCCCATGGCGGAGTACTGCTCCATGGTCTTGGCCGCGTAGCCGTTCATAGTGGCCACGATGGTCATGACGGCGGCGATGCCGATAATCACGCCCAGCATGGTCAGAGCGGACCGGCCCTTCTTGCCCACGATGGACTTCCAGGCCATCTTCACCGCTTGCCTGATATTCACAGCCAGTCCACCTCCTGTTCCCGGTCCTCCACGATCTTCCCATCCTGCAGCCGTACGCAGCGGCGGGCGGTGGCAGCGATGCCGTTGTCGTGGGTGATGAGGATAACGGTACTGCCCTCCTTATTGAGCTGCTGGAGAAATTGCAACACCTCCTGGCCCGTGCGGGAGTCCAGGGCGCCGGTGGGCTCGTCGGCCATGATAATGGGGGGACGGGTGGCGATGGCCCGGGCGATGGCCACCCGCTGCTGCTGGCCGCCGGACATCTCCGTGGGCTTGTGCTTCACGCGGCCCGCCAGGCCCACCCGCTCCAGGGCCTCCATGGCCATGTCGTAGCGGTCGTCTGCGTTGATGCCCTGATAGATCAGGGGCAGCTCCACATTCTCCAGCACCGTCAGGCTCTGGATCAGGTTGTACTGCTGGAAGATGAAGCCGATCTCCTTGTTGCGGATGAGGCTCAGCTCCTTGTCCGTCAGCTCCCGGACGTCGGTGCCCTCCAGGTAGTAGTCCCCCCGGGTGGGGATGTCCAGGCAGCCCAATACGTTCATCATCGTGGATTTTCCGGAGCCGGACTGGCCCACAATGGCCAGAAAC
This sequence comes from uncultured Oscillibacter sp., assembly GCA_947644365.1. Lineage (GTDB taxonomy): Bacteria > Bacillota > Clostridia > Oscillospirales > Oscillospiraceae > Oscillibacter. The sequence continues at coordinate 63,743 of CANRYZ010000003.1, read as the reverse complement.
TCCCCGGTCTCCACCGTCAGGGACACCCCGTCCAGGGCGCGGACCTCGCTCTCCAGGCCCTCGCCGTAGATCTTATAGACGTCCCGCAATTCTACCAAATGTGCCATGGGGATCACCAGCCGTACATGGACTGCATCTGGGTAAAGACCTCAGTGCCCTCTTCCACGCCGGAACGGATCTCCACGTTGTAGTTGTCGGAGATGCCGATCTCCACCGGCACGGCCCAGTAGCCCTCGGGGATCTGTTCGTCCACCATGACGTTTTCCACGGCATTGTCGGGCTTGCCGCCGGAGACGTAGACCACCTGCAGCGTCTCGCCCTCCTCCGTGGATACGGTGCGCACGCACTGGAGGGGCAGGATCAGACAGTTGTCGTTCTCGCTGGCGGTAAGGCTGTAGTCCAGGTAGCTGTTGACCTGAATGGTGCCCTCGCTGTTATCGGCGGAGATGGTTACGGGGTACGTGGCCACGCCGTTGTTGACGGTGGAGGACATACTGACGGTCTCCACCATGCCCATGGCGGGATTGCCCCACTGGTTCAGGTCTACCATCATACCGGGCTTGATATAGCTGATGTTCCGCTCGTCCACATTGGCGGAGACGGTGATGGAGGAGGTGTCGGAGATGGTGACAATGGCGGTGTTGGCGGCGATCTCGTCCCCGGGCTGGATGGTGAGGCCGATCACCATGCCGTCAATGGGAGCCAGGGCCTTGCAGTTGGCAAGGTTCTTCTCGGCGGTCTCCAGATCCTCCTGGGCGGTCTCCAGATTCTGCTGGATGGTAAAGAGCTCGCTCTCGCTCTCCTCGCCGTCAATGACCACCAGCACCTGTCCGGCGGAGACCTGGAGGTAGTCCACCAGTCCGCTGGAGATGACGGTGCCGCTGACGGTGGAGCACAGGTCGCCGGTGCGGTAGTACTCCAGCTTCCCCGGCTCGTAGGGATAGACGGTCTCGCCGTTCACATTGACGGTGGCGGAGGCCGCCATCTCGGCGGTGAGGGCCCCCTCGTTGTCAATGATGATCTCCGCGGAGAAGAGCTTGGAGCCCTCGGTGGTGATGCGGCTGACCATATGTACCGACTCCACCCGGCCGGGGATGGTGCTCATCAGCGCCGGCACGGACACGTCCACCGTCTGGCCGGCGTAGAGCTCTCCGGCGTAGGCGTAGCTGTAATACTGGGTCAGGCGCAGGCGGGTGTCGTCCGCCAGCACCGCCACCTTCGTCCCCTTGGTGATGGTGTCGCCGGGGTTCAGGGTGACGGTCTCCAGGAGCTTTCCGGGATAGCCCGCGGAGAGGTTCAATCCCGCGATGTCCTTCTCCGCCTGGTTCAGCTGCTTCTGATAGCCCTCCAGGTTGCTGCGGGCCTTCTGCACGGCGGTCTCCGCCGCCGGGCTGTCGATGGTGAACAGGGGCGTTCCGGCGGTGACCACGTCGCCCTCCGCCACCAGCACGTCCAGTACGGTGCCCGCGGTGGTGAGGGTGATGGTCTCGCTGCTCTTGGCCTTCGCCAAGCCGCTGCCGTCCACCACGGAGGTGATGGAGCCGTAGGCCACCACGTCGGTGATGATCTCGCTCTCCCCCTCCTTCTTGCCGCCGAGGACCTTGTACAAAATCCCCCCGATGACGGCCAGCACCAGCAGAAGGATCACCAGGCGGATGATCCGCCGCCGTTTCTTCCGGGGCATAGCCTTCCACTTTTCTTTCAGCGGCACCTTGGCGGGGGTGTTCTCCGCCTCCCGGGCAGCCGCCGTCTCCGTCCCCTGGGTCTGGGACAGCTCCTCGCGCTCTTTCACTTCTGCCATGTTGTTCTCCTTTTCCTCAGGTCTGTAAACTGTATTATCAATGATAGTACAGTCCACCCCATAATGCAATAACAAAATGGTTACAAAATTTATACATCTATTCAGACGGAAAATTGGCAGAAAAGTTTCCGGAAAAAGGGCGCTGGAAAAATTTTTTATCTGCCGGAAGAGGCGGGGCGTCCCGGTGAAACGCCCCGCCTCTGTCTTCTTACTGTTCTGATCTCATTTGCTGCGCTTTAAAAACTCGCACACCAGACGGTAGACCCGCTCCGTGGAGGCCACGCCCAGCCGCTCCCGGGGGGAGTGGATGTCCCGCAGCTCCGGCCCCAGGGACACAGCGTCCAGGCCGGGGATCTTCTCGATGAACAGCCCGCACTCCAGGCCGCCGTGGGTGGCCTCAATAACGGCCTCCCTGCCGGTGAGATCGTGATAGGTCTCCATCAGCCGCCGGCGCAGAGCGGAGTCCCGCTGATACTGCCAGCCGGGATAGTCGCTCCGCTCCTCCGCCGTGCCGCCGCCGGTCTCGACGATGGCCCGCACCCGCTGGCGCAGCATCGCCTTCTGGGAGGCGATGCAGGAGCGCAGGGACAGCGTCAGGTGCAGCCCGTCCTCCTCCATTCCCATGACGCCCAGATTCAAAGAGGTCTGCACCAGACCGGGGAAGTCCACATTCATGGCCTGAACGCCCTGGGGCAGGGCCAGCAGCGTCCGCAGGACCCGGTGAGTGTCCTCCGGGGAGAGGGCGGCGTCCAGCGCGGCGCGCCGGCAGGCGACGGTAACGCCCTCGTCGCAGCCGGCGTACTCGTTTTTCAGAATACCGTCAAACTCCGCGATGAAGGCCTCAAAGTCCGCCTCCCTTCCCACCGGGACAGCCGCCAGAGACTCGTTGAAGGGGCAGATGACGTTGTCAAACCTTCCGCCCCGGACGTCCGCCAGGCGCAGGCCCGGCACGCGCTCCATGGCGCTGTACAGCACCCGCCCCGCCAGCTGGTTGGCGGAGGCCCGGCCCTTGTCGATCTCCGCGCCGGAGTGGCCTCCCTGGAGGCCGGAGATGGAGACGGCATAGCCCGTCTCCCCCTCCAGGGGCTTCTGCGCGCCGGGGAGCAGGCAGTCCATCCGCACGCCGCCGGCGCAGGAGACGGTGAAGATCCCCTCCTCCTCGGAGTCCAGATTCAGAAGCTGGCGGCCCTTGAGGTCGGAGCAGTCCAGGCCGAAGGCGCCCTCCATGCCCACCTCCTCGTCCACGGTGAACACCGCCTCCAGAGGCGGGTGGGGCATGGTCTTATCCGCCAGAATCGCCAGGGCCATGGCCACGGCGATGCAGTTGTCCCCGCCCAGGGACGTCCCCTCCGCCCAGACGTACTCGCCGTCGGTGGCCAGGTCCAGGCCCTCCCGGGCCATGTCCTTGGGGCAGTCCTCCGTTTTGGCGCAGACCATGTCCATATGGCCCTGGAGAATCACGGGCTCCGCGCTCTCATAACCGGGGGTACCGTCTTTCCAGATGACGACGTTGTTGAGCTCGTCCTGACGCCACCTGAGGCCCAGCTCCTTGGCAAATTCCACGCACAGGTCGCTGATGATCTTGGTGTTGCCGCTGCCGTGGGGCACGGCGCACAGCTTTTCAAAATACTCGAATACCGCCTTGGGTTCCAGATGGGATAAAACCGCCATAATAATCCTCCCTAAAGGTACAGCCTGCCGAAACGGTCCGGCAGGCTGTAGAGATTTTTTGCCGTCGCACAAAGTATCATACCACTTTTCAACGGACTTTTACACGTATTTCCCGGGAAAATCAGGCGCCCAGGTCGCCTTCCATGCCCAGGTCGCCCTCCAGGCCGAACTCGTCGCCCTCGCCGGGGAGCGGTTCGTCCTCTCCGGGTTCCTCCTCCACCATGGGGACAAACTCGGAGAACCAGGCGTCCTCGGGAAGCCCGGCCAGATAGGCGGGCAGGTTGATCACGATGCCGTCCACGCTGTAGGGCAGGTCCATGGAGATCTCCTCAATCCGGGGCTCGTCGCCCTTCTTCTCGGTGATCTCCAGGGTCATCTTGAAGCTCTGGCCGATCCAGGTGGCCATGCCGCGCTCCCGCTTGCCCAGCTTGGCGACCTCCTCGCCATCGATGGTGACCACCACGCGCTCAAAGGCCTTGTACTCGTTGCCCTGGTAATTCTCGATGGTCTTGTTGTCAAAGTAGAGGGTGTGGCCGCGGCCGATGACCATCATGGTTGCGGCCACGGCAACGCAGACCGCCAGAGCGGCCAGACGGATCAGAAGCGTCTTTCCTCTCATGACTGGACGCCCCCTTCCCTCTGGGCCCGGGCCAGCAGCTCACCGCCGTGGCTCCTGGCCCGGCGCTTTTTGATCTCATACATGATAAGGGCCAGGGTAATAACGCCGTAGGAGACGAACACGCGGAAATACTCGCCGATCATGGCGTCGCCGGTGATGGCAACGCCGGCTCTGGGCGCCACGATGAACATGGTGTGGAACAGGATGACACCCAAAAAGACGTTTCCGATGGAGGCCCTCTCCACGCTGGCGCCGCCGACCAGCAGCGCGGCGATGCAGAACATGCCGATCTGGGAGTGGGCGGTGTAGGTGGGGAAGTTGCCGATGTTCTGGAGATAGATGATCTGGCCGAAGCCGGCAAAGACCGTGGAGATGATAATGGAGATGATCCGGGTACGGTCCACATTGATGCCGGCGGCCTGAGCCACCTCCATGTCCTGGCCCACGGCCCGCATATCCTGGCCCAGCTTCGTGCGGCGGAACCAGACGATAAACAGGCACAGCAGGGCGATGATGATGAAATTCAAAACCGGGATCTTCACGCCCTTGTAGAGGATGGCGAATTCATTGTCCAGGCACTGGCGCATATTGGTCAGGTTCACGGTGGTCCGAATGCCGAAGCCTCTGGGCAGGCGGATGGAGGCGTGCTTGATGGGGATGATGGAGCCCATAAAGTAGAGCACCAGCAGCTGGTAGAGGCCCGTGACGAAGTAGTTCATCATATAGCCCAGGATCATCTCACGGCCCTTGGCCATATTCATGAGCTTGCCGCACATGAGGCCCAGAAGGGCGGATAGAGGTACAGAGAGGATCATGGCCAGCACCACGCCGGGAATACCCCAGATCTGCCAGTCGGTGACAAAGATCAGGGCCACCTGCCCCGCCATGGCGCCCAGGGTCATGCCGAAGTTCAGTCCCATACCCGCCATAATGGGGATCAGGAGGCTGAGGATCAGGAAGATGTTCCGGCCCATGCGGGTGACCACCTCGTTGAGCAGGTAGCTGGTAGAGAAGCCGGAGAGGGGGATGCAGATGGCGCAGATGATGATGAACATCAGGGGCACCAGGTTGTTTTGCAGGAAGTCGAAACCGTTAAAATTCTTTTTCATCTTCATTTCGCTCCCTCCGTCTTTCTCGTCAGGGCGTAGATCACCATGCCGTTGGAGACGATGATGCGGATAACCTCGCTCACGTCCGTGTGGATCAGGGCGGTTATCACTGTGGGCGTCATGGTCACAAGCCCCTGGAACAGGAAGGTTCCGATGATAACGTTGGCAACGGAGGCCTTATTCACCGACGCGCCGCCGATGAGGATGGCCGCCACCGCCGGCATGGCCATATTGAGGGGAGCCGTGTAGAGCTGCACAAAGCCAAAGCCCTGCTGATAGACCAGGATACCCACAGCGCCCAGCCATGTGGAGAGGACCACGGACAGCAGCCGGATCTTGTCCACATTGATGCCGGAGGCCTTGGCGAAGGTGGGATTGGAGCCCACGGCGGTCATGGCGGTGCCGGTCTTGGTGTGGAGGAACGCCCACATCAAAAAGGCCAGCAAGGCGAAGAACAGCAGCGACCCGACGGGAATCACCAGATTGATGCCCAGGGGGTTCAGGTCAATCTCCAGAAACTTGGAGAGAACGCCCGCGTAGAAGCTGTCCAGGGCGAACATATTCCGCAGTCCCACGCCGGTGTACGCCATGACGATAGAGGGGTTTTTATAGGGAATCAGCAGCCACATGATGCACATGAAGGACACCGATGAAAAACCCACATAGGTGGCCACCATCATCTCTCCGCCCTTGATCTTGTTCAGCAGCGCGCCGTAGCCGCCGCCGAAGAGAATGGCAAAGGGAGTGGACACCACAATGGCCATCACAAAGCTCATGGGCCCGGTGAAGCCCATCTCAATGGCCAGCGTACCGCCCAAAAGGCCCGCCAAAACGCCCAGAGGCACGCCGAAGTTCAGTCCGCAGCCGGAGTGGATCATAGGCACCATGGCCAGCACCAGCACGGCGTTCCAGCTGAAACGGTTGATGACGTTGGTGATCTGAGTGGGCAGGTCGGACCCGGTAATGGGGGCCATAATGAAGAGGAAGATCAAAAATCCGGTGATAATCAGTCTCGGCAGGCCGAAGGCATCGACGAGCTGACCGAACCGGGTTTGACGCAGTTGTTCTGATTTGCTCATGTCGATACCCTCCTTACACAACTTGGCTGATCATCAGCGTGCCGAATTCCTCCGAGGACGCCGCCGCGGGCAGAATGCCCGAGACCTGACCGCCGGAGACAATGGCGATACGGTCGCAGGTCTGCCGCAGCTCCTCCAGCTCGGAGGAGATCATCACCACCGTGACGCCGCTCTCCCGGTTGAACTTCTTCAGCGCCTCCAGCACCAGGGATTTGGCGCCCACGTCGATGCCCCGGGTGGGCTCCGACACAAAGAGGAACTTGGGCTCCAGGGCGAAGGCCTTGGCCAGGCACACCTTCTGCTGGTTGCCGCCGGAGAGCTCCTTGGCCTTCTGCTTGGAGCTGGTGCACCTGATCTGCAGCGCGTCAATGTACTTCTGCGTCACGGCGTGGATGCCCTTCTCGTCCCGCCACTTAATGGCTCCGCCAAACAGCTTTTTCAGGAATTTGTCCTGAATCTGCATGGCGGGAAAGGCGATGTTCCACTCCAGGGTCTCGTCCAGCAGCAATCCCACGCCCCGGCGGTCCTCGGACACAAAGGCCAGAGAGGAGTCCAGGCACTTGCGCGGGTTATTCAGCGAGATCTCCTGACCGTCGAATACCACGGTACCGCCGGCCTCATAGAGGCCCATGATGCCGTTGGGAATGCCAAGCTTGCCCTGGCCGGCCAGGCCTCCGATGCCCAAAATCTCGCCCTCGCGCACATCCAAGGAGACATTGCGCACCGTCTCGCCGGGCATATCCACCCAGAGGTTCTTGATGGACATGATGGTTTTCGCGTCGGACGGTTCGGCCTTCGCCTCCGGAACGGCGGAGCCGCTCTGCACGTCCCGGCCCACCATCCAGCGGGTGATGTCGTCCACGCTGGTCTCCTTGGCGGGCACGTCCCGGACCACGTGGCCGTCCCGCATGACCACCACCTTATCGCACACGGCGAGAATCTCATGGAGGCGGTGGGTGATGAAGATCACGGAGATTCCCTGGGCGGACATCCCCCGGATGGACTCCAGCAGGGCCTCCGCCTCCTTCTCCGTCAGCACGGCGGTGGGCTCGTCCAGAATCAGCAGCTTGAGCTGGTCCTTGCTGAGCTCCCGGGCGATCTCCGTAAACTGCTTGTGGCCCACGGGCATGCTGCTGATCACCATCTTGGCGTCGATCTCCACACCCATCTTCTTGATGGCCTCCGCGGAGCGGCGGTCCATCTCCTTGTAGTCCAATGTGTTGAGCCGGTCGCCGAAAATCTGGGAGACCACGTTCCGCCTCTGGGGCTCCCGGTTGAGCAGGATATTCTCCGTGGCGGTGAAGCCGGGAATCAGGGAGAACTCCTGGTGAACCATACCGATGCCCGCTTTCAGCGCGTCAAAGGGCGTATTGAACACGGCTTTCTCACCGTTGATAAAGATGTCGCCCTCATAACCGCCGGTCTCCCGAATCACATCCATGCCGAAGAGAATCTTCATCAGCGTGGACTTTCCCGCGCCGTTCTCGCCGCACAGGCCCAGGACCTCTCCCTCGCCCAGCGTGAAGTTGATGTCGGTGAGAACCTGGTTGCCGAAAAAGTCCTTCTTGATGCTGCGCATCTCCAGCAGAGGAGCATTTGAATTGCCTATTGAAATCACACCCCTTATCTAAAACCCTGTATTCACAACCGCAAACGCCGTCCGGGCCTTCCCGCCGCCGGGAAAACCCTCGTCCTTCCGCCATTTTCAGTTGTGAATACAGGTTGTAAGAAACAGGGGGAGGATGAACCTCCCCCCTGTTTCCATTGCCGATTCTCTACAAAATGACTGCGCGGGAATTATTTCACGGTGTAGTACTTCTCAGGCACCTCAACGTCGGTGGCGCCCATGAACTGGCCGGGATCGCCCATGATATAGGTGTCCTGATAGATGAGGAAGACGTTGTCCTCCTTCACGCCGGTGTCGGCGTTGGTGTAACCGGAGCCGTTCCACGCGGCCTTGGGAGAATACTCCTGCAGGGCGGCGGCGACATCGTCCATGTTGGTGATCTCGCTCTTGCCCTCGATGACGTTGATGGCGTGCTGAGACAGGCCGGCGGACAGGCAGTAGCCGTAGGAGTACGCCCAGGTGCCGAAGCGGCCGGCGCCGCCGGCGTCCACAACGGCCTTCTCCACCTTGGCCAGGATGGCGTCAAAGTCGCCGGCCTCGGCAGTCAGGTCCAGATCGCCCAGAGCGTTGGGATAGCCCATCAGAGGAGAGGGCAGGTCGGCCTCGATGAAGTAGCCGCCCAGCTCCAGCAGGCGCTGCAGCAGAGGAGCGGTGTGGGCGTCGTTGGTGCAGAAGTAAGCGGAGTTCTGGCCGTACTTCTGAATCCACTCGGGAGCCTTCTCCAGCACGTAGGCCTGGGCGCCGGTAACGCCCACGTCGGTGGTGGGATCGGGAGCGGTCTCGAGAACGAACTCCATGCCGAACTCCTTGCAGGCCTCCTGCATGACGGCCACACGGCGGCTCATGGTCTCATAGGACATGTGCCGGGGGAAGGAGATGTGGACGAAGGTATCGCAGCCCAGCTCGTGGGCGGTGCGGATGATCAGGTAGCCGCGGGAGACGAAGTCGTTGTTGCAGACCAGGTCGGCGGAGGCGCCCACAACGGGCAGATCCTCATGGGCCTCGCCGGCGATGCACAAGATGTCGGGGCGGCGCTCCTTGATCTGGGTGAACGCCTCGGCGGTGCCGGGGACGGACTGGTTGACGATGATGGCTTTCATCTGAGGATCGTCGGACATGTTGACGATGGTCTGGATGGTGGTCTCCAGCTCCTCGGTGAAGTTGTCGGGGTAGGTGGCCAGCTTGACCTTGTCCCCGCCGTACTTGGCCTGAATGGCCTCGGCGCCGCGCAGGTCATCCTCGGACTGGGACACGGTGCCGGTGATGATGCCGATGTGCCAATCCTCGGCGGGAGCGGCGTCGCCGCCCTCCTGGGGCTGGTCGGTGCTGGTGCCCGCGTCCGGGGCGGGAGTGGCGGCGGGCGCGTCGTTCTTGCCGCCGCAGCCGGCGAGGGCCAGAACCATCACCAGCGCCAACAGCATGCTGAGAAACTTCTTCATTGCAAACCTCCAAATTTTTTTCTGATCCCGGCGCACAGAACCCCTCCTCATGGTTTGTCCACAAACCATGAAAAAAGGCGTACGCCTTTTGAACCTTATCTATTTTAACAAAAATTTCATTTTTGTCAACCGTATTTTCCATATTTGCCGCAAATAATCCGATTCCGCCCCCTGTCACACGCCCGGCACAGGGTCCTAACGGAAAAAATCAAAAACTGCCGTCTTGCCAAACGTGCGCCGCCCGCGTATAATGAAAGTGTATTATTATCGGAAACGGCGGTGCTGCGAATGTCATTGAAGGAAACGATTGCAAACATCCTGTTCGGCCCAAAATCAGAGACGGACCCCGGCGGTGAGACAGAAGCAGAGCTGAGCTCTCCGGCGGCGGAGAGTGCCGCGGAGCCCCCGGCGGCGGGCAGCATTGACCCCGCCCGGCTGGAGCTGCCCCCGGAGCACCCCCTCTTCCGCCTCTACGACCTGCGCCGGAGAACCTCCGGCTATCTGCCGGCGCCCCGCCTCTCCCTGGACGAGGACGGCGTTCTTCCCGCGGAGCTGCTCCAGCGGGAGCTGGGACGCCTGCGCTCGGCCATGACCAACGTGTGCAGCGCGCGGCTGAAGACGATCCGGGACAGCGAAACCAAAAGCAAGCCGAAAAAAAAGCAGGATCAGGAGCCCCTCCCCCAGGAGGAGCCTCTGGCGCTGGACGCCCTGCCCTACTTTTTCATCTCCTCGGATAAGCTCTACGCCTGGGTCATCGTATTTCCCCCTGTCGGACAGGGGCAGGAGCTGAACCGCGAGCTGCTCCTGCGGTCCATGCTGGGCCAGGACATCTCCTACGGTGTGGACGAATCCCTGGTGGACCGGCTGTCCCACGACAAGGAGCGGTATTTCCACCTCTTCCCCGTGGCCAAGGGCAAGCCCGCCTTCGACGGGCAGAACGGCAACATCGTGGACTACTTCCCCCGGGTCATCGAGCGGGTGCTGGAGGTGGACGAGTACGGGCAGGTGGACTACACCAACCTGAATCTGATCCGAAACGTAAAGCTGGGACAGGAGATCTGCCGGCTGATCCAGCCCACAGAGGGCAATCCGGGACGGACGGTACTGGACCAGGAGATTCCCGCCAAGAGCGGCAAGCCCGTGCCCCTGCCCAAGGGACGGAACACCGAGATCAGTGAGGACGGGCTCACCCTCATCGCCTCCATGGCGGGGCATGTGGAGTTCACCGGCCGCAGCTTCCAGGTCAAGCCGGTATTGGACATCCAGGGCAATGTGGATTTCTCCACCGGCGACATCAACTTCTTGGGGGACATCAACATCGAGGGCGACGTGCTCAGCGGTTTCACCGTCCGTGCCATGGGAAACGTCCACGTGGGCGGCGTCATTGAGGCCGGCAGCTCGGTGGAGGCGGGCGGCGACCTGGTGGTGGTCAAGGGCATCCTGGGCGACGGCACCACCATCGTCCGGTCCCACCGGAGCATCTTCTCCAAGTACATCGAAAACGCCACCATCTACGTCCGGGAAAACCTGCAGACCGACTGCATCATCAACGGCAGCATCTACTGCGACGGGGAGGTTCGGGTCCGCTCCGGCCGGGGATGCATCATGGGCGGCCGGGTCTGGGCGGCCAAAATGGTGAACGTCAACACTGTGGGCGCCCCGTCGGAGTGCAGAAACTCCATCGCCCTGGGCGGGCTTCCCTGCACCAACTTCGAGCGGGAGATCATCCAAAAGGAGCTGAAAGAGCTGGAGATGGAGCTGGAAAAGCTGGAGTGCCAGCTGGACAGCCCCACCAAGTCCACCATCCTGGGCAAGACCCGGATGAAGCTCTCTGTGGCCGAGCTCAAGCTCAAGCAGTTGGAGGAGGACCTGGCCGAGATCAAGCTGACCCTGCAGGAGCAGGAGAGCGGGCGGCTGGAGTGCTCCCTGGCCTATCCCGGGACGGAGATCAGTTTTGGGGACGAGGTCCTGCGCCTGCGGCAGGAAACCCGACAGTGCGTTGTCAAAATGGTATGCGGCGAGATCGTGGTCATGTAGCCAAGGCCATGGAGATCGGACGAGAGGAGGCGGCCTATGAGCGCTTTCATACCGCGAGAGGACCTGGCGGAGATCTACGACCGGATCACCCGGGAGATCACGCCCCAGGCGGCGGGCGTGCAGCTCCGCCCGGATACCGCGGAACCGAAGGGCGAGATCTATACGGTATATATCACCTTTGAAAAGGGATTTCATATGACCTTTTCCGTGTGCGCGGAGAAAAATCTGTTTACCCGGGCGGCTCAGTATATGATGCAGGTGGATGAGATCAGCCGGCAGGACATGGAGGACGTGGCAAAGGAGTACATCAACGTCCTGTGCGGCCACTTTGCCGCTCGGCTGTTTCAGATGACCAAAATCCCCGCCCGGTTCAGCGTTCCGGCCTTTCAGGCGGGACGCTGCACGCTGGAGGGGCACCGGGAGGATATCGTCCTCACCTACTCCGGCGATCAGGGCGAGCACCTGCAGCTGATCCACCACGTCCCCCTGGAAAACCCTCAAGACGCTTGATTTAAATTCAACAAAAAGGAAGCGAACATATGAAAAAACAGGTCATGGTAGTAGACGATTCCCGGATGATGGAGCTGCAGATCCGCAAGCTGCTGGAGGGCTCCGACTTCGAGGTGGCGGCATACTGCGAAAACGGCGAGGACGCCATCGCCCGCTATGAGGAGCTCCAGCCCGACCTTGTGACCATGGACATCATCATGCCCGGCATTGACGGACTGGAGACCGCGCAGGTCATTCTGGAGGAGCACCCCGACGCGCGGATCATCATGGTCTCCTCCCTGGCCTACGACGACACCATCAACGAGGCCCGGGACATCGGCGCCAAGACGTTTCTCTACAAGCCCATCACAAAGGAAAATCTGATCCAGGCCCTGAACGAGGCCCTGGCCTGACATATCGCAATAAGCAGCGGGGCGGCGGACAAATGTCCGCCGCCCCGCTCAGAATTTCTCAACTGCTCACTGTCCGCCGCAGGAGTGCTCTCCGCACCCGTGGCTGCCGCACTCGCCGCCCTGGTGATGATGCTCTCCGTGGTGGTCGCAGCGGACGTCCGGGTTATAGGCCAGCTCCCCGGCCAGGAATGACGCCACCGCCTCGTCCGCGCCGCCGGAGACGCCGCCGTACAGCCGGATCCCCGCCGCCGCCAGGGCCGCCTGGGCGCCGCCGCCGATGCCGCCGCAGATCAGCGCGTCGGCGTGAAGGGCGTTCAGCACGCCGGCCAGGGCCCCGTGGCCGCTGCCGTTGGTGTCCACCACCTGGGCCGACTTGATCCGGCCCTCCTCCACATCGTAGACCTTAAACTCCCGGGTGTGGCCAAAGTGCTGAAATACCTGGCCGTCCTCATAGGTTACCGCGATCCTCATACTGTGTTCTCCTTTCGCTCTGGCATACTGTTCATAATAGCGCTGTTTGAAGCAGCCGCCGCAGGCCTGTTCCCCGCCACGGCACAGCCGGTAATCTCCGCCCTCGATCCGCAGGGGACGGCCCTCCACCAGGAACGCCGCCAGCTTTTCCCGGGCGCCGGCGTAGACCTGCTGAACCGTGGTCCTGGCAACGCCCATGGCCCGGCCGCACTGTTCCTGAGAGAGCCCCTCCCGGTCCATGAGGCGGATGACCTCATACTCGTCCACAGTCAGAATCACCGGCGGCCCCGCTCCTTCGGCCCGAACCGGGGCAAACTCCAGCGTCCGGGGAAAATGGCAGACCTTCCTGCACTTTCTGGGCCTGGGCACAGACATCTCCCCCCTCTCACGGTCTGTCCCAGATTATACTCCTTTTTTGACATATGTCAATAATAAATTTTAGGCCGCACTGACTCCGCACCTGCATGGCGGATTTTTTCCGGCGTGGCCAGGCCGCCTTTCCGGCAAAAAAACCGCACGATCTCATCATCGTGCGGTCTCAAAAATATTTACGTTTTATATCGGGCGCTGCTCCGCTACTGGATGTGCTCCTCGCAGAAATTGTCCAACACCCGGAATCCCATGTCTTTCGGCGGAGCCACCGGAAATTTCGCGATGGTCACGGGATCAAAGATGGGACACATGCGCTTCTCCGGCTCCAGCCTTAAAAAGGGCTTGCCGTCGTCCAGGCTGTTGACCGCCCTTCTGTCATCGGACATAAAATCACCCCGGCGGTAGTGTGGCCGGCGCCGCCGGAACTATGTCCTCCAGATCCCGGCAGAAAATCATGAATTTTGATTTCGCTTACGTCTCCTCGTTCATCAGCCGGACGCCGGCCTCCTTGTCCCCGGCCACAATCAGGTGGGCGTCGGGTTCAAAGCGGTAGTCCGGGCTCAGCAGGGGCTCGATCTCGTCGCCGTTCTTCACGCCCAGGATGTTCACGTTGTACCGGCGGCGGACGTCCACCTCCACCACCGTGCGGCCCTCCCACTCCCGGGGAGTCTCGATCTCAAAGACCGCGTACTTGGGCGTCAGCTCGAAATAGTCGAAGGCGTTGCGGGCGGAGAAGCGCATGGCGGCCCGGGCGGCCATGTCCATCTCCGTGTGGATGACGTAGTCCGCGCCGATCTTCTTCAAAAACTTGATCTGCCGCTCGTGGTCCGCCCGGGCCACCACACACTTGGCCCCCAGCTCTTTCAGGGTAGCCGTGGCCTCCAGGGAGCACTGGAAATCGTCCCGCACGCAGACAAAGCACACATCAAAATTCCGCACTCCCAGGGAGGCCAGAACCTGCTCGTCCTGACAGTCCCCCACGCAGGCGGCGGTAGCCGTAGAGGCCAGCCGCGCCACCTGCTCCTCGTCCTGGTCCAGGATCATTACCTCGTTGCCCAGCTCCGCCAGACACTTGGTCAGGTGCCGTCCAAACCGGCCCAGGCCCACTACTAAAAAGGATTTCACTCCGCTCTCCTCCTATCCGATCAAGATCTTTTCCGGGATGTTCCGCAGCTTGGGCTGGGGCTTATCCCGGGTCACGGCCATGGCCACGGACATACTGCCCACCCGGCCGGCGAACATCAAAAGCAGCACCGCCAGCTTGGACAGCTCCGGCAGGTACGGCGTTACGCCCCGGGTCAGTCCCACGGTGCCCACGGCGGAGATGGCCTCAAACAGCGCGCTGTCCAGGGAGACGCCCTGGAGACACATCACCATGGTCCCCGCCAGACACGCCAGGAAGAAAATGCTCACCGAGGAGTACGCCTTCTGAATGGTGGCCGTGTCCAGACGGCGGTGAAACACGTTCACGTCCTCCTTCCGCCGCACCTGGGCGAAGGCGCTCAAAAACAGCACGGCCACCGTGTTCACCTTGGCCCCTCCCCCGGTGGAGCCGGAGCCCGCGCCGATGAACATCAAAATCATGGTCAGCAGCGTGCCGCTCTGGCTCAGGGCCGTGAGCGGAGCCGTGTTGAACCCCGCCGTCCGGCAGGTGACGGACTGGAAGGCCGCCATCAGCGCCCGCTGGCCGGGGGCGGCTCCGGCAAAGGCGTGGTCCTTTTCCAGAAAATAGAAGGCCGCGGCGCCGGCCGCAAACAACAGCCCCGTGGAGAACACCACGATCTTCGAGTGCAGCCGCCACCGGCGGATGCGGCCGCCGTGGGTGAGCAGGTCGTCCCATACCAAAAATCCCAGTCCTCCGCAGATCACCAGCGCCATGAGGACGAGGTTGGGCAGCACCTCCCCGGCGGCGCTGGTCAGGGAGTTTCCCGTCCCCAGCAAATCGAAGCCGGCGTTGCAGAAGGAGGACACCGCGTGGAACAGCGACATCCAAAGGCCCCGCCCCAGCCCGTACCGGGGGCAGAACCAGAGGGCCAGCAGCGCCGCGCCCGCGCCCTCGCAGGCCAGGGTCACATGGATCGCCCGGCGGGTCAGGCGCACAATGCCCCCCATCTGGAGGGCTCCCACGCTGTCCATCAGAATCGACCGCTGGCGCAGGCCGATGCGCCGGTGGAGCAGGATGGCCACCAGAATCGACACGGTCATAAAGCCCATGCCTCCCACCTGGATCAGCAGCAGAATGACCGCCTGGCCGAAGAGGGTGAACTGGGTATAGGTGTCATACAGCACCAGCCCCGTGACGCAGGAGGCGGAGGCGGAGGTGAAGAGGGCGTCCAGAAACGGCAGGGAATGCCCGTCTCGGGAGGATACCGGCAGGGCCAGCAGCACGCCGCCCAGCAGAATCAGCGCCGCGAAGCCCAGGGCCAGGGTCTGGACGGCATTCAGTTGGACGCGGCGGCGGAACATGGCGGACACCTCCCGGGAAAGACGTTTGGGAAATAATGTTTCATTATACACCTTTTCACACTTTCGTCAACTCTGTGTGGTATACTGATCTCCAAGCTCCAGTTTCAAAAAATCCCTCTCCCCGCGAAACCAATCGCCTATTTTCCCGTCTATATTGTCAAAGACCTTGCGAAAGGAGGCACAAGACATGGAGGACAGCGCCATCATCGGCCTGTACTGGGACCGGGACCAACGGGCCATTGAGGAGACCGCCGGCAAATACGGAGCGTTTCTCCACGCCCTGGCTTGGAACATCCTCCACAGCCGGGGCGACGCGGAGGAGTGCGTCAACGACACCTATCTGCGGGCCTGGAACGCCATACCCCCGGCCAGGCCCGCGGCCCTCCGGGCCTGGCTGGGGCGGATCGCCCGGAACCTGTCCCTGGACCGCTGGAAGGAGGGCCGGACCCAGAAGCGGGGCGGCGGCGCGGAGATCCTGCTGGGGGAGCTGGACGACTGCCTCCCCGCCCCCCGGGGCGTGGAGCAGCAGCTGGAGGACCGGGAGATCGCGGCGCTCATCAGCGCCTTCCTGCGGCGCCTGCCGGCAGAGAGCCGCGCCGTATTCCTCCGGCGGTACTGGTACGGCCAGGACCTGGCGGACATTGCGGCGGAACGGAGGTGCGGCGTGGGGAAGGTCAAGTCCTCCCTCTTCCGCACCCGGAAGGCCCTGCGAGCCTATCTGGAAAAGGAGGGTGTGCGCCTATGAGAAGCGAACGGTTGTTTCGGATTCTGGGTCTGGTGGACAGCGACCTTGTGGAGGAGGCGATGTCCGCGGCCCCGTCCGCCGCGCCCAGGCGGCGGAGCGCCTCCTGGCGGACTCTGGGACTGGCCGCCTGCCTGGTTCTGGTCTGCGGCCTGGGGCTCCTCTGGGCCCGGAGCAGCGGCGGCGCCATGAACGGCGCCCTCAGCGGCGGGGCGGACGGCTCAGCTCCCGGGGCCAGCGCCGGCAGCGGCGGCAGCGGCCACAGTGAGGGCACGGTGTTCATGTCCTACGCCGGGCCGGTGTTCCCCCTGACCGCCCGGGAGGAGGATACCGGCCTCACGGCAGATCGGGCCCTCGCCTGGGACTTCGCCCCCGGGGCCTACCCGGACGGGGAACCCCGCCAGTGGGGAGCGGAGGTGACGGACCGCTATATTCTCACCAACCTCGGGGCGGAGGACGTGGCCATCACGGCCCTCTATCCCTTCGCCGGGAACTTCGACTCCCTGTCCAGAGTCCGGCCCACGGCGTCCGTGGACGGCGCTCCGGCGCAGACCGTCCTGCATGCCGGGCCCTACGCCGGGGGCTTTTCCAGCGCCTACGGTTCGGAGGACCCGGACCACGACACGCTGAATCTGGCGGGTCTGAACAGCTGGGAGGAGTACCGGGCCCTGCTGGAGGACGGGTCGTATCTGAAGCAGGCTCTGGGGGAGTACCCGGCGCTGGATATTCCGGCGGCGGTCTACTACTTCTCGGATTTTGAGGCCCCCCATGAGCGGTACTCCGCCGCCACCCAGGCCGTCACCTTTACCATCGATCCGGAGGCCACAGAAATTCTCAGTTACGGCTTCAACGGCATGAGCTGGGACGAGGAGACCGGCTGGCGGCGGTACAGCTACTTTGTCCCCGACGGCGTCACCCGGGAGCCGGTGACCAAGGGACTGGTGGTACTGGGGAAGGACATTGGAGACTACGTCCTCCAGGGCTACAAGGACGGCGGCTGTGACAGCGGCGAGGAGATCGACGGCGTCTCCTGTACCGTCACCCGGGAGGAGACCACTCTGGACCGGGTGCTGGACCACCTGTGCCGGGAGTATAAGACCTTCTACTCCCAAGGCCGGGCAGCGGACCAGGGAAACGCCTTTGACGCCGTCCCCTTTTCCATGTACCGGGGGGCCGTCTCCCAGCTTCTGGCCCAGCACGGCATCCTCTCCGGCCGGCCCAAGGACCGCTACGCCGACGGGCGGCTGGACGACATCCTCTCCGAGACGCTCTTCCACCAGCGGGTGCTGTATCTGGAATTTCCCGTCACCGTTCCCGCCGGGGGCAGCGTGACGGTGGAGTGCGCCATGTGGAAGGAGCCCAGCTATGACTTCTACTGCTCCAGCTCGGAGAACGCGGACCTCCAGGGCTACGACCTGGTGACCCGGCTGGGGTCCTCCCTGGACTTCACCCGCCAGAGCGCCGCCCTTATAAACGCGGAGGGCGTGGAGATCGTCCGGCAGAACCTGGGATTTGACCTGGAGGGCGGCGTCGCCTCCGTGAATTTGGACATGAATCAGGAGCACTACTATCTGGAGGTCCGGGTCAAGGAGTAACAGAAATATCCCAAAAAGCGCACCGTGCGGACGCACGGTGCGCTTTTGTTCAACTGTCTCTATTTAAAACCCTCCGGCACGCCCGCCGCATGGGCGGCTTTTTTGCCTTGCCGCAGCTGCTGCCGCGAAGCCGTCCTCAGGCGCAGGAAGGGGGAAGCCGTTTACCAGCCCCGGTTGCCAAAGAAGTAGTCAAAGAGATCGTAGGGATTCATATAGCCGCTGCCGTACTGGTCATTGCCGCCCTGGGGCTGCTGGGGCGCCTCCTGGGACTGCTGCTGGTCCTCGGGCACTGCGTCCCAGGTGAGCTCTGTGGTGATGGTCTCCCCCTGGCGGTAAACCGTCAGCGTGGAGGTGTCCCCCGCCCGGTACTGCTTTTTCGCGATGGTCAAATCCGCCATCGTCTTGATCTCGTGGTCGTCCACCTTGGTGATGACGTCGCCCATCCGAAGGCCGGCCTTTTCCGCGGCGCTACCCGGCTCCACGGAGCAGACGAAGATGCCGGTCTTCTGGTCGTAGTTGAACTGGGCGGCCCAGCTCTCGTTCATGGACTGGGGAGTGATGCCAAGCCAGGCACGGTTGGTCACGTAGCCGTTGGTCATGATGTCCTGGATCATGGCCGCCACGTCGTTGATGGGGATGGCGAAGCCCAGGCCCTCGGCGCTGGCGCCGGAGGCGGTGCTGGTGTACTTGGCGGAGACGATGCCCACCACCTGGCCGTACTGGTTGAACATGGGCCCGCCGGAGTTGCCGGGGTTGATGGAGGCGTCGGTCTGGATCATGTTGAAGGGCACGCCCTCCACGTCAATGGCCCGGTTCACGGAGGAGACCATGCCGCCGGTCAAAGAGAAGGTCAGCTCCCCCAGAGGGTTGCCGATGGCCAGCACCCGGTCGCCCACGCTGAGCTGGGTGCTGTCCCCCATGGTGACGGGCTTGAGGTTTTCCGCCTTCACCTTGATAACGGCGATGTCGTAGTCCTCGTCGCCGCCGATGACCTCGGCGTCATAGCTGTCGCCGCTGTAAAAGGTGACCTTCACCGTCTCAGCCCCGTCGATGACGTGGTAGTTGGTGGCGATATAGCCGTCGGGGGTCAGCACGAAGCCGGAGCCCGCGCCGGCGGTGGGCTGCTGGGTCCGCCAGAAGCCGTTGCTGGAGGTGGCGGTGCCGGTGGTGTTGATGGACACCACGCTGTCCACATTGGCGTCGTAGACCTCCTTATCGGTGAGGAGCGTCTGCCCGTCCACCCGTCCCAGGTTCACGGTGGAGGGGGCGCCGCTGCCGCCGGAGAGGGCTGCGCCGCTGTTCCCCGGCACGGGGGCGCTCTGGGTGATCTGGGGGGCAGAGGCCGTGCGTCCCACAGCCGCCCAGACAATTCCGCCGCCCACGCCGCCGCCCAGCAGGGCGCACACAAGGGCCAGAGCCGTGATCTTCAATCCGAGCCGGTTCTTCTTCACAGGCTTCATCTCCTGCACAGCCTGCCGCGGGGCGGGCTGGTAGTCGTCCGCGGGCGGCGGCGTGACCTCGCTGCCGTCCCTGCGGTAGGTGTAGTGGTACAGATTGCGCTCGTCGTTATACATAATGCTTACCTCCTATTATGTATCCCGGTCTTCATCTCTTTAGAACCGATCATATACCGGGAATGTGTCGAAAGTTTGAAGTTTCTTTGCACTTTCTTTGAAATCTCTTCCATTCCTCCTGTGCTTTGGCCTCAGTATAGGCTCCGTAACTTAAAAGCGCCTGAAAACTTTGTATATAATTTTTGAACCCGCGGTTTTCCGGGGAGAAATTCTGTGCTACAATGGGACCGTACATCTCGCCAGGGAAAGGGTGTGACCCGCGTGCTGAAAATTGAAAACATCAAGCTCCCCCCCGGCGCTCCCGCCGGCGCTCTCGCCGCGGAGGCCGCCCGGCTGCTGCGGGTGCGGGAGGCGGACATCGTCTCCCTCCGGGTCCTCCGCCGCAGCGTGGACGCCCGGGAGGACGTGGTCCTGGTCTATACCGTGGAGGCCGCCCTCCGGGACGAGACCGCCGCCTTGCGGCGCTGCCGCGGCAAACGGGTGAGCCTCTCCGCGCCCACGCCCGCCTACGTCCTCCCCGCCTCCCGGCCCGCGCCGGAGACGCCGCCGGTGGTAGTCGGGGCGGGGCCGGCGGGCCTCTTCTGCGCCCTGGTTCTGGCCCGGGCGGGCCTGCGGCCCATTCTGCTGGAGCGGGGCCGCGGCGTAGAGGCCCGGCAGGCGGACGTGGAGCGGTTCTGGTCCACCGGGGCGCTGGACCCCACCTCCAACGTCCAATTTGGCGAGGGGGGCGCCGGGGCCTTCTCCGACGGAAAGCTGAACACCGGCACCAGGGACCCGCGCCACCGCTTTATTTTAGAGCAGCTGGTATCCTGCGGCGCGCCGCCGGATATTTTAATCGACGCCAAGCCCCACGTTGGCACGGACTATCTCCACGCCGTCCTGCAAAACCTCCGCAAAGAGCTGCTGGCGCTGGGAGCGGACATCCGCTTTGAGACCCGTCTCACAGACCTGGATATCCGGCAGGACCATCTGGCAGGCGTCATGGCCGAGGGCCCGGAGGGCGCCTGCCGTCTCCCCTGCTCCCACCTGGCCCTGTGCCCCGGGCACTCCGCCCGGGACACCTTCGCCATGCTCCACGCCCGGGGCATTCTCATGGAGGCCAAGCCCTTCGCCGTGGGCGTACGGATCGAGCACCGGCAGGCGGACTGCGACGCCGCCCAGTATAAGCGGTACGCCGGCCACCCGGGACTCCCGGCCTCCTCCTACAAGCTCTCCTGCCATCTCCCCGGCGGGCGCGCCGCCTTCTCCTTCTGCGTCTGTCCCGGCGGAGAGGTAGTGGCCGCCGCCTCCGAGCGGGAGCAGGTGGTCACCAACGGCATGAGCGAGTACGCCCGGAGCCGGGAGAACATCAACGGCGCGCTGCTGGTAAACGTCACTCCGGAGGACTTCGGCGGAAGCTCCCCCCTGGCGGGCGTCGAATTTCAGCGGCGGCTGGAGCGGGCCGCCTACGATCTTGGCGGCGGCGGGTATCTGGCCCCCGCCCAGCGGGTGGGGGATTTTCTGGCCGGACGGCCCTCCACGGGTCCCGGGCGGGTGGGCCCCAGCTACCGCCCCGGCGTGGCGTGGACAGATCTGCGCCGCTGCCTCCCCCCCTTCGTCTCGGACGCCATCGCGGAGGCCCTGCCCATTCTGGGCCGGAAGCTCCGGGGGTACGACGCCCCGGACGCGGTGCTCACCGCCGTGGAGAGCCGCTCCTCCTCCCCCGTCCGCATCCCCCGGGACGGAACATACCAGTCCTCCCTGCCGGGGCTCTATCCCTGCGGCGAAGGAGCCGGCTACGCCGGGGGCATCCTCTCCGCCGCCGCCGACGGTATGCGCTGTGCCGAACAGATCTGCGAATCCCTGTGACATATGAGAAAGGAGACTATCCATGAGCCGTGATATCTGCATCTGTCAGGAGTTTCTGACCGAGGCCCACCGGGCCAAAATTGAATCCGCCGCCAGCCAGGCGGGGTTTATTCCCCACTTCTTCACCCCGGACCAGTTTGACGAGGCCCGGGCGTGTCTCCAGCGCTGCGAGGTGCTCTACGCCCACTCGGTGGACCTGCTGCGGGCGGCCCCCGCCTCTTTGAAATGGTACTGCTGCTCCTACGCCGGGGTGGACCCCTACTGCAAGGACCCCTCCGTTTTCGCCAACCCCGACTGTATGCTCACCAACTCCAACGGCTACGGCGTCACCATCGCCGAGCACGTGGTGATGGTCACCCTGATGCTGCTGCGGCGGATGCCGGAGTACGAGGCCATCGTCCGGGAGCGGGGGTGGTCCAACCAGCTGCCCATCCGCTCCATCCGGGACAATGAGTTCACCCTGCTGGGCACCGGAAACATCGGCGTCAACGTGGCGGAGCGGCTACGGGGCATGGGCGCCGCGAAGATCACCGGCCTCAGCCGCTCCGGCCGGGCGGTGCCGGGCTTTGACGCGGTGTACCCCATCTCCCGGCTGGACGAGGTCCTCCCCTCCGCAAAGGTCCTCGTCATGTCCCTGCCCAGCACGCCGGAGACCGTCCACATCCTGAACCGGGCCCGCATCGCTCTGCTCCCCTCCCAGGCCTACGTCGTCAACGTGGGCCGGGGCACCGCCATCGAGCAGGAGCCGCTGATCGAGGCGCTGAACAGCGGCCGCCTGGCCGGGGCGGCTCTGGACGTGATGGACCCGGAGCCCCTGCCTCAGGACCACCCCCTGTGGGAGGCCAGGAATCTGATCCTGACGCCCCACGTCTCCGGCAACATGACCCTGGGCTACACCTGCGACGTCAATGTGGAGATGTTCTGCGCCGACCTTCTGCGCTATGGCCGGGGCGAGCCCCTGGCAAACCTGGTGGACCGGACAAGGGGATACTGATCCCCCAATTCCGCGCACAGCCGCCGGAAGCCGACGCTTCCGGCGGCTGTCTTGTCCCTGGAAAACGCCAACGGCCTTTTGCCCAAAGCGGGCCAAAATATTTGCATGGTTTTGTGCGGAATCCCGGTTGTAAAACCACAAAAAGTGCGGTATAGTCATAACGCTTTAACTGACAAAACGCGGAGGTGAATCCATGCTGGATCGGAGCGAGGTGGGAAAGCGGGGCTATCTGAACGAGGGCTTCCGCCTGTTCCACCTGAAGGACAGCCGCGCGCCAAAGCTGGACTACCACTATCACGAGTTTGACAAGATCATCCTCCTGCTGGGCGGCAAGGTCACCTATGTGGTGGAGGGCGTCACCTACTTCCTCCGCCCCTGGGACGTGCTGCTGGTGCAGCACAACATGATCCACCGGCCCATCATCGACCCCTCGGAGCCCTATGAGCGGATCGTGGTCTGGCTGGGCCGGGAGTGGCTGGCCGACCGGAGCGACCCGGAGGAGGCCTTGGACACCTGCTTCCACACCGCCCGGGAGCGGGGCTTCCACCTGCTGCGCACCAGCCCGGAGCGGCGGCTGGAGTACATGAAGGACATCCAGCGTCTGGAGGAGGCCCTGCGGTCCCGGGAGTTTGCCGCCGGCCGCCTGGCAGACACCCTCTGCCAGCAGCTTCTGATCGGCGTGAACCGGGACATCCTCCGCAGCCGCACCGCTCAGGAGGAGCGGGACAGCTACCGGGTGGACCCAAAGATCGAGGAGATTCTCAAATATATCGCCGCCCACCTGGAGGAAGAGCTCACTGTGGAGAGCCTCTCCAAGCGGTTCTACCTCAGCCGCTACTATTTGATGCACCGCTTCAAGGCCGTCTCCGGCTACACGGTCCACCAGTATATCAGCCAGAAGCGCCTTCTGCGGGCCGGGGAGCTGATCCGCGCCGGCGTGCCGGTGATGAAGGCGGCGGAGCAGGCGGGCTTCTCGGAGTATTCCACCTTCCTGCGGGCCTTTCAGAACACCTTCCACATGAGTCCACGGGAGTTCCGCTGAGGCGTTTGGAGGAGACATCTTGGAAACCAGTAAAATCAATATTGAATTTTCCGGGCGGGACCTCCGGCGGCTCATCGTGCCCCTGGTCATCGAGCAGCTGCTGGCCATCACCGTGGGCCTCTTTGACTCCGTGATGGTCTCCCAGGTGGGGGAGGCGGCCATCTCCGCCGTGTCTCTGGTGGACACGGTAAACGTGCTGCTGGTCAACGCCTTCGCGGCCCTGGCCACAGGCGGCGCCGCCATCGCGGGACAGTATCTGGGCCGCCGGGAGCCGGAGAAGGCCGGCCACTCCGGCGCCCAGCTGCTGCTGTTCATGGGGGAGGTCTCCCTGCTGATTACGCTGCTGTTCTACCTGGGCCGGGGCTTTGTGCTGGGCACGGTCTTCGGCCAGGTGGAGCCCGACGTGGCCGCCTATGCCAACACCTATTACCTCATTGTGGAGTCCTCCACCCCCTTCCTGGCGATTTACAGCGCCGGGGCGGCCCTCTTCCGGGTCATGGGCAATTCGAAAATCTCCATGTGGGTCTCCCTGGGGATGAACACCATCAACGCGGCGGGCAACGCCCTTTTGATCTTCGTCTTCCGCATGGGCGTGGAGGGCGTGGCCATCCCCACGGTGGTGTCCCGGCTGGCGGCGGCCGCCGTCATGGTGGCTCTGCTGCGCCGTCCGGACCTGCCCATGCGGGTGGAGCGGTTCACCCTCCGGCACGACGGCTACGTGGTGCGGAACATCCTGCGCTTCGGCGTACCCAACGGCCTGGAGAGCAGCATGTTCCAGCTGGGCAAGATCCTGCTGCTGTCCACGGTGTCCGTACTGGGCACCGCCTCCGTGGCGGCCAACGCCATCGGAAACAACCTTGCCTCCTTCCAGTGCGTGGCGGGCAACGCCCTGGGCCTTGCCATCGTAACGGTGGTCTCCCGCTGTATCGGGGCCGGCAGCTGTGAGCGGGCCCGGTTTTACACCAGGAAGCTGATGAAGTACGCCTACCTCTTCATGGCGCTGTTTGTGGCGGTCACTCTTGTCTCCCTGCCACTGCTGCTGCGGCTGTACAACGTGTCCGACGAGGCGGCGGGCTACGCCCAGCAGATTGTGTGGATGCACGGCGTCATGGGCGTTTTGATCTGGCCCCTGTCCTTCACCCTGCCCCAGGCCCTCCGGGCCGCCGGGGACACCCGGTTCACCATGGCGGTCTCCACCGTGTCCATGTGGACCATGCGGGTGGGCTTCGGCATTCTGCTGGGCCGGCACCTGGGCTTCGGCGTGCTGGGCATCTGGATGGCCATGTTCGTGGACTGGATTCTGCGCATCGCCTTTTTCCTCCCCCGCTTCCTGGGCCGCAAGTGGGAGACCATGGGCCTGCGGGAATAGCATAAAACCACGCTCCGCAAAAGCGGAGCGTGGTTTTTTTACAATTGCCTACGCGGGGATCAGCCCCTGAATCAGAATCACCAGGATCAGAACCGGCAGCACGTACAGGAAGTAGGGCTTGAGCCAGCGGGGCATCTTCACGCCCTCTCCGGCGTTGGCCTCCTCCAGGTACTTGTCGTATCCCCAGCCCCACTTGCTGACGCAGAACAGCAGGTACACCAGGGAGCCCAGAGGCAGCAGCAGGTTAGACACCAGGAAGTCCTCGCTGTCCAGCACGTTCCGGGCCCCGATGAGCTGGAGATCGCTCCAGACATTGAACCCCAGGACGCAGGGAAAGCTGGCCACGAGAATCAGCACGCAGTTGACCAAGGTAGCCTTCTTCCTGCTCCAGCCGAAGTTGTCGATGCAGCTGGCCTGGAGGTTCTCAAACACGGCGATGACCGTGGAAAAGCTGGCGAAGGTCATGAACAGGAAGAACAGCGCGCCCCACAGGCGGCCGCCCACCATGTTCAAAAACACCTTGGGCAGCGTGATAAAAATCAGGGAGGGCCCGCTGTCCGGCCGGACGCCGTAAGCGGTGCAGGCCGGGAAGATAATCAGACCCGCCATCAGCGCCACGAACGTATCCAGAGAACAGATGCGAATGGCCTCGCCGGCGAGGGTGTGCTCCCTGCTCATATAGCTGCCGAATACCTCCATGGCGGCGATGCCCAGGCTCAGGGTGAAGAAGGACTGGTTCATAGCGGCGGTAATCACATTGCCAAAGCCCGCCTCAGCGGCGCGCCGGAAATCCGGCAGGAGGTAGAATTTCACACCCTCCAGTCCGCCGGGCAGCGTCAGGCTGTGGACGGCCAGAACGGCGATCAGCGCCAGCAGGCCCACCATCATCACCTTGGTAATGCGCTCCAGCCCCTTCTGCAGGCTGAAACTGCAGATCAGGAAACCGGCCAGCACAGTAATCACCATCCAAATGGACATCTCGACGGGACTGCCCAGCATCCCCTCAAAGAACATATTGTCCACCGCCTCGCCCTCCAGACCCGTAAAGGACCCGGCGGCAAACTTGAAGAAGTACCCCAGCATCCAGCCGGAGACGGTGGTGTAGTACATCATCAAAAGGCAGCAGCCCGCCACGCAGAACCAGCCGTGGATATGCCACTTGCTGCCCGGCTTCTGGAGGGCCTGATAGCCCTGGACGGCGCTCTTGCGGCTGGCCCGGCCCACCGCCAGCTCCATGGTCAGCACCGGCACGCCCATGATTACCAGGAACAGCAGGTAGAACAGCACAAACACGCCGCCGCCGTTCTCTCCGGTGACGTAGGGAAATTTCCACACGTTCCCGATACCCACGGCGCATCCTGCGCTCACCAGCAGAAACCCAAGTCTGGATTGGAAACGCTCCCGTTTCATAAATCAATTCCTCTCTTTTTCCATACTGAAAAAAGCCCGCGGCATTTTGCCGCGGGCTTTTCCATTGCGAAAAATGCCTCGTTCCACAAAAGGGACGGAGTTAAGATCAATTATTTCAGCTCGACCTTGCCGCCGGCCTCTTCGATCTGCTTCTTCAGAGCCTCGGCATCGTCCTTGGAGATGCCCTCCTTCAGGGTGGTGGGAGCGCCCTCGACAGTGGCCTTGGCCTCGGCCAGGCCCTGACCGGTGATCTCGCGGACAACCTTGATGACCTTGATCTTGGCGGCGGCGTCGAAGCCGGCCAGGACCACGTCAAACTCGGTCTTCTCCTCGGCGGCGGGAGCGGCGGCGGCGGCGGGAGCAGCCATGGCGGCGGCGGAGACGCCGAACTCCTCCTCCAGGGCGTGGACGAGCTCGCTGAGCTCCAGAACGGTCAGACCCTTGATCTCTTCGATCATGGCGGTAACTTTCTCAGACATTGTATGAACCTCCTGATAGTAAATTTTTAAGTGTGTTGGGGCGCCGCTTACTCGGCGGCAGGAGCCTCCTCAGCGGGGGCGGCGTCCTCGGCGGGAGCGCCGTTCTTCTCGGCGATCTGCTTGAGGACCACGGCCAAGCCGGTGATGGGGGCCAGCATGGTGCCCAGGACCTGCGCCTGCAGGACGGGCAGCGCGGGGATGGACGCCAGGGAGTTGATGGTGGCCAGATCCACGGGCTTGCCGTCCATGAAACCGCCCTTGATCTCAAACTTGCCGTCCAGCTTCTTGGCGTAGCCCGCCATGACGCGGGCGGGAGCCACGGGATCGTCGCACAGAGCCAGGGACGTGGTGCCGTTGAGCAGATCGTCCAGGTCGCTGAGGCCGGTGTTGTTGAACGCGAAGCGGAGCAGGGTGTTCTTCACCACCGCGTAATCCACCTCGTTCTCCCGGCACTCGCGGCGCAGAGCGGTGTCCTCCTCAACGGTGATACCCTTGTAGTCGACAATCACGCCGGCGGTGGCCTTCTGGATCTTCTCAGTCAGCTGGGCCACGATGGCCTGCTTCTCGGATAAGACCTTTGCGTTAGGCATTCTTGTTTTCACCTCCATAGGATTCATAGGTGCGTTCAAAAAAGAACCGTCCGCGCAAAGACGCACAGACGGAGCAGCAATCTCACGATATGCCATCCTCGGCAGGACTTACGGGCGGAGCCCACCTGCTGTCTTTGGAACGCAAGGAGTATTATATACAGGGTTTGGTAAAAAGTCAAGCCCTAAATTTCTCAAAAAGTATCGGTTAACCATTTTCTTTTTACGGCAAAACGCAGTCCCGCCCGTCTGTCTGGAAAAACCAAACGGGAGGACTGCCGTCCTCCCGTTTCACAGGCTCTTACACCAATTTCGCCGTAGACATCTTCACGCCAGGCCCCATAGTGGAGGCGGCGACGCAACTGCGGATATACTGACCCTTGGCTGCGGCGGGCTTGGCCTTCACGATGGCGCCCATGAGGGCGTTGTAGTTCTCCACCAGCTTCTCGGGACCAAAGGACACCTTGCCGATGGGGCAGTGGATGATATTGGTCTTATCCAGGCGGTACTCGATCTTACCGGCCTTGACCTCCTGCACGGCCTTCGCCACGTCGGGGGTCACGGTGCCGGCCTTGGGAGAGGGCATCAGGCCCTTGGGGCCCAGGACCTTACCGAGACGGCCCACCACGCCCATCATGTCGGGGCTGGCAACCACCACGTCAAAGTCAAACCAGTTCTCCTTCTGGATCTTCTCCACCATGTCCATATCGCCGACATAGTCGGCGCCGGCCTCCCGGGCGGCGTCGGCCTTATCGCCCTTGGCGAATACCAGGACGCGGACGGTCTTGCCCGTGCCGTGGGGCAGGACGATGGCGCCGCGAACCTGCTGGTCGGCGTGGCGGGAGTCCACGCCCAGCTTCACGTGGAGCTCAACGGTCTCGTCGAATTTGGCGCTGGCGGTCTTGCAAACGAGAGCCAAGCCCTCCGCAGCCTCATACTGCGTGTTCTTCTCGATCTGCTTGGCGCTTTCCTTATATTTCTTGCCTCTAAACAATGTTACTTCCTCCTCATAGTGGTTCTTCGGAAACAGTTCCTCCCACTGTATGGAACGGCCTTTTCAGCCGTTCGGCAGGTTTTAGGTATTTTGATCAGTCGCCGACGACGACGCCCATGGAGCGGCAGGTGCCGGCGATCATGCTCATGGCGGACTCCAAGCTGGCGGCGTTCAGGTCCTTCATCTTGATCTCGGCGATCTTCTGGATGGAGGCCTTGGAGATGGTGGCCACCTTGGTCTTGTTGGGCACGCCGGAGCCGGACTCGATGTTGCACTCCTTCTTAATCAGGACGGCCGCGGGGGGCGTCTTGGTGATGAAGGAGAAGGAGCGGTCGGCATACACGGTGATGACCACGGGGATAATCATGCCCGCGTCGTTCTTGGTACGCTCGTTGAATTCCTTGGTGAAGGCGGCGATATTCACGCCGTGCTGGCCCAGGGCGGGACCCACCGGGGGGGCGGGAGTCGCCTTGCCTGCGGGAATCTGCAGCTTGATATAACCTGTTACTTTCTGTGCCACGGAGTAGCACCTCCTAAATTATAAATGTGGTGGCGGGCGGAAGCCCGTCTTTGGCGGGGCCTCGGGAGAAACCCCTCCCACTTGCGCCGGAGCCTCTCCGGCAGAACAGCGCCCAAACGCGCCGGATGGTCAGGTCTGGACCTCTACCTGGTCCAGCTCCAGCTCCACGGGGGTCTCTCTGCCAAACATGGAGACCACCACGCTGACCCGGTTCTTCTCCGGCTCGATCTCCTCGACCACGCCGGTGAAGCTGGCCAGCGGGCCGTCCATGATCCGCACATGGTCGCCCACGCTGTACCTGACTACGATCTCGTGCTTTTCCATGCCCATGGCCAGCACCTCCTCCTCGCTGAGGGGGATGGCCTTGTTGGCGGAGCCCACAAAGCCGGTGACGCCGCGGACATTCCGCACCAGATGCCATGTCTCGTCCGTCATGATCATCTTGATCAGCACGTAGCCGGGGAAGACCTTCCGCTCCACCTCTTTCGTGGCGCCGGAGTCGGTGACCTCGGTGACCGTCTCCATGGGGATCTCCATCCGGAGGATCTGATCCTCCATGCCCCGGCCGGTGACAAACTTCTCAATGCTGGTCTTGACGGCGTTTTCGTAGCCGGAATAGGTATGGATCACATACCACTTCGCGCTGTCTGACATACCGCTCTCCTTACGCGCCGAACACGCTGAGGATCAGATCCACGGCGGACACCGCCACGAAGTCAAAGATCCAGATGCAGGCGCCGATTACCAGGGAGCACAGCAGCACGGTGCCGGTATTCTTGATCACCGTCTGCTTGTTGGGCCAGACAACCTTCTTTAATTCGCTTTTCATTTCGCGGAACCACAGGCCGCGGTCCTTTTTCTTCTTCGCTTCTTCAGCCATACGTTGCACGCCCTTTCTTCATTCGTTCTTACTTGGTCTCGCTGTGGAGCGTGTGCTTTCTGCAGAAGCGGCAATACTTGTTCAGCTCAAGCTTGTCCGGGGTGTTCTTCTTGTTCTTCATCGTATTGTAGTTTCTCTGCTTGCACTCATTGCACCTCAAAGTGACTTTTACGCGCATTAACGGCACCTCCTTATTATTGGCGTCTCTCCGGCGGGAGCCGGTGACGCCGACTGCCTCCCTGCTGTCTGGAAGCCGGGCTTCCGCCGCGCGCCGAAAAGCGAAATGCGCGCACGACAAAAAAGCCCCTTCTCGCAGGTAAATGAGATTCTACCACAAGCCAGGCCGCAGGTCAACTGTTTTCCGCAAAAAAATTTCCAGAATCTCCGCGGCCTCCTTCCGGCGGCTTGTTTTATCCCGGGGGATGTGCTATACTCCACTCAAATGGAAGTATAACCGGAATGACCGAGGTGTTAACCATGCGTTTTCTCCTGCCCCTGGCGCTGGCGCTCTCCCTCCTGCTGACAGGCTGCGCCCAGCGGCAGCCTCCGCGGCCGGAGGAGCCGCCTCCCGCCGCAAAGACGGCTCCTGTCCCGGAGCCGGAGCCCGACCCAGAACCGGAACCTGAACCTAAGCCGGAGACCGAACCGGAGGCCGCGGACTTTGTCCTGGTATCGGACTATGCCCCCGGCGTCCGGGCAGACCTGAAATACGCCGGGGAGGACAATTTCACCGGCCAGACCATCTACGGCTTCACGAAGGCGTACCTCCGGTACGGCACGGCTCAAAAGCTCTCCTCCGCCCAGGAGGCCCTGGCCGCCGAAGGGTACTCCCTGCTGGTCTGGGACGCCTTCCGCCCTGTGGAGGCCCAGTTCCGCCTATGGGAGGTGTGCCCGGACCCGGTGTATGTGGCGAACCCGGAGAAGGGATACTCCTCCCACAGCCGGGGAAACACGGTGGATGTGACGCTGACGCTGGCGGACGGTTCCCCGGTGGAGATGCCCACGGGATTTGACGACTTCTCCTCCCTGGCGGACCGGGATTACAGCGACGTGCCGGAGACCGCCGCCGCCAACGCCCGGCTGTTGGAGGATGTGATGACGGAGCACGGCTTCAAGCCCTACGCCGGGGAGTGGTGGCACTTCTCGGACACCGACAGCTACCCTGTGGAGGAGGACTTCGTCCCCGGAAAGTGAGGAAGTTATGCGTATTATGGCCATCGACTACGGCGACGCCCACACCGGCATCGCCGTCTCGGACCCCACCGGACTTCTGGCGGGGTTCACCACCACCATCAACGCCTACCGCCCGGAGGCCGTGGCGGAGCGGATCGCCGCCCTGGCGAAGGAGCACGGGGCGGAGGAGCTGGTGCTGGGGCACCCCGTCAACATGGACGGCACCCTGGGCCCCCGGTCGGAGAAGGCCCGCGCCATGAAGGCCCTGCTGGAGGAGCGCACCGGACTGCCGGTGGTCCTCTGGGACGAGCGCCGCACCACCATCGACGCCCACCAGATCCTGATGAACAGCGGCCAGAACGCCAAAAAGCGAAAGAAGACCGTGGACGCCGTGGCGGCGTCGCTGATCCTGGAGGGGTATCTCACCCACAAAAAAAGCAGGGCCCTATGATATGCGGGAGCGGAGGCGGGCTGTTTTGCCCCGCCTCCGCTCCCGCGTTTTTCTGTGTCTCCGCCCTCTCCTCTCACGCCTGGTCCGGAACGACCTCCTCCGGCGGCGCGTCCAGCCGCCAGGGATCGTCCAGCAGGCCATGGAGATACCGCAGGGCCGAGGCAAAGTAGAACCCGTCGATGATCCGCTCGTCCGTCACGTAGTTGCAGTCGATATACTTCCGCCGCGCCACCGTGCCGTCCCTCTGCATCTCATAGACCCGGCGCTTCTTGCCGAAGGAGCAGAACACCGGCACGTTGCCGAAGTCGTACAGATGGTGGTAGATGGGCGGGATGCCAAGAGACGCCATGGAGGTGATGTACAGCGACCCGTGGAAGGGGGAGAGCCTCGTCAGCGCCCGGGGCAGCAGACCGAAGTAGTCCAGGGCCTGGAGCAGAAAGACGAGGAATTTCAGCAGCAGCCCCGGGATCAGGTTGAAGGCCCCCGCCAGCTTGTCAAAGCCGGTGTCCAGAGGCGCTTCCTTCACCGCCCGGACCTTGGCGTTGAATTTCTCATACACCGTGTCCGCCGTGTCGGCGGGGTCGAAGACCACCTTAATGACCGTGTCCGGAGAGTTGACGGACATGGTCTTCTTGATGGTCATATTGATCTCCACCTCCCGGCCCCGGGAGAAGACCTTCTGCCCGGCGACGAACCGGTTCAGCCCCGGGTATTGGGCGCAGGCGCGGACGTAGGCCGCCAGCAGCACATGGAGGATGCCGAAATTTTTCAGGCCCGCCCGCCGCTTTGCGACGATGTACCGCTCCATCTCCGTGATCTCCACATGGTCCTCCAGGAAATTCTGGGAGGTGTTGCGGGTCTTCATCAGGTAGGGAGACACCGCGAAGATGGGGGACAGGGACCGCAGCCGCCGCCCGTCGTTCCGGTCGCCGAAGCCGGGGACGTACTCCCCCTCCTCCGGCGTCCGTTTCCGCATCGCCAGGGACACGCACAAAAGCGCCGCCATGCACAAAAGCACCGACACCTCCGGCAGCCAGTCGTGGACAGGCCAGCCGATCTTCTGGACGTCCTCCACAAAGATGTGGTACGCCATGGGCAGGCCGAAGAGGAGCCACAGGAGCTTCTGGGTGGGCACACGGCCCGTCACCGTGGCGGTGTAGAGCGCCGCCACCAGGACGTAGAGGAGCAGGCACAGCGCCGTGTGCAGCCGGGAGGGAAATCCCAGCGCCTTGACGGCGAAGAACACGCACCCCAGCCACACGGGGATGGCAGAGCGGAACAGACGGTCCTTCCCGTCCCGCAGGAAGATCAGCACAAAGGACACGTTCGCCGCCAGAGGCAGGAGGATTTGGAGGCACAGGAAGGACCGGGAGAGATGCGGCTCTCCGCAGGCCCACACAATGCGCACCACTGCCGAGCAAACCATGAACAGCGCTGACAGGGCCGCCGGGACCGTGAGGCCCGGCAGGTAGTAAATGCTCTTCTTTCTCATAGTTTTTCGAGTATATCACATTTTTGGCCCGCTGGAAAGCCTTTTTCCGGAAAAAAGACAGGGCGCGCCGTCTGTAACGGCGCGCCCCGCTTTTCCGTTTCCATCTCTCAGGCCTTAACGGTCCCGTCGGCGTTGAACAGCGGCAGAGGGGCCAGGAACCGGATGTCCGGCCGGTTCTGGGCCTCGCCCTCCGCCAGCACCGCCACCTTTCCGGCCACCGTGCCGCCGGCCATGGCCACCAGGGCCTCCATGGCGTGGAGGGAGCCGCCGGTGGAGATCACGTCGTCCATCAGCAAAATCCGCCTGCCCCGGATCAGATCCGCGTCGTCCCGGCCCAGGAACAGCTTCTGCTCCCCGGCGGTGGTGATGGATTGGTCCGTCACATGAATGGGGTCCGGCATATAGGCCTTGGGGCCCTTCCGGGCGATAAAATACTTTTTCGCCCCGGACTGCCGCGCCATCTCATGGATCAGAGGGATGCTCTTGGCCTCGGCGGTGAGCATGTAGTCGTAGCTGTCCGCGGGAACCAGCTTTAGAAGCTCCCGGGCGCAGGCCACCGTCAGCTCCGCGTCGCCGAAGCAGATGAAGGCGCCGATGTACAGGTCCTCCGTGACCTTGCAGATGGGCAGCTCCCGCTTGACGCCCGCCACTTCAATCGGGTATGTACTCATATCTCGTTCTCCCCTTCTCAAAAAATCGGCCCAAGGCCCAAGTGATTTTCCAAAAGTATTATACCCCGCCCCGGCAAAAAGTCAATATCGCCGGGGCGGCGGGCCCTAAATTTCCACTCTATTCCAACTATTTCCTGTAAATCGCCGCCCGCCCTCTTGCTTCTTTTTCAGAAAGGTGCTAGAATGGCGGTGAACCACAGGGCCTCCCGCTGTTTTGAAGGGGAGCGCCAACATTTCAAGGAGGTCATTTCAGATGAACGCATATCTTGCCAGAGTCATCGAAAACGTCAAGGCCAAGCACGCCGACGAGCCGGAGTTTATCCAGACGGTGGAGGAGGTCCTCACCTCCCTGGAGCCCGTTGTGGAAAAGCATCCCGAGTATGAAAAAGCCTGTCTGCTGGAGCGGATGGTGGAGCCGGAGCGGACCATCAGCTTCCGCGTGGCCTGGATGGCGGATGACGGCAGCTGGCACACCAATACCGGCTGGCGCTGCCAGTTCAACGGCGCCATCGGCCCCTACAAGGGCGGCCTGCGCTTCCAGAGGGACGTGAACCTCAGCATCATCAAATTCCTGGCCTTTGAGCAGACTTTCAAAAACGCCCTGACGGGCCTGCCTATCGGCAGCGGCAAGGGCGGCAGCGATTTCGATCCCACCGGCAAGTCCGACGCGGAGATCATGCGCTTCTGCCAGTCCTTCATGACGGCCCTGCACCGCTTCATCGGCCCGGACGTGGACGTTCCCGCCGGCGACATGGGCGTGGGCACCCGGGAGATCAGCTACCTCTTCGGCCAGTACCGCCGCCTGCGGGGCGCCTGGGAGAACGGCGTGCTCACCGGCAAGGACTTCGCCTCCGGCGGCTCCCTGGTGCGGCCCGAGGCCACGGGCTTCGGCTCCGTGTACTATCTGGAGAACGTCCTCAAGCACGAGGGCGAGTCCATTGAGGGCAAGACCATCGCCTGCGCGGGCTTCGGCAACGTCACCTGGGGCATCTGCAAGAAGGCCACGGAGCTGGGCGCCAAGGTCGTCACCCTCTCCGGCCCCGACGGCTATGTCTACGACCCCGACGGCGTCGCCACGCCGGAGAAGATCGCCTATCTCGTGGAGATGCGCGGCTCCGGCCGGAACCGGGTCCAGGACTACGCGGACAAGTTCGGCGTGGAGTTCTTCCCCGGCCAGAAGCCCTGGGGCGTGAAGGTGGACGTGTGCATGCCCTCCGCCATGCAGAACGACGTTCACATGGAGCACGCCAAGCAGATCGCCGCCAACGGCGTGAAATATTACATTGAGGTGGCCAATATGCCCACCACCAACGACGCGCTGAAATTCCTGCTGGAGCAGCCCGGCGTCATCGTGGCTCCCTCCAAGGCCGTCAACGCCGGCGGCGTGGCCACCTCCGCCCTGGAGATGGCCCAGAACAGCGAGCGCCTGATCTGGACCGAGGAGGAGGTCGACAAGCAGCTCCACCGGATCATGGACAACATCTACAATATGAGCGTGGAGGCCGCCGAGAAGTACGGCCTGGGGTACAATCTGGTGGCGGGCGCCAACATCGCCGGCTTCCAGAGAGTGGCCGACGCCATGATGGCGCAGGGCGTTTTCTGATACTTTCCTGAAAGAAAGTATCCAAAGAACTTTTGCGCGCTCTGACCGTCCGGCGGTTTACCCAGCCGGAGCGGCGGCGACAAAGAACAGCAAAAACCGGGCGGGGATTTATCCCTGCCCGGTTCTTCTTATCCCTCTTTGGCCCGGCCCCCGTTGGGGCCCTCCGCCCCATAGCTGGGGTCCAGCAGGGCGGGATCGGTCTCCGCCGGGTCCATCTGGGGCTCCGCGGGGACCGCGGCGGGCCGTGCCCGCTCCGGCTCCTCGATCATCTCCCGGATATAGGCCGCAACCTCGTTCAGCGTCTCCGCCTCCGCGGCCTCCTCATAGGTGGAGCGGTCAAAGGCCAGGCCGTCCCCGGTATCCAGGAACACGAACCGTATCCCCTCGGAGAGGTAGAAGTCCCCCAGGTCGGCGTAGCAGAAGTAGGTGCCGGGGTTTTCCACACCGGTCTCCCCGCCGGTTTTCTCTGGCATGAAGATGGCGTCACTGCCCACCTCCAGCTCCTCCAGAGGGCCGGAGATGCTGGTGCTCATATCCGGCCCGCCCGGGTAGAGGACGGTCCGGATCTCCCCCGCCTTTAGTTTTCCCCGGATGGGGTCCGTGACCTCCACCGCCGCCGCGGTATACTGGCTCCTGATGCCGCCGGGGCGCACCTCTTCCACCACATAATACCGCAGCTGCCGGACGGTGCCCCGGAAGATCGCCGTGTCCTGGGCGAAAATCTCCTCCGGAGACAACCAGGCCAGACAGGCCGCCGTCTCCGTCCGGTTCTCCGTCCTGTCCTCCCCAGGGCTACTATCCGCCCGTTTCTGCGCCTCTGTTCCAGCCAGCTCCCCGATCTCCACGTTGACGGAGTAATGGGAGGCCGGACGGTCCTTGCCCTCGAACCAGTATTCTGCGCCGTCCACACCGGCGCCGCTCTCCGGTGATTCCAGCGGGTTGAACGGCATAACCAGTCCGCCCCAGTCCGCCTCATCCGCCCCGCCGCCGGCATCCGGGGCGCTCTCCTGATGGTCCGCGGTCTGAAAACTCTCCTCCAGCTCCGCCCACTTCCGCGCGCTTCCCAGGCGCTCCAGGGCGAAGGCCCCCGCCAGCACCAGGGCCAGGCACGCCGCCATCGCGCCGTATTGCCGCCAGGAACGGCTGCGTTTTTCAACGCGCTCCGCCTCCGCGATCTGGTCCTCCCGGACCTCTCCCACGGCCCGGAACAGCTCCTCTTTCGTCATAGGTCGTAACCCTCCTCAATCAAATAGGCCCGCAGCCCCTTCCGGGCGCGGTGGAGCAGGGACTTCACCTTTCCCTGGGTAAAACCGTACCCCTCGGCGATCTCCCGGATGGCGTCGCAGTACCAGTACCGCCGGAGAAACACCCGCCGGCACTCCGGAGACACGGTGTCCAAATACGCCGAGATGGCCTCTCCCAGCCGCCGCAGGTCGAAGTCCTCCTCCATGGGCCGGCCGCCCACGCACTCCGCCAGCTCCTCCAGCACCGCCTCAAATCCCGCTCCGCGGCACTGGGCGGCGTTGTAGTCGCAGCGGTCCAGGGCCGTGTTCCGGGCAATGCGGCCCAGAAAGGGCGGCAGCCGCTCCGGCCGCTGGGGCGGCATGGCGTTCCAGGCCCCCAGCCAGGTGTCGTTCAAGCACTCCTCGCTGTCCCGGCCGTCTCCCAGCACCCGGCGGATGATGGCGGCGCAGTAGCCGCCGTACTTCTCCGCCGTGGCCCGGATGGCCTCCTCGGAGCGCGCCCAATACAGGGCGATGATGTCCTTGTCCTCCATACGTTCACTTCCTTTTGAAAGCCGCTTTCACTCCTTTAGTCGGAAAGGGGGACGCCTTGGTTCCGCGGGAGATAAAAAAACGGGCCGGGAACCTC
The DNA here is from genome assembly GCA_947644365.1 of uncultured Oscillibacter sp. Taxonomy (GTDB): domain Bacteria; phylum Bacillota; class Clostridia; order Oscillospirales; family Oscillospiraceae; genus Oscillibacter. Next base: position 26,854 of record CANRYZ010000003.1, on the reverse strand, counting down.
TCCCAGCCCGATTTAGAAGTCGCCATAGACCCACCGGCGGATCCGGGTCTCCGTGTGGACCCGCTGCTGATAGCTGTTGATCCGCCACTCGCCCTCCCGGCACACCAGCTTGAAGCGGTAATCCAGCAGTCCGCCGCTGGTAATAATCTCCACCACGGCCCGGTCGTTCATCCGCTCCACGGTGCTGAGGGTCATCTCCTCCATGGCCGCATAGGTGGGCGGAACGGACAGCGGCGTATAATAGGTCCGCTCACGCTCGGTGAGGTACCGCGCGTAGATCAGTCCCGCCTCGGCCCGGTACGCCTCCAGCAGAGCGGCTGTCCGTCCCTGCTCCCGCTCCGCCGGCAGATGCGGGGCGTACCTGCGCTGGAGGGCGTTGATCTCCCCGGCAAAAGCCAGGACAAACTCCACCAATTCTCTGTCGTTCACGGCGCTTCCTCCGGCGCACCGCCCAGGACCAGCCGCCGCACGGTGCCAGACCGCTCCGCGCTGCCGGAGGCCACTCCCGCCGCGTAGCCGGGGAAGGTCTCGATCTCATAGTAGACCTCCCCGTACCGCAGGGGCGTCTCGTCCCGCATCATAGTGCCCACGCCGTCTCCGCTGCGCTTGGCGCGGGCCTCCCGCCGCACCCAGCTGCGGAAAAAATCCTCCCGCGTATCCACGTCCGCCAGCCGCCGCATGGCCCGCTGGCTCACCGGCCGGATGTGCTCGATGTCCACTCCCAGGGGCTCCTGGGAGAGGCCCACCAGCACCGCGCCGGCGGTGTGGCTCAGGTTAAACTGCACCTCCGTATGGCCGGGGAAATAGGGCTTTCCCCGCTCTGTCAGGGCGATCTCCGGCAGCTCCCTCCAGCCGTAGAGCTCCTCCAGCGCCTGAGACAGGATAAAATAGGCGCACAGCGGCTCCTGCCGCCGCTCCTCCTGCCGGACCTGCAGCAGCCGCTCCCGGCGCGCCGGGGGGAGCAGCGCCATCATGGTCTCCGTCTCCTCCGCCGTCAGCGGCCGCTCCAGCCGAACGGCCCAAAGCTCGATGGACATATCATCCCCTCCCCAAATCATCACACAATTCTATTGTATCCACTCCTCCCATTGGTGTAAATTCTCCTTTCACACAAAATTTTTCTAAAAATTTGTGAAAAAAAAGAGGAAATCCGATGAGTGCGGGGTATATGTAAAATACCGTAGTTTGTTCCGCCGCCGGTTCCCTGTATGACCGGTGGGAAATTTGGAAAAACTGACCGAATGGAGGGAGGCTGTCCCATGGCGTTTCCCCAGAGCTTTCTGGACGAGCTGGTGTCCCGATGCGACATTGTGGACGTGGTGGGCAGCTACGTACAGCTGACCCGCAAGGGCGCCAACCTCTTTGGCCTGTGCCCCTTCCACAGCGAGAAGACCGGCTCCTTCTCCGTCTCCCCGGACAAGCAGATCTACTACTGCTTCGGCTGCAAAAAGGGCGGGGGCGTGGTGAATTTCATCATGGAGGAGGAGAACCTGGACTTTCCCGACGCGGTGCGCTTCCTGGCCAAGCGGGCGGGAATGGACGTGCCGGAGGAGGAGGGCGACCGGGAGGCCGGCCGCCGCCGGGCCAGGCTCCTGGAGCTGAACCGGGAGGCCGCCCGCTTCTACCACCAGCTGCTCCAGCAGCCGCCCGGCCGGGCGGTGCGGGACTACCTGGACCGCCGCCAGATCCGGTGGAACACCGCGGTAAAATTCGGCATGGGGGCCTCCCCCAACGCCTGGGACGCGCTGCTCAATGAGATGACCTCCCGGGGCTACGGCAAGTCCGAGCTCCTGGCCGCGGGCCTGATCGTGGACAACAAGAGGGGCGGCTTCTACGACAAATTCCGAAACCGCCTCATGCTCCCGGTGATCGACACCCGGGGGGACGTGGTGGCCTTTGGCAGCCGGGTTTTGGACAAGTCCGAGCCCAAGTATATGAACTCCTCGGAGACGCCGGTGTACAGCAAGCGGCGGGTCCTGTACGGGCTCAACCTGGCAAAAAAGACCAAGCGGCCCAACATCATCCTCTGCGAGGGAAACCTGGACATCGTCACCCTCCATCAGGCGGGATTTGACAACGCGGTGGCCTCCATGGGCACCGCACTGACGGTGGAGCAGACCCGGCTCCTCTCCCGGTTCACCAAGGAGCTGGTGCTGTGCTACGACAACGACAACGCCGGAAAAATCGCCACGGAGCGGGCGCTCCAAATCTTGAACAACTCGGAGTTCACCGTGAAGGTCCTCCAGCTGCCCCGGCGGCGAACGGAGGACGGGGAGCTTGTGAAGCAGGATGCCGACGACTTCATCAAAAACCAGGGCCCCGGCGCCTTCGAGCGGCTTCTGAGCGGCAGCGAGAACGGCGTGGAATTCCGCATGGCCCAGATCGCCGCAAAGTACGACCTCAGCGACGACCAGTCCCGGGTGGCCTACTCCGAGGAGATCAGCGTCCTGCTGGCCTCCCTCTCCAACGCCGTGGAGCGGGAAATCTACGCCGCCCGGGCCGCGGAGACCGCCAAAATCCCCCCGGAGGCCATGAAGCTGGAGGTCCAGCGGGCCTTCAAGCGCCAGGTCTCCCGGGAGCGGCGGGCGGAGCTGCGGAAGGACCTGAACCCCGCGGTACAGCTCCAGCCCAAGGAGCGGACGCTGCGCTACGAAAACATGCGCTCCGCCCGGGCGGAGGAGGGCGTTCTGCGGCTCCTCCTGCTGGACGAGAGCCTGTTCCCCGCCGCCCCGCCCCTGGAGGAGGCGGAGTTCTCCTCCCCCCTGCTGGGAAAGGTGTTCGGCCTCCTCTGGCAGGCCAGGGAGGCGGGCCGCCCTGTGACGCTGGCGGCCCTGGCCGGGGCGCTCTCCCCGGAGGAGATGAACCACATCACCGCGGTCTGCCAGCAGCCGGAGTCCGCGAAAAACGGCAGGCAGGCGCTAGCCGATTACATAGCCGTCATTCTGGAGGAATGGAACCGGAGAAACAGCGGCGAAGACGATCCGCTGGCAGCAGCTATAGAAAAAAGCAAGAAGAAGAAAGGTACTGGAGGAAAGCTTCATGGCTAACGAAAAGGAATTGACATCCCTGGATCTGGAGCAGCAGGCGGACGCGCTCCTGGCCGCCGCTGAGGCGGAGGAACACGGGCCCGCCGCCAAGTCCGGGAAAAAGGACGCGGAGGAAGCCTCCCGGGTCCTCACCGACGAGGAGGCCAAGAAGGCCGGCATCCTCCGCCTGGACGACAAGCAGGTGGCCGCCCTGCCCGCCGCCAGCTGGCTCAGCGGCAACGAGAAGCTGAGGGAGCTGCTGGCCCGGGGCAGGAAGAAGGGCAAGCTGGACTCCGGCGAGCTGATGGAGGCCGTGGACGACCTCAATCTGGAGAGCGACCAGATGGACCAGCTCTACGACTCCCTGGAGGCGCTGAACATCGACATCAGCTCCGACGACCTGCTGCTGCGGGACCTGCCCGACGACGAGCCCGCCGCCGAGGAGATCGCCGACGTGGAGGAAGAGGAGCTGGTCGACCCCAACACCCTGGTCAACAACTTCTCTCTGGACGACCCCGTTCGGATGTACCTCAAAGAGATCGGCAAGGTGCCCCTGCTCACCCCCGACGAGGAGGTTGAGCTGGCGCAGGCCATGTCCGCGGGCAACGAGGCCGCCGAAAAGCTGGAGGCCTTGAACCGGCAGCGGGAGAACGGCGAAGCCGTCACCGTCACCGCCGAGGAGGAGGCCGCCTGGAAGAAGGACTTCAAGCGGGGCGAGACCGCCAAGCAGAAGCTGGCGGAGGCCAACCTGCGGCTGGTGGTGTCCATCGCCAAGCGGTATGTGGGCCGGGGCATGCTGTTCCTGGACCTGATCCAGGAGGGCAACCTGGGCCTTATCAAGGCCGTGGAGAAATTTGACTACACCAAGGGCTACAAGTTCTCCACCTACGCCACCTGGTGGATCCGCCAGGCCATCACCCGGGCCATCGCCGACCAGGCCCGGACCATCCGTATCCCCGTCCATATGGTGGAGACCATCAACAAGGTCATCCGGGTCAGCCGGCAGCTCCTCCAGGAGCTGGGACACGACCCCTCCCCCAACGAGATCGCCGCGGAGATGAACATGCCCGTGGACAAGGTCCGGGAGATTTTGAAGATCGCCCAGGAGCCCGTGTCCCTGGAGACGCCCATCGGCGAGGAGGAGGACTCCCACCTGGGGGACTTCATCCCCGACGAGGGCGCCAGCGAGCCCAGCGAGGCCGCCTCCTTCACGCTCTTGAAGGAACAGCTCATGGACGTGCTGTCCACCCTGACCCCCCGGGAGGAGAAGGTCTTAAAGCTCCGCTTCGGCATCGAGGACGGCCGCACCCGCACCCTGGAGGAGGTTGGCAAGGAGTTCAACGTCACCCGGGAGCGCATCCGCCAGATCGAGGCCAAGGCCCTGCGGAAGCTGCGGCATCCCAGCCGGAGCAAAAAATTGAAGGACTTCCTGAACTGACAGAGAGCCGCGTCCATTCCGCAATGGACGCGGCTCAGGCTGTCGAAAAAGTCCATCAGGACTTTCCCGACAGCCTGTAATGTCTCAATTTTCAAACCGCTGCGCGTTTTGAAAATTTACCGCTACGCGGTGCAAAGGCCTGCTGCGCAGGCCCTTGCAGACATTCGATCCAATACGAGGCGGGCGGTGCCCCCTCGTGCTCCCCCGCATAATGGGTGGCTTTTCCTTCTTCCCAGTAGTTTTTTGACATGCTGAGCCGCGCCCATTCCAGAATGGACGCGGCTCTGTCACCTCGCTTTTTCCGCAGGGAAACCGCGAGGACAGGCGCCGGGAAATCCGCTATCCTAGCAGACAGAAAGGAGCGATGGGCATGGAATGGATTCAGAGGCTCAACGACGCTATGGCCTATGTGGAGGAGAACCTCACCGGGGAGATCACTCTGGAGGGCGCCGCCCGGCGAGCCGCCTGCTCCGCCTACCACTTTCAGCGAATGTTCCCCTATATGACCGGCGTCAGTTTTTCGGAATACGTCCGCCGGAGAAGGATGACCGCCGCGGCCATGGAGCTGGCGGAGGGCTCCAAGGTCATTGACACGGCCCTGCGGTACGGCTACGACTCCCCCACGGCTTTCAACCGGGCCTTCCAGAGCGTCCACGGCCTGCCGCCCAGCGCCGCCCAGACCCGGGGCGCCGCGCTGCGGGCCTTTCCTCCCATCACCTTTACTCTTTCCATCAAAGGAGAACATGCTATGGAGTATCGGATCGAGGAACGGGAGGCCTTCCGGGTGGTGGGCTTCGCCATGCGGGAGGACATGACGCTGGAGGATTGCTTTGAGAAGGTCCCCGATTTCTGGGGCCGGACCGCCGGAGAAATTCCCCGGCTGGCGGCGCTGATGGACGGCTCCGGCCCCATGGGAATTCTGGGCGTCTCCGCCAGCGACGGCGGGAAATTCTCCGGGTACTACATCGCCGCGGCCACCCGGGCCCCCGCGCCGGAGGACATGGAGGAGTACGGCGTTCCCGCGGGGACCTGGGCGGTATTCCCCTGCTGCGGCCCCGTACCCCAGGCCATGCAGGACCTCCAGCGGCGGATCATCAGCGAGTGGCTGCCCAGCTCCGGCTACGAGTACGCCGAGGCTCCGGACATCGAGGTTTACTCGGCGGACAACTACCACAACGAGGTCTGGCTGCCCATCGTGCGCAAAAATCCGTAATCATAGATAGAGAGAGGAGGCGGAGCGTAGCTCCGCCTCCTCTCTCTATGGTCTTTAATAATGGTACTTCTTCCGCTTCCCGATAAAGAACAGCGCCGTGACCCCCACCGCCAGGGCGTCCGCCGCCGGAGTGGAGAGCCAGATGCCGTCCAGCTCCCAGACCAGCGGGAGCAGCAGCACCGCCAGGCACTCAAACACCAGCGTCCGCAGGAAGGAGATCAGAGCGGAGGTCAGGCCGTCATTGAGGGCGGTGAAATAGGAGGAACCGAAAATAGCCGTCCCTGAGAACAGGAAGGAAAACGAGAAGATGCCGAAGGCCCGGAGGGTGATAGCCAGCAGCTCCGGGTCGTACCCGACAAACAGCAGGGACAACGGCTCTGCCAACGTCTGCCCCGCGGCAAACATCAGCAGGGAGAACACGCCGATGATCCCCAGGCTCCGGCGCAGCAGTCCCCGGCCCTCTTCGTAGTTCTCCGCCCCCCAGTGGTAGCTGACCACCGGCGCCGCGCCTACGGAGTACCCCAGGAACACCGCCTGGAACACCAGGCTCACATACATCAAAACGCCGTAGGCGGCGATGCCGTTCTCCCCGGCATAGGTCATCAGCCGCACGTTGAACAACATGCTCACCAGGGATATGGAGATATTGCTCATCAGCTCGGAAGCTCCGTTCAGGCAGGTCTGCCGCAGGGCGCCGCCGTCAAACCGGCACCGCACCAGCCGCAGCCGGCTGGTATTCCTCCGTCCGAAGTACACAAGAGGCGCCGCGCCGCCCACCAGCTGGCTCAGGGACGTGGCCGCCGCCGCGCCCACCAGTCCCCAGCGGAGAACGCCCACAAACAGGGCGTCCAGGACCATGTTGGTCAGCCCCGCCGCCACCGTCACATAGAGGCCCAGCTTGGGCTTTTCCGCCGCGGCGAAGAGGCACTGAAACTCAAACTGCAAAATATAAAAGGGCAGCGCCAGCAGATTGACGGCGCCGTACACCACGCAGTCCCGCAGAAGCGGCCCCTCCGCGCCCATCAGCGACGCCACAGGGGACAGGCCGGTGATCCCCGCCGCGGCCAGCACCACGCCGCAGGCCGCCGAGGTATAGACCAGCAGGGAGAAGATCTCGTTGGCCTTCTCCGCCCTCCCCTCCCCCATGGTCTTGGCAATCAGGGCGCTGCCGCCGGTGCCGAACATGAAGCCGATACTCCCCAGGACCATCAGGTAGGGCATGATGAGGTTCACGGCGGCAAAGGGGGTCTTGCCCACGAAGTTGGACACGAAGAAGCCGTCCACCACGCCGTAGACGGAGGTGAAGATCAGCATGACGATGGACGGGAGGGTATAGCGCAGTAGCCTCCCGCAGGTAAAATGGTCGGATAATTGGATCATACTCGCTCTATGACAAGGGCTCCGCGGCCCCTTGCTCCTCTCTAAGAAGCTGTATTCGCAACCGTTGAACACCGGGCGGTCTTTTTCCCGGCCAGCCGGTATGAGTACAGCTTCTAAATTTCCTTTGCCTGTTCCCGGATGTCCAGCAGGTACCGCTCCGTCATCTCCAGATAGCGCTCCACGTCCTCCCGGGGCCAGGCGGCAAAGACCTCGTTTTCAATCTGGATAATCCGCCCGGCAGTCTCCGCCGCCAGGGCCTGCCCAGCCTCCGTCAGGCGGACCCGCTTGCTTCTGGCGGACGCCGGCTCCAGGTAGACCGTCCCCTCCGCCTCCAGCTTCCGCAGGGCGGAGTTCACCGTCTGCTTGCTGAGTCCGGAGCAGCGGCAGATGTCCCGCAGCAGACAGCCGCCGCCTCTTTCGCAGAGGGTATAGAGGACGATCATGGCGCTGTCGGAGAGCCCCAGCTTTAAGGACATCTCGTGGTACACCCGGTCGATTTCCCCCATCAGGTGGTTGTACCGCCGCATCTCCCTTGAAGGACCGTATTGCATGGCGCGCCTCCCTCTTTGTCCGAAATCGTACTTATCGAAGTATAGTACGATTTCGGACAAATGTCAAGAGGTTTTTTGTGAATAGTCTCTGCCGGAAGAGGGGATTGTAAAACCGTCCAAAATCCACTATAATGGGTATGAATACCGATTTCTGGAAGGCATGCAAGGAGGCTCCATGAAAAAATTCTGCTCTCTCCTCCTGGCGCTGCTGCTGACCGTGCTCTGCGTCCCCGGACCGGCGGCGCAGGCCGCCCAGGCAGACCGGGAGATCACCATTCTCTTCACCCACGACCTCCACTCCCACTTCCTGCCCCAGAGCGCGGAGGACGGCGGGGAGTCCGGCGGCTACGCCCGGCTGAAAACCGCCATCGACCGGGAGCGGGCCCGGCGCCCGGACGCCCTGCTGGTGGACGGCGGCGATTTCTCCATCGGCTCCCTGATCCAGACCCTTTACACCACCCGAGCCGCGGAGCTGCGGACCATGGGGGCCCTGGGCTACGACGCCGCCGCCTTGGGAAATCACGAGTTCGACCACACCGGAGCCGGCCTCGCCCAGATGCTGAACGCGGCGGCGGACAGCGGGGACCCCCTCCCCGCCCTGGTGGACGCCAACTATGATCCCGCCCCGGAAAATCCGGACCGGGAGGCCATCCTGACAGCCATGGAGCGCTGCGGCGTGTCGGAGACGCTGATGCTGGAACGGGGCGGCGTCACCTACGGCGTCTTCGGCCTCATGGGGGTGGACTCCCACGACTGCGCCCCCACCTCCGGCTTCCTTCTGGAGGATATGACCCAGGCGGCCAGGCGGTGCGTGGAACAGCTGAAAGACGGCGGGGCGGATCTCATCCTCTGCCTGTCCCACTCCGGCACCGACGGCGGCAGGGGCGAGGACTACGAGCTGGCCAAGGCCGTGGACGGCATTGACGTCATCGTCTCCGGCCACACCCACACCACATTGACGGAGCCCATCACAGTGAACAACACCTATATCGTCTCCGCCGGACCCTATTGCCAAAATCTGGGCTCTATCACCCTGAAAAAAACGGGAGACAGCCTCCTCCTGACAGACTATCGCCTGATCCCCATCGACGAGACGCTCTCCGATGACCCGGACACCGCCGCCCTGGTGGAGGACTGGAAGGACCAGGTGGGCGAGACCTATTTGAAGCGCTACGGCCTCGCCTATGACCAGGTGCTGGCCCGCTCGGACTTCGGCCTCGCCACCCCCCGCTCCGGCGTTCAGGAGGGCAGCGCCCTGGGGGAGCTGGTCGCCGACGCCTTTTTATACGCCGCTGAAGCCGCGGACCGGGCCGCGGGCCGGGAGTACCAGACCACCGTGGCGGTGACGGCGGACGGCGTTCTCCGGGCTCCGCTGTCCGCCGGAGACATCACCGTATCCCAGGCCTTCGACGTGCTGTCCATGGGTGTGGGCGGCGACGGGACCTCCGGCTTTCCCCTGGTGGCGGTATACCTCACCGGGGCGGAGCTGCGGGACGCGCTGGAGGTAGACGCCTCCATTACGCCCATCATGCCGGCGGCCCAGCTGTACTGCGCCGGGGTGCAGTACGCGTTCAATCCCCGCCGGATGTTCTTTAACCGGGTGACGGACGCGCTGATCCGTGAGGAGACCAGCCGCACCGGGCCGGCCCCCGCCGCCGGAGCCGGCGGCGGGCAGGAGGGGCCCGGCTACACGGTCACGTATACCGACACGACCTACAGCGAGATCGACGACCACCGGCTCTACCGGGTGGTCACCGGTATGTACTCCGCCCAGATGCTGGGGACGGTAAAGGGCAAATCCATGGGCCTGCTCTCCCTGGAGCCCAAAATGGCCGACGGCGCCCCGGTGACAGACTACAACGACTGCATCCTCCGGGACGAGAACGGCAGCGAGATCAAGGAGTGGTACGCCCTGGCCATGTACCTCCAGGCCCTGGGCACGATCCCCGGCCGCTATTCCGCCCCGGACGGCCGCAAGGCGGTGAGCCGCAGCTGGAACCCCGCGGAGCTGCTGAAAAATCCCAACTGGATCACTCTGCTGGCGCTGGCGGTCATCCTGCTGGCCATCGCGGCGGCGGTCCTCGTCGTCCGCTTTATCCTCCGGCGGCGGAGACGCCGGTGAGCTCCCTCCGGGAGCAAATCCATATTCACGGCGCGGAAATGAGAACAATGCAAAATTTTGACATAACAGAGAGGAGACAAACGCCCATGGACAAGAAAGAGGCCTGGATCAAGCTGGTGGAGGAGAAGTCCGCCCACTACCTGAACCTGGGGGACGGCGGCTTTGACGAGAAGATGCGCGTCCGCCTGGTGCGGTGCGACTACGAGGCCCAGAGCGTCACCTATGCCTTCGAGACCCAGAAATGGCAGATCAACGAGAAGGGCGGCATCCACGGCGGCGCCATCCTAGGAATGTTTGACAGCGCCTTTGGCGTGGTGGCCAACTTCACCGCCGGCCCCAACGAGGCCACCACCACAGATATGACCGTCTCCTTCATCCGGGGCGTGGAGTACGGCATGAACGTGGAGCTGACCGTCTACATCGTCAAGGCCGGGCGCAGCCTGATCCGCCAGCGGGGCGAGCTGGTGGACGCGGACACGGGAAAGCTGCTGGCCATTGCCAGCGGCAGCTGGATGCCGCTGTAAGAGCCTGTCCAGCAGCTGGGCGCATCCCGGATTGGCGGGAGGGGGGATTTTCGCCAATCAAGGCGTGAAGCCGCGGGAATCCCCGATGTATTTCAAGACTTCACAACGGCGGAAATTCCGCCGTTGAGCCGGGTGCGGAGAGTTGCTGAACAATTTCTACGCGCAAAAACGCCTGCCGGCAGTCCCCAGGACTGCCGGCAGGCGTTTTTCTGTCATGGAAGCAGGTCTCACCCGCGGCGGCCGCGCCCGGCGTTCAGCAGCAGGCCAACGCCGAAGCCCAGAGCCGCCGGTACCACCCAGCCCAGGCCGTAGCCGTACAGGGGCAGCCAGCCGGCGGTCCAGTCCGCCAGGGGCTGGACGGAGCCGCCCACCACCCGGGCCAGCTCCAGCACCGCCGCCGCCAGGGACGCGCCCATGGCGCAGCCGTACACCACCCGGGCGTGGCCGAACCAGTTCCCCGCGATCCCCAGCAGGATCAGTACGATGGCCAGAGGGCACAGGAAATACAGCACCGGCGCGGAGAGGGCGATGATCTGGGACAGGCCGATGTTGGAAATCAGCAAAGACGCCCCGGTGAACACCACGGCCCACTTGGGATAGTCCAGCTTCCCGGGGAAGAGCTCCAGGAAGGTCTCGCTGCACGCCGTCACAAGGCCGATGGCCGTCTTCATGCAGCACAGCGTCACCGTGGCTGCCAGAAGCAGGCTGCCGCCCCGGCCGAAGTAGTGGTGGGAGATGATGGCAAAAGCGTCTCCGCCGGTAAAGCCGGGGTCCGCCAGCTCGGCGGCGTACAGCGCGTAGCTCTGGGCTCCCACCAGGGCGGTGGCGGCGTAGATCAGCGCCATCAGCGCCATGCTCACCACGCCGGCTCTGACGGTGCTGCCCGCCACGGCTCCCGGCTCCGTCACTCCCAGCTGGCGGATAGTCCGGATCACAATGATGCCGAAGGCCAGGCTGGCCAGGGCGTCCAGCGTGTCATAGCCCTGGAGGAAGCCGGCGAAAAAGGCTCCCTCCCCATAGCCCCCGCTGGCGGGCACCGCCGAGAGGGGATTCACCGGATTGACGAGGGCGGTCACCAGCATCACCCCCAGGAAGACCAGAAAGGCGGGGTTCAAAAACTTGCCCACGGAATCCAGGATCTTGGAGGGCCGCAGGGCAAAGAACAGCACCGCCGCGAAAAACAGCACGGTAAAGACCACCTGGGGCAGAACGGGATTCCCCCCCACCAGGGGCCGGACGCCGATGGTGAAGCTGGTGGCCGCGCACCGGGGAATGGCAAACAGGGGTCCGATGGTAAGGTAGAGGGCGCAGGTAAAAAGGTAGCAGAACCGCCGGGAGACCCGCCCGGAGAGGTGGATCAGCCCCTCGCTGCGGGAAATGCCCATAGAGACGATGCCAAGCAACGGAATGCCCACGGCGGTGACCAGCAGCCCGGCCAGGGCCGCCGGCAGAGCCGTCCCGGCTTTCGCGCCCAGGATCATGGGAAAGATCAGGTTGCCCGCTCCGAAGAACAGCCCAAAGAGCATGGAGCCGATCAGCGCCAGCTGGCGGATAGTCAGTTTCTGGTTCACACACGGTCCTCCTGTATGATTAGTCTATAGGACATAGTACCACACTTTTCGCAGCTTGTCACACCCAAAATACACAAAATTTTCCAACCTCGAAAATGGACAGAGAGCCGTCCCGGCGTATTTGCGCCGGGACGGCCTGGTTTCACGCTTCTGGAGCGTCTCAGCTGTGTCAAAAATAAGGGTGGACATAGGGGGCGGGTTCCGGGCCGCAGTACAGGCCGTAGGCATCGCAAATCCAGTATTCGCCGCCCACCTTCACCCGGCACCACTGGTGGGTCCACTGGTTTTCGTTCACGTGCTCATAGGGGATGCCCAGAATATTCAGGCACAGCCCCGTGGCCCGGGTACACCCGGCGCAGGAGGCGGTGTTCATGATGAAATAGCCGTAGGGGTCGTTGTAGTGGGGGCCGGAGGAGCTGTAGGTCATGCCGCTGTCGAACATCTGCCGCAGGGCCACGGCGATGCCGACCAGCTGCTCCCCCCGGCTCTTTTTCGCCAAGGGCGTCACGATCTCCAGGGCGGCCTCGTAGGCCTGGGCCAGCTCCGCGTCCCCCGCGTTTTTCCGCAGGCTCTTGAGATTCGCCAACTGGCCCATGGGCACGGGGGCAAAATCCGGCGCTTTGAGCGTGATCTTCTTCCGCAGGGAGCTGTCCGCCATACGGCCCACGATGGCGGCGGCCGCGCCCCGGGTGATACTGCTGTCCGGGGTAAAGGTCCCCCGGCTGTCGTTCCCGGTGAGGACGCCGGCCCGGTACAGGCAGTAGACGGCCTCGGCCACCCCGTCGTCCACGGACACATCCGGGATGGCGCCGTCCTCCACGGTGTTGACGGCTTTCAGCGCCTCCTCCGGCACGGCGGCCCAAAGCGCTCCGGCAAAGTGCCCCCGGCTGATGGGGCTCTCAAAATCGGACCTGTCAAATCCCTCAAAGGAGAGGAATTCATGGGAAACGGCATAGTCCACGTAGGGCTGGTACCAGGGGTCCGCCGCCGTCTCCGGCAGGGAGATGGGATCGCAGTAAAAGCTGTGGAGACGGCAGGCCATCACCACGGCCTGGGCAATGGTCACCTTGCCCTCGGCGTCAAACCAGTCCTCCCTCTTTCCGCCCATGATGCCGTACTCATAGGCGACGCGCACGCTGTCCGCGCACCAGCTGCCCTCGGGCACGTCGGTAAACTGGCCGGGGGCGTAGGCATTGACCTTTTTTGCGGAGGAGGGGGCCGCGGCGGAGAACGGAACACAGAGGCCCGCCAGCAGCGCCAGGGAGAGCAGCAGGGACAGAACTTTTTTCACAAAACCACTTCTTTCATCTCAAATCTATAGCCCAATACGCCGGAATAAATCCACTGATCTTTCCCGTCCGCCGCCGGAGCCGCGAAGCGGCTATGCGTCAGACCTCGCAGCGGTCCACACCGGACCGGCCGGAGAGCGTCCGCAGCCTCCAGACCGCCGTGGCGGCGGACGCCAGGACCAGCACGTGAAACGCCGCGTTCGCCAGGGTAAAATTGTAGCTGTTGGACACTTCGCCAAGCTCCAGCAGATACCGCGCCAACAGTCCGCCGCACACCACCGCGGCGTTGAAAAGTCCGATGAATGAAAGGGAGCGCTCCGGAAACACACGGGCCTCCAGCCTGCCGAAGTCCCAGTGCGCCTTCACCGCCATGACAAGGACCAGGGCTCTCATAATCATTCCCAAGTCCACAGGGTTCTCGGGATTGAAATTGACAATGGGAAAGAAGCCGCAGTTGACCACAAGCATCAGGGGGACAACCGCCAGCATACTGCGGGGCAAAACCTTTTTCAAGCTCCATCCATCCTCTCTTTTCGGGTCTATTACAATTTTACCACAGAGTCCCACGGGGTACAAGAGCCGCCGGCGGCTTTTTCCAGAATCCGGCGGCGGGCGGTTGCGTCTTGAGATCAAATGCGTTACTATGATACAAAAATGATGGAACAAAGCCGCAAACTGGAGAAAATGCCAATGGAAGGAGGCGGGCGCTGTGAACAAGATCCTGATTGCGGAGGACGAGGCCCCCATCGCCAATCTCATCAAAACCGCCCTGGAGGGCGCGGGATACCGCTGCGTGTGGGCGGCGGACGGAGCCGCCGCAGCGGACCAGCTGGAGGCCCAGCCCTTTGACCTGGCGCTGCTGGACGTCATGCTCCCCCGGGCCGACGGCTACGAGGTGCTGGAATACTGCAAGCAGCTGGAGGTGCCGGTGATCTTCCTTACCGCCAAAGGGCAGCTGGAGGACCGGGTGAGGGGACTGCGGCTGGGGGCGGAGGACTACATCGTTAAGCCCTTCGAGCTCATGGAGCTTCTGGCCCGGGTGGAGACGGTGCTGCGCCGGTGCGGCAAGACGGGACGGGTCCTCTCCCTTCCGCCGGACATCGAGATCGACACCGCCAGCCACGTGGTGCGGCGGGGCGGCCAGCCGGTGCCCCTCACCGCCAAGGAGTACGACCTGCTGCTCCTCTTCATGCAGAACAAGAACATCGCCCTGTACCGGGACCGGATCTACGAGCGGGTGTGGGGCGAGGAGTTTCTGGGGGACAGCCGCACGGTGGACCTGCACATCCAGCGGATGCGGAAAAAGCTGGGATTGGAGAACCGGCTGGTGGCGGTCTACAAGGTGGGCTACCGGCTGGAGGCCTGACGGAGAAGGCGGTGAGAGAATGAAGCTCTTCTGGAAGCTCTTTTGCAGCATGGTCCTCATCACCGCCCTGGCCTGCGACGTGGGCGGGTACGTGCTCATCGACGCCCAATTCCGCTCCTCCCTGGAGCGGGAGGTGTCGGCGCTGTACGAGGAGAACGACCTGCTGCGCTACGCCCTGGCCCAGGAGCTGTCCTTCCACCCCCTGTACAGCCGCCGGGAGCTGGCCGCCGCGGCCAAGGGCATCAGCATCTCCACCAGCCGGGGAACCGTGGCCTTCCGCCTCAGCGGCGAGGGTGGAGAGGCCCTGGGGGGCAGCGGGCAGCTGCCGGTGGAGGCCGGGGTCCTCACCGCCTCCCTGCCCCAGGGCCAGCGGGGCTGGGTGATGGACGCCCTGGCGGACGGGCGCATCTATCTCCACGCCGCCAGCCCCCTAGCGCTGGAGGACGGCGTTCTGTTCCTGGAGAACTGCCGGGAGATCAGCGAGCTCTTCGCCAGCCGGTCGGAGCAGTACCAGAGCTTTTTCACCCTGGTGCTGGCTCTCACCGGGGCGGTGGGCGCGCTGTCCCTGGTGGTGGCCGCCATGCTGCTGCGGCCCCTCAGCCGTCTCTCCGCCGCCACCCGGCGCATGGCCGAGGGGGAGCTGGACCAGCGGGTGGCGGTGCGGGGGGACGACGAGATCGCCCAGCTGTCGGCGGATTTCAACGTCATGTCCCACCGCATCCAGCGGCAGGTCCGGGAGCTGCGGGACGCGGCCCGGCGGCAGGAGGACTTCATCGGCAGCTTCGCCCACGAGATCAAGACCCCCCTGACCTCCATCATCGGCTACGCGGACCTCCTGCGCTCCCGGCCCGCCACAGAGGAGCAGGTGCGCCAGAGCGCCGGGTACATCTTCAGCGAGGGGCGGCGGCTGGAGGCCCTGAGCCGCAAGCTCCTGGACCTCATCGTACTGGACCGGCAGGACTTCCCCCTGCGGCCCGTGCCCCTGGACCTCTTCTTAAACCGGGCGGCGGGGACCATGGCCCCGGCGCTGGAGCAGGCGGACATCCGCCTCACCGTCCGGGCCCAGTCCGTACCGGCGCTGATGGAGCCAGACCTAATGGAGACCGTGTGCCTGAACCTGCTGGACAACGCCCGCAAGGCCATGGAGCAGGGCGGGGACCTCCTGCTAGAGGGCCTTTTGGAGGAGGGCGGCCCTGTGATCCGGGTGACGGACAGCGGCAAGGGCATCCCGGCGGAGGAGCTGGGCCGGGTGACGGAGGCGTTCTACATGGTGGACAAGTCCCGCTCCAGGGCCCAGGGGGGCGCGGGGCTGGGGCTGGCGTTGTGCCGGCGCATCGTGGACCTCCACGGCGGCGCTCTGGAGCTGGAGAGCCAGCCCGGCCGGGGCACCCGGGTCACCGTGCGTCTGAGGGGGGTGGAGCCATGACAAACTGGAAAAACTGGCTGGCCCCCGTCCTCACGGGGCTGACGGTGGTGGCCCTGGCGCTGCTGCCCCTGCGGCTGTCCATGCTCCAGGACCAAACCCTCGCCGGGAGGGTCCACACCGAGCCCCTGGCGGAGGACAGCAACTTCCCCGCCAAGCCCCCGGAGCTGGCCCGCCGGCTCCAGCTGCTGGCCCAGCAGAGGGAGCTCTCGGAGAGCCTCACCATCATCGGTCAGGACTTGGAGGGCGGCGCGCTGGCGGAGAACGCGGAACTGGCCCGCGTGGAATTGACAAAGCTCATAGAGGCCGGGGTCCTGCCGGAGGAGCTGGATCCCAGCGAGGCCGAGCTCTTCGCCGGCAAGCTCTACCTGCGGGACCAGAGCGACCTGTCCAGCGCCGCCTTTGTGAACCTGGGCGGCTATAGCAAGGCCTCCGGGGAGTACCGCTCCCTGGTGCTGGACGCGGAGACGGGGCTCCTGGTGGACCTGGAGCTGGACTCGCCCTGGATCTGGAAGGAGCCGCCGGACGCGGCGGAGGCCGGGGCGGCCTTCCTGGACCGGCTGGGCGTAGAGTACCAGCTTGTGGAGCGGAACCGCAGCTCCCTCTGGGCCTGCTTTCGCCTGTCGGGAGCCCCGGTTCTGTACTACGTCACCATCAGCCGCACCACGCTGCACATGGGCCCCTGGCTGGACTGGGAGGCGCTGGAGCTCTCCCAGGACCGGAGCGCTACCTTGGGCTTCCCCACCGACGCCTCTATGTCCATGTCCGGACGGTGATGCCGTTCTGATGGAAAAACCTGTCCGCTTTGATGGAAAAACGCGGCGGTTTTGATGGGGACAGGCGCTATCATGGGAACAGAATCCAAAACAAAAGGAGCTGTTCTCATGTCTGCCAACAACCGCTGCGCCGTCAAGGAATTTCCCCTTCCGGACCGGGAGTACCGGGTGGCCCCGGCCCGGTGCTGGGACGCGAATCTCAGCGGTCCTACTTCTCCCCGGCGGGGCAAACGGCGCCGCCGCTCCCCCCTGCCTCTTTTTCTGCTGGGACTGGTACTGTTTGGGTGCGGCTTCCTGCTGGGCCGCCGCGCTCTGGCCCAGGAGCCCCCGGCCCAGGCGGCGGGCGTCTCCGTCTCCATTCTCGCTCCGGAGAACGCGGCGGCGGGCGGCGGACGGGCGGAATCGGATCGGGCGGCGCCGGGCCGGGAGCCGGACGCCGCCGCCCCGGGGGACTGGAATCTCCTCCTGGTGAACTGGGAGAACCCCCTGCCGGAGGACTTCTCCGTACCGGAGCTCACCCAGCTGGTCAACGGCCACGCCATCGACCGCCGGGCCTACCCCGATTTGCAGAGGATGATGGACGACGCCCGGGCGGCGGGGCTCCAGCCCACCATCTGCTCGTCCTACCGCACCCGGGAGAAGCAGACGGAGCTCTTCGAGAACAAGGTCCAGCGCCTGATGAACGAGGGCCTCGGCCGAACAGAGGCGGAGGAACAGGCCGCCATGTGGGTGGCCCGCCCAGGCACCAGCGAACACCAGGCGGCCCTGGCGGTGGACATTGTGGACAAGTCCAACCAGCTTCTGGACGAGACCCAGGAGACCACCTCCGTCCAGCGGTGGCTCATGGACCACTGCGCCGAGTACGGCTTCATCCTCCGCTACCCCACGGACAAGGCCGCCCTCACCGGCGTGAACTATGAGCCCTGGCACTACCGCTACGTGGGCCGGGAGGCCGCGGCGGCAATCATGGAGCGGGGCATCTGTCTGGAGGAGTACCTGGCGGACGTCTCCGGATGACAAGAGGCGGCGGAAGCGATACGCTTCCGCCGCCTTCCGTATGAGGTCCTTTTACAGGGAGCACTTCCCCCGGGCCATGTAGCGCCCTCGGGGCTCCTCGTCCAGCACCCTGCCCTTTTCCACGGCCAGGCCGCCCCGCAGCCACACCTGCCGGATGCCTCCGGAGGTGACGAAGCCCTCATAGGGGTTGTAATCCACGTTGGCGACGCAGTCCGCCCCCCGGATCACGTGGCTGTCGCCGGGGTCGTAAACCACGATGTCCGCGTCGCTGCCCGCCTGGAGTGTGCCCTTCCGGGGGAAGAGGCCGTAGAGCCGGGCGGGGTTCTCGCACAGCAGTCTGCACATCTGGGCCTCCGTGATGCGCTTGGTGGCCACGCCGTAGGAGTAGATCAGCTCGCCCCGGGTCTCCACGCCGGGCAGTCCGCCCGGGATTTTCGTAAAGTCCTCCCGCCCGGCGTCCTTCTGGGCCAGGGTGAAGGAACAGTGGTCCGTGGAAATGGTCTGAATCTCCCCGTGGCGCAGCGCCCGCCAGAGGTCGTGCTGCTCCCACTTCTCCCGCAGGGGAGGGGCGCAGACGTACCGGGCGGCGATGGAGTAGTCCTCGTTGCAGTAGAGGCTGTTGTCCAGCAGCAGGTACTGGGGACAGGTCTCCACGTAGACCTTCTGGCCCCGCCGCCGGGCCCGCTCCACCTCCTCCAGGGCCTCCTGGCAGGTGAGGTGGACGATAATCACCGGGCAGTCCGCCGCCTGGGCGATGCGCAGCAGCCGGCCCACCGCCTCCGCCTCGGCATAGGGCGGACGGGTCAGGGAGTGGCTGGCGGGGGACAGCTCCCCGGCGTTCTTCCGCTCGGCGATCATGCCGTCGATGATCCCGGCGTTCTCACAGTGGACGCCGCAGATGCCTCCCAGGTGCTTCAGCTCCTTCAGCGCCCAGTACATGTCCCGGTCCCCCACCATCATGGCGGGATAGGTCATGTACATCTTAAAGGACGAGACGCCCTTGGCGAACATATCCGGGATCTCCGCCCGGATGGACTCGTTCCAGTCGTCAATGGTCATGTGGAAGCCGTAGTCGCAGAAGGTGCGGCCGCCGGCCTTTTTGTGCCACAGGTCCAGCCCGTAGTGAAGGCTCTCCCCCTTGTTGGGGCAGGCGAAATCGATGACCGTGGTGGTGCCGCCCCGGAGGGCCGCCCGGCTGCCGGTGTAGAAGTCGTCCGCCGTGGTGGTATTGCACACGTCCAAGTCAAAGTGGGTGTGGGCGTCGATAAAACCGGGAAACAGCAGACAGTGCTCCACGTCCACCACCGTGTCCGCGTCCTCCCGGATACTCCGGGCAATCTTCACGATCTTTTCGCCGTCGATCAAAACGTCGGCCCGTTTCACGCCGGCGGCGGACACCACGCTGCCGCCTTTTAACAGAGTGCGCATAGGCGTTCCTCCATTTCACAAGTATTGATTTGGCCCATCATACCATGTTTCCCACGAAATTTCCAGCACAACTTGACCGCCGGCGGAAAATCTTTTATGATGGGAGACGCGGAGATAAAAACACGGCCCGGTCGGTAGTCCGGGCGGCCCCGGACGGGGCTCAGTAACCTGCCTCCTTGGTTGTCCGTTCTCCGAATATTCAGGGGACCCCGCGTCCCCGTTTTAAGGAGGAAACTGCCATGGAAACCGGATACGCCAAGCTGACGGTCTACTTTGAGGACCCCTTTTGGGTGGGGCTCTTTGAGAGGAGCGGCGGCGGGACCTGGGAGGCCTGCAAGGTCACCTTCGGCCCCGAGCCAAGGGACTGTGAGGTTTACGCCTTTTTGCTGGAGAACCACCGCCGCCTGCAGTTCAGCCCGGCCGTAAAGGGGCAGGCCCCGGCGGCGGAGGCCGCCAACCCCAAGCGCCGCCGGCGCCAGATCAAGCGGGAGCTGGAACAGCCCGGAGGCGGCACAAAGGCCCAGCAGGCCCTGGCGGCCCAGCGCCAGCAGGGCAGAGAGGCGAGGGACCGCCGCGCCCGGGAGACCCGGGAGGCGGAACAGGCCCGCCGGTACGCCCTGCGCCGGGAAAAGCAGCGGGAGAAGCACAGGGGACACTGAATCCGCCGCCTGGGAAAAACCGCCGTCCGGACTATATCCGGGCGGCGGTTTACTTCCGCTTACTGGGCGGGTATGGGGCGGGCTCGTCCGTACGGCCCATGAGATAATCCACGCTGGTGCCGAAGTAGTCGGCAAGGCGGTCCGCCAGTTCTAGGGGCAGAGGGCGCTCTCCCCGCTCATATTTGGAATACAGGCTTTGGTCGCACCGCAAATCGGCAGCCACGGTCTTCTGCACCAGATCCCGGTCCTCCCGCAGGTCTCTGATTCTCAGTTTCATGCTCATCACCGAGTATCAGTATATTTTGTACATATTGTCCTATTGATAAAATGGACAATATGTCCTAAAATATTCTTGAGGTGATTTTATGGATTACAAAGAGCCCTATCTCGTTATGTTCCGCGCGGCGACAGACGCCCTTGAATACCTGCAGGACAGACAAGAACGTTTAGCCCGCAATGTCCTGATGATGGCCCAGTGGGAGGCGGAGAGGCTCGTAATCTCCCAGCCCAGCGGGGAGGACGAAGTAAAAGAGTCAAACGAGGAATCCGGGGAGATTTCCTCCGCCAAATAACGCAGACGACGGCCAAAAATGGCCGCCGTCTTTTTGGCCCTTGCTCCCTTCTTCTTTTTTTGCTATACTTGCCTCATTCCAGAGGAGGCGGCGCCATGCACGAAATCAGAGCAAAATCCATCCTCTCTCCCCGGAACGGCATCAATGTCTACCGGGGCTGCACCCACGGGTGCGTCTACTGCGACTCCCGCAGCGCCTGCTACCAGATGGACCACGCCTTTGAGGACGTGGCGGTGAAGGTCAACGCCCCGGAGCTGCTGGAGGACGCCCTCTGCCGCAAACGCCGCCGCTGCATGATCGGCACCGGCTCCATGTGCGACCCCTACCTGCCCCTGGAGCGGGAGACCCGCCTGACCCGGCGCTGCCTGGAGGTCATCGCCCGCCAGGGCTTCGGCGTATCGGTGCTCACCAAGTCCGACCTGGTTCTGCGGGACCTGGACCTGCTGACACGCATCAATCAAAGCGCCAAGGCCGTGGTCTGCACCACCCTCACCACCTTTGACGAGGACCTGTGCCGCATTCTGGAACCCAACGTCTGCACCACCCGCCGCCGGTTCGAGATGCTGAAAACCTGCCATGAGGCGGGCGTCCGCACCGGCGTGTGGCTGTGCCCCATCCTCCCCTTTCTCAACGACACGGAGGAGAACCTGCGGGGACTGCTGGAATACTGCTTCCAAGCGGGCGTGGAGGTCATCGTCAACTTCGGCATGGGCGTCACGCTGCGGGAGGGCGACCGGGAGTATTTCTACGCCCAGCTGGACCGGCACTTTCCCGGCGTGAAGGAGCGGTACATCTGCGCCTTTGGAAACCGCTACGAGTGCCCCAGTCCCAACGCGCCGCTGCTGGAGCGGATTTTCCGGGAGAAGTGCCGGAAGCGCGGCGTCCTCTGGGAGCCGGAGGCGGCCATGGACTGGCTCATGGAATTTGAGGACAAGCAGGCCGGACAGCAGCTGGATCTATTTTCATGACAAAGGAGAATCGCCATGTTATTTCTGCACTACCCCAAATGCACCACCTGCCAAAAGGCAAAGGCCTGGCTGGACGCCAAGGGCATCCCCTACGAGGCCCGGGACATCAAATTGGAAAATCCCTCCGCGGAGGAGCTGCGGACCTGGCGGCAGGCCAGCGGAAAGCCGCTGAAAAAATTCTTCAACACCAGCGGCCTCCAGTACCGGGCCCTGGAGCTCAAGGACAAGCTCCCCGCCATGAGCGAGGAGGAGCAGCTTCAACTGCTCTCCACCGACGGGATGCTGGTAAAGCGGCCCATCCTGGTGGGGGAGGACTTCGTCTTGACGGGCTTCCGCCCGGCGGAGTGGGAGGAGAAGCTCCCATGATCGCCCGCTGTGACCTGGCCCCCCTGGACGGCATCACCAAATCGGTATTCCGCCGGGTGTGGAGCGGGTTTTTCGGCGGCGCGGACCGGTATTTCATCCCCTTCTTCTCCCCCACGCCCCAGCACCTCCTCACCCCCCGGGACCGCCGGGAGCTGGAGCCCATCCCCGGCCTCCGTCAGGTGCCCCAGGTGATGACCTGCCGGGCGGAGGACCTCCTCTGGGCGGCGGAGACCGTCCGGGACCTGGGGTACACGGAGGTGAACCTGAACCTGGGCTGTCCCTCCGGCACCGTCACCGCCAAGGGCAAGGGGGCGGGTTTTCTGGCAAGGCCGGAGGACCTGGACCGTTTTTTTGACACGGTCTTCTCCCGGGTATCCCTGCCCGTCTCCGTGAAGACCCGGCTGGGCGTCCAGTCCCCGGAGGAGTTTGGCCGCCTGCTGGATATCTACAACCGCTATCCCATCGCCTGCCTGATCATACACCCCCGGGTGCAGAAGGAGAAATACCGGGGCCCCATCCACCGGGACGCGTTCGCCGCGGCCCTGGCGGAGAGCCGGAACCCGGTGTGCTACAACGGCGACCTGCGGACCGCGGCGGAGTGTCGGGAATTTGAAGCGGCGTTCCCCCAGGCGGAACACGTGATGATCGGCCGGGGGGCCGTGGCGGACCCCGCCCTCCTCCGGAAGCTCCGGGGCGGTCCCGCCGCCGCCCGGGAGGAGCTGCGGGACTTCACCGCCGCCCTGTACCGATCGTACCAGGAATTTTACGGCCAGGCGGGCCCCGCCTCCCAGCGGATGAAGGAGGTCTGGTTCTATCTCATCCACCTCTTCGAGGGCGGGGAGCGGTACGGCGGCAGGATGCGCCGCTCCCGGGGCACGGCGGAGTACGAGCGGATCGAGGCGGAGATCTTCCGGGACCTGCCCCTGCGGGACCACTCCCAGGGAGACCTGATCTGAAAATCTGAAAGAGGAAGGCCGCGGAACCACCCGCGGCCTTCCTCTTCGCGCTCTCAGTCAAACGTCTCCGTAAAGCCCTGGCAGAGGTTGGGCCGGCGCACGTCCAGCACCATGGGCAGCTTCCCCTCCCGGAATTTCTCGTCCAGTCCCTCCATGCCGTACTTGAGCTTGTACTCGATCTCCTCCTTGTAGGCAGGGACCAGTCCGTAGAGCATCACGCCGGGGCCGTCCTCCGTCTCCACATGGCCAAGGTCCCCGCCGCTCCAGGTCAGCACCGCGCCGCCGAAGCCCACGCCGCCGCAGACGGGGGCGTAGTCCGGCCCGTTGGGAATGGTGTGGCCCCAGCCCAGCCAGGTGTGGTACTCGTGGGGAAACCGGGCCAGAAATTTCAGCATCTGAATGGGCCAGTAGCTCTCGTAGGGCAAATCGCTGTCCAGACCGCCCCGCCGGCCCAGGTCCCAGTCCCCCGGCAGAAAGAGGTACAGCTCCGCGTATTTCAGGTCCTCCCGGTCCGAGAGCTCCTCCGGCAGCGTCATGGGCCGGTCGCTCATGCCGGTGGTGTAGAGGACGTAGTAATCGCTCTCCTTCGTGGGCTCCAGCACGTACACGTCGATGTGGACCAGATCGGAGAGGATCTCGTGGAATACAAAGCTCTTCCGGCCGGGAAAGAGCTTTGCAAAGTGGGCCGTCACCGCCTCGGCGTAGACTCCCTGGGTCTCCGGCGGGTGATACACCGGCTCCGGCTCCTGGTAGCGGTAAATAGGGGACCCGCCGGGGGACACCTCCCGCTTTGGCGGCTCCGCCGGTTTTTTCCTGCGGAATTTATCCAAAATACCCATAAAAGCCTCCCAATTCAGCACGGCCGGAGCGGAGGGCTCTCTCATCCCCTACCGTTTCCGGCGAAGATATATGGCCAGAACCACTCCGGCGGCAGCCGCCGCAATCCCCATGACAATGACAATTTTCGCCACTGTCATCGGGAATGTATAGGACGGCCCCAGGCTCAATAGATAAGGGTCGTCCTCCAAGAAATCCATGGGAAACAGAATCCTCTTGAATCTGCCGTAGGCCAGGGCCCCGATCAGAGCGATCCACAGCCCACAGAGCATCAGGTAGACGCCGGACAGCCAGCCCCAGCGCCGGAGCAGGCGGCTCAGCCAGCCGGCGGCGTGGTCCGGACGGTCCTCCGCAGGCGGCTGGGCTGCTGGCTCCTCCTCTGTGGAAACATCCCCGTTGAGAAGCTGGTCTGCGGTGACGCCCAAGGCCCGGGCCAGAGCCGCCAGCTTGTCAAGCTCCGGCATGGCGGCGTCCGTCTCCCACTTGCTGACGGCCTGCCGGCTCACTCCCACCCGCTCCGCCAGGGCCTCCTGGGAAAGTCCCTCCCGGCCCCGGTACCGGCGGATGCGTTCTCCCAATGTCATGGTACATCCCTCCCTGTTTTGATGCGCTCAGTATACCTTCTCCGACGGTTGCGTTCCACCAGCTCGGGCTGGCAGATTCCGCAACCGGCGGTTGCACCTGTCGGGAGAGACCCTTCACTTCAATTCCAGCGTCTTTTCGTAGGCGGCGATCACCGCCTCCATCACGGCGCTGCGGAATCCCGCGGCCTCCAGGGTCCGCACACCCTGAATGGTGGTGCCCCCGGGGGAGCAGACCGCGTCTTTCAGCGCGCCCGGGTGCTGCCCGGACCGCAGCACCAGCTTGGCGGAGCCCGTCATCGTCTGAATGGCCAGCTCCATGGCCTGGGCCCGGGGAAGGCCGCAGGCCACGCCGCCGTCCGCCAGGGCCTCCAGAAACAGGTCCACAAAGGCGGGGCCGCAGCCGGAGACCGCGGCCCCGGCGTCCATCAGCCGCTCCGGCAGGGCGAAAAAGCGCCCCGCTCCGGCCATGGCCTCCAGAAACATCCGCTCCTCCTCCCCGGTAACGCCCTCCCCGCAGGTGTAGAGGATCACGCCCTTGCCGATGGCGACGGGGGTGTTGGGCATAATGCGGATCACGGGGTAATCCCCCCCCGCCAGCTCCCGGACGCGGGCAATGGCCAGCCCCGCCGCCATGGTCACCAGAACAAAGCGGTCCTGCCGCTCCGCCAGCTCCGGTCTCAGCTCCGCCAGCAGCTCCGGCATCACCTGGGGCTTCACGCCCAAAAAGACATAGTCCGCCCATTTGGCCACGCCCACGGCGCCGGAGGCCCGGCAGTCCAGCTCCTCCGTCAGGGTCTTCACCTTCTCCGGCGTCCGGCCGGCGAGGCCGATACACGCCCCGGGCACGCTCTTCCGGGCCGCCCGGGCCAGGGCTCCGCCCATATTCCCCACGCCGATGAAGCCCAGCTTCACCCCGCTGTATGTGGCATCGTTTGTCATACTCAATCCTCCCTGCTGAATTTGGAAAACCGCCCGCCAAGCCGCCTATCTCACCTGACCGGTACCGTAAATCACGTACTTGCAGCTGGTCAGCTCCTCCAGGCCCATGGGGCCCCGGGCGTGCATCTTCTGGGTGGAGATGCCGATCTCCGCCCCCAGGCCGAACTCGCCGCCGTCGGTGAAGCGGGTGGAGGCGTTGACGTACACCGCCGCCGCGTCCACCGCGTCCAAAAACCGCTGGGCCTTGAAGTAGTTGGTCGTGACGATGCTCTCGGAGTGCTGGGTGCCATGCCGGTTGATAAAGGCGACGGCCTCCTCCATGTCCCGGACCGTTCGGACCGCCAGGATGTAGTCGTCGTACTCCGCGTCCCAGTCGCTCTCCTCCGCCGGGACGCCCCGGTTCCCCAGAACCGCCAGCGACCTCTCGTCACAGCGGAGCTCCACATGGCGCCGCTCCAGCAGGGGCACGGCCTTTTGGAGGAAGGGCTCCAGCACATCCTCCTGGATCAGCACGCACTCCGCCGCGTTGCACACCGAGGGCCGGGAGCACTTGGCGTTGTAAAGGATCTCCGCCCCCATGTCCAGGTCCGCCTCGCCGTCGATGTAGATGTGGCACACGCCCTCTCCGGTGCGGATCACGGGGACGCTGGCCTCCTTCGCCACGGCCCGGATCAACCCCGCGCCGCCCCGGGGGATCAGCACGTCCACGTACCCGTCCAAATGCATCAGCTCATTTGCCGTCTCCCGGCTGGTGTCCTGCACCAACGAGACGCAGTCCTCCGGCAGTCCCGCCGAGGCCAGCGCCTCCCGCATGAGGGCCGCCGCGGTCCGGTTGGAGCGGATGGCCTCCTTCCCGCCCCGGAGAATGCAGACGTTGCCGGACTTGAGGCACAGGGCCGCCGCGTCCACGGTGACGTTGGGCCGGGCCTCAAAGATGATGGCGATGACCCCCAGGGGCACCCGGCGGCGGCTGATGATAAGGCCGTTGGGCCGGGTCTCCGTCTTGTCCGCCGTGCCGATGGGGTCCGGCAGGGCAGAGACATGGCGCACGCCGTCCACCACGCCGGCGATCCGCTCAGGCGTCAGGGTGAGGCGGTCCAGCATGGCGGAGCGCATCCCCGCCTCCTTCGCGGCGGCCACGTCCTCCGCGTTGGCGGCGAGCCACTCCTCCTGCCGTTTCGTCAAAATATCGGCGATGGCCGCCAAGGCGGCGTTTTTCCTCGCCGTCCCGGCGGTCGCCAGGGTATAGGACGCGGCCTTAGCCAACTCGCCCTGCCGCTGTAAAATCGTCATAACCGCACCTCCGCTATTCAGTCGATTCATTGTCTATATCCCGGTCAACCTGTCGGGAAATCTCCACATACCGGTGAAGGGAATTGTAGAGGTACTCCCGGGACAACGGTGCGGTTTTTCTCACACCGTCTCCACCGGTCCACTCCTCATAGAGCTCCACCTGGATATTTGCCCGTGCAAACTCCCTTTCCAGCTCTGCCAGCCGCTTTCTGCCGCCGATCTTTCCATCGCAGAAATATATATATTCATGGCCGGCAATTCTGTTTTTCATCTCCGAGAGGGAGATGTCGGGAAACTGCCGCCGCAGAATCCGCAGCGCCGCCGCGTCCGCCCTGGTATACCGCAGCTTCATTCCCATTCGTCTGTCCATTTCCGCCATCACGCGCCTCTGCCGGCGGCCACAAACCGGGTCCCGATGTCCCGTCCCTCCACGATGCCGTACAGGTCCTCCGTCCGGGCCCCGTTGGTGATCACCATGTCGAACCCCGCGGCCATGGCCACCCGGGCGGCGGAGAGCTTGGTGGCCATGCCGCCGGTGCCCCGCCAGGTGCCCGCG
>CANRYZ010000002.1 GCA_947644365.1 uncultured Oscillibacter sp. | reverse complement strand
ATCCGCACGGCGATGGGCACCACCAAAATCTACTACACCCCCGGCAACGGGAACAACACCAAGACCACCTTGCAGCGGGCCGTGTTCCTGCTGTCCGCCACGGAGCTGGGCCAGTCCAACACCTACATGAACGCTGAGGGCACGGCGCTGTCCAGCACGGTGCTGAACCTGCTGAAAATCGCAAAGCTGAACGGCTCCGCCGTCTATCAGTGGACCCGTTCCCCGCGCACGAACGGCACCAACGACGCCTGGTACTTGGTCTCCGGTGGCTACCTCGGCGACTACGGCTGCTCCAGCACCTACGGGTCCCGCCCCGCTTTCACTCTCCCCTCCTCCCTCTATGTCAGCGATGACGGCTCTGTGTCCGTCAACACCGCCCCCGGCACCCCCTCCAGTATCAGCTATCCCACCAGCATCAACGGCGGCACGGACATCACCGTGAGCTGGGGAGCGTCCACGGACGCTGAGGGCAACCTTGCGGGCTATGTCGTGGAGCGGAGCACCAACGGCGGCACCTCCTGGTCCCAAATCTACCAGGGCACCGCCCGGAGCACCACCAACAACGTGGCCTTTGGCACCGCCTCCGTCATGTACCGGGTCAAGGCCTATGACACAGAGGGCCTTAACTCCGGCTGGAAAACCGGCAGCAATGTCACGGTGGTCAACAACCGGGCCCCCTCCGCCCCCGGCTCCATCACGGTGCCCGCCGCCGTCCGGGGCGGGGCCACCCTGCCCATCTCCTGGACCCGTGCCACGGACAGCGATGACAACCTCAGCGGCTATGAGCTGGAGCGGAGCGTCAACGGCGGCGCTTTTTCCCAGGTCTACAAGGGCTCCGCCCTGACCTTTACGGACACCATCACCGCCGGGTGGAATACGGTGGCCTATCGTGTCCGGGCCTATGACACGCTGAACGCCACCAGCGCCTATGTCACCAGCGACACCCGCACGGTGGACAATAACGCCTATCCCGTCATCACCAGTGACACGGCCTCCGGCACGGACCTGGGCACCAAAAATGAGGGCTTTGCCCTGACCTACAAGGTGACCGATGCGGACGGGGACACCGTGACGGTCAAGGAGTATCTGGACAACGTGCTCCAGCGGTCCTATACGGCCACCCTGGGCCAGTCCAACACGTTCCAGGCCGTCACCGCCGCCAACTATCAGAAAATCCTCAACGGGGCCCACACCCTCAAGGTGGTGGCCAATGACGGCAAGGCGGACAGCGCCCCCTACACCGTGACCTTTACCAAAAAGGTCACCAGCGCCAGCATCACCCTGGCGGAGCCCCTGGACGCCGATGACGCCATCACCGTCATGGTCCTCAACATTGTGGGCGCTCTGCCCGTTGACGCCGTGCTCCAGGTCCTGGTCACCAACAACGCCAAGGACGCCGCCCCCGTGTGGGAGGACGCCACGGCGGACATCAAGAGCGGGGCCAACCACGTCTTTGAGAACAAGACCGCCGCCAACGGTTTTGCGTTCAACTTCAAGCTGAACGTGAGCCGGGGGGCCAGCGACACCGGCGGCTATATTTCCAGCATCGGAGGTGCTTTTGAATGAGCGTTGAATACACCCAGAACAGCATCAAGGAAATCAAGGCGGCCAAGCTCTACGCCCAGCAGCGGGAGGACGCCGCCGCCATCGCCTTTGTGGTGCTGGCGGAAAGCGGCCAGATTGACGCCGTGACCGCCGCCGAACAGTCCACCCTCTTTGCGGAGTGGGTGCCCGGCGTCAACTACACCGTGGGCAACCTCCGCCAGTACGGCGGCACCCTTTACCGCTGTGTCCAGGCTCACAAATCCCAGGAGGGGTGGGAGCCGGACAAGGCCGCCTCCCTCTGGGCGGTGACCTCTGACCCGGCGGAGGAGTGGCCCGCCTGGAGCCAGCCCCTGGGGGCCCATGACGCATACAGCGCCGGGGCCCAGGTGAGCCACAAAGGCAAGCATTGGACCTCTACCGTAGACGGCAACGTCTGGGAGCCCGGCGTCTATGGCTGGGATGAGGCCGCCGAATAAGGAGGGGACATCATGGTCATTGAGCTTTCTATCGGGGGCCTGGTCACGCTGCTGGGCCTCCCCACCGCCATCACCGCCTTTTGTTTCTGGCTGCTCCAGCAGCGCATCACAAAGCGGGACAAGGCCCAGGAGGAGCGGGAGCAGGCCCGTGAGAAAAATGAGGTGCTTATCATCAAGGGTATGGGGGCCGCCATCGCTCTGGGGGAGGCCACGGCCCAGGCCGTCCAGCGCATCCCGGATGCCCATTGCAACGGCGATATGCACGCCGCCCTGGAGTACGCCCGCAAGGTCAAGCATGAGCACAAGGAATTTTTGACGGAGCAGAGCGTCCAGGCGCTTTACTGAGGAGGGCGGTGCTGGATGGAGTTTTCCAAGAAAATGCTGGTGCTCCACATCTTCATCTCCGTGGTCCTGTGCGGCATCACCGTGGCCGGGACCATCGTGGGGTGGGATGTCACCGCCATTGCCGTCCTCACGGGCACCTCCCTGGTGACAGACGGGACCTGGGGCGGCTTTTACCTGTGGAAGTCCAAGAACGAAAACCGGGCCAAATACGCCCAGCGCTTTCTCAAACAGTTTGCGGGCCAATATGGGGCGGACGTTGCCCTCCGGGCCGCTGAAATCGTGCTGAAAGACTAAAGGAGGAAATCACGTCATGAGTAAAATGAGAGCCCAGACCCTTGTGGACAAGGTGGTGGACATCGCCAAGAACCACAAGACGCTCTATGTCATGGGGTGCTTTGGGGCACCCATGACCGGCGGCAACGTAACCCGCTACTGCAACAACCACAACTACAACAAGGCGGCGGACCGCACCCGGATGATTAAGGCCGCCGCCAATCAGAGCCCGCCCGTGTATGGCTTTGATTGTGTCAACCTCATCAAAGGCGTCCTGTGGGGCTGGTGTGGTGACCCCTCCCGGACCTACGGCGGGGCCGCCTACCCCACCAAGGCCATGCTGGCCGCCGGGACCTGCCCGGACGTGGGGGCAGACGGCATGATTAAGTTGTGCAAGGAGGTGAGCACCACCGGCTGGGCGGCCATGCTGCCTGGTGAGGCCGTTTGGTGCTCCGGGCACATCGGCGTCTACATCGGCAACGGCCTGGCGGTGGAGTGCTCCCCCCGGTGGGAGAACAAGGTGCAAATCACCGCCGTGGCCGGATGCGGTAAAAAGGCCGGGTATAACACCAGGACCTGGACCAAGCACGGCAAGCTGCCCTGGGTGGACTATACGGGGGCCGTGGCGGGCGGGGACGCCTGGGAGGTGTCCAAGCCTACCCAGCCCACGGAGAGCGCCCAGGGGCCCGCTGTGGGGGCCGTGGTGACCTTTACCGGCTCCCACCACTATGCCAGCTCCGGCAGCACCAACGCCAAGAGCTGCAAGCCCGGTGAGGCCAGGGTCACCGCCGTGGCCAAGGGAGCCCGGCATCCCTATCACCTCATCAAGACCACCGGCAGCTCCTCCACCGTCTACGGCTGGGTGGACGCCGCTGACATCGCCGTGGAGGCCTCCGCCGCCATCGCCAAGGGCTCCACCGTCAAGGTCAAGGCCGGAGCCAAGACCTACACCGGCGGGGGCCTGGCCTCTTTCGTCTACGCCAACACCTACACGGTGCTGGAGTTGTCCGGGGACCGGGCCGTCATCGGCCAGGGCAAGGCGGTCACCGCCGCCGTCAACATCAAGGACCTCACCCTTGTGGGGTAAAATAACAGGGAGGTAAAAAGTTATGGAAAGCATTTTCGACTGGTCAGTCATTCTCAGCATCGTGGGCGTCCTGGTGGTGCTCACCAACATCATCGTCCAGGTCCTCAAAAAGCTCACCTGGGACCGGCTCCCCACCAACGTCCTGGCCGTCATCGTGGCCATGGGCCTGACCCTGGCGGCGTTCTTCGCCTGGTGCCAGGTCAAGGGCCTGGCCGTGGTGTGGTACATGGTGGTGGCCGCCGTTGTGGTGGGCTTTATGGTAGCCTACGCCGCCATGTTTGGCTTTGATAAGCTCAAAGAGGCCATCATGCAGTTTGAAAAGAAAAAGGTGTAAAGCCCCCCGGCGGGAAATGCCCCTGTTTTGCCCGTAAAGGCCCCCACAAGGGCCGTCAAGGCCGGGAGGGGTAAAGATACCCCCGCCGCCCTGGGTGGGGCTGTTTTTTCCGATGGAAAAAAGCCGGAGGGGCCTGCTGGCCTCTCCGGCTTTTTGTGTTTATGCTGTCTTTACCCACCGAGGAATAAGTGCAATATACTCCTCCAGTGTGAGCCCACTGACACTCTCAGCGTTTCCGCTTCGCTTTATATACTGCATCCATGTTTTGCGGCCTTTGAGCTTGATTTTGCCAAGATACGCCCGACCACTACTAACAGAAATTGCCCCGTTTGACATCCTGGTGGCCTTATAATCCCTGGGCTTACCCGCTGCAAAGAG
This sequence comes from uncultured Oscillibacter sp., assembly GCA_947644365.1. Taxonomy (GTDB): domain Bacteria; phylum Bacillota; class Clostridia; order Oscillospirales; family Oscillospiraceae; genus Oscillibacter. The sequence goes on along the minus strand of CANRYZ010000002.1, from coordinate 65,357 downwards.
AGCGGCATCAAGAGCTGCAAAAAACCTGAGCTCATCTGCTGTGGCGTCCGGCGGAACTCCAACGGGGCGCTCCTGCAATTCACGAAAACCCATCTCAATGAGGTGTGGCACCTCCCTGTCCTCAATGGGCTTGCCATCTGTCCGATACATAACGCTGCCTGTGCTGACATAAGCGTCCACGGGCTGGGGTGGCTCAATCACATCCAAAGACATTTGCGGAGGCTTGACCTCTACCTTTTTTCTCCGTAACAACAGAACGGCCAGCCCACCAAAAACAGCAGCTAAAATAAGCATCGCTGGCTGCCGCTCCTGAGTGGCGGCAATAACACCGCCCAGGGCCATAAGAACACAAAACACGCCAAGAAACACACGAAAAATGGATGTCAGCTTTTTCACCTTTTCGCCCTCTCTTTCTTGTTCTTTCTTGACCTTTACAAACCCCATTATATCTGGCCTCTGCCGTGCTGTCAAGCAACAGAGCCTATTTGATAATGACTTGACGGCCATGCAAAGTGTAATTATTTCGAGAGGAGGCGCTGCGGATGATTGCGGAGAAAATAAAGGCGTTAAGAGAGGCAAGGGGCTGGACGCAAGCGGAGCTTGCCCGCCGTATGGGCATCACCCGCAACGGCGTGAACTCCTGGGAGCAAGGGCTTTCCATCCCGTCCCCGGCCAGCATCGTGGAGCTGGCAAAGACCTTTTCCGTGTCCACGGACTACCTCCTGGGCCTGGAGCCTCTGGCCAGCATCAACGTGTCCGGCCTTGACGAAAAGGATGTTGCAACGCTGGCCATGCTTGCGGACCGGCTGAGGGCCACAAAGGATTGAAAACTGCCCGGCAAAAATTTCTTTTTGCACGGGCTTTTTTCTATCTTGACATTATACAACTTTTGTTGTATAGTAGAGAAAACGGAGGAGGTGCAGCCCTATGGGCCAAACAAGAAACAAACTACAAAGCACACGATTGGCACATGATTTTTCACAATCTGAACTGGCCACCGCCGCCGGTATCAATGGCCGGGTGCTCCAGACCTATGAGCAGGGAGGCCGTGACCTATGCGGTGCCAAGCTGGCCACGCTCCTCAAAATCTGCCTTGCCCTCAACTGCAAGCTGGAGGACATCCTGCCGGACGGCGAAACGGCGGAGCTGTTGGAGCGCTACCAGGCCAGATGACAACACACGGGCAAGCGGGGTGGTGACACCCCGCTTTTACTATTTTCTGGAGGTGCAACATGAACCACAAAGGAGCCACACATTTCACACTCAATGACCGGCAGACCCTGGAGCGGATGCTGAGAAAAGGCTATAAGCCCAAAGCCATTGCGGATGCCCTGGGTAAGTGTGAGCGGTCCATCTACTACGAAATAGGCCGGGGCCTGTGCATCCAGCGCACCACGGAGCTCATTGACGTTGAGGTCTACTGTGCGGACGTGGCACACCGCAAATACAAGGCTTTCCTCAAGGAAAAGGGCAAGGAGCTCAAAATCGGCCATGACCACGCCCTGGTCCGGCGGCTGGAGGAGCTCATCATGGTCCAGGGCTTTGCCCCCGGTGCCGCCCTTGCGGAAATCCGAAACAACGGGGAGAAATTTGACACGGAAATCTGTGAGAATACGGTCTATAATTACATCTACCGTGGGGACGTGTTCCTTTTCCTGACCCCGGAGCACCTGCATGACAAGGGCCGCCGCCACTACGCCGCCAAGAGCAAAAAGGAGGCCGCCAGAGCGCCCCGTGGCCAGAGCATCGAAAAGCGCCCGGAGGAGGTCAAGAGCCGGGGCAGCTTTGGCCACTGGGAGATGGACAGCGTTATGGGGTGCAAGGGCTCCAAGCAAGCCCTCCTGGTGCTGACAGAGCGGCGGACCCGCATGGGGATTGTCCTGCTTGTGGAGGACCACACAGCGGCCAGCGTGGTCAAGGCCATCAACGGCCTGGAGCGGCGCTTTGGCAAGCTGTTCTATAAACTTTTCAAGAGCATCACCGTTGACAACGGCTGTGAGTTTCAAGACTTCGAGGGCATAGAGATGTCCCACCGGCGCAAGGGCAAGCGGACTATTGTGTTTTTCTGCCACCCATACAGCGCCTATGAGCGGGGCAGCAATGAGAACATGAACCGGCTGATTAGACGGTTTTTCCCCAAGGGCACCAACTTTGATAGGGTTACAAGGGAGGAGGTGATGGCGGCGGAGCGGTGGGTCAACAACTACCCCCGCAAGATACTGGGCTGGAAGTCCGCCGCCATGCTCTTTGACCAGGAGCTCCAGGCGGCGTAACGCCTTGACCCCATACAAACGTACCAGCCGAATGGGATTGACCCATCCGGCTGGCTTGCCATGTCATTTTGTTGTGAAAACGCATAAAATCCACCCACCCCGCTTGTGCAGGGTGCTAATTTTTCTTGACTTTTGCAAATTTCTCTTGACTTTTAGCCAAAATTCCGCCGGAATCTGTTTCCTCAATCGTCAAACTCTCGTCCCGACTCCAGGATCTCCCCTGTGACGGCGTCGAGCTTGTACTCGTACTCGTATCCGCCGCACCAGAAGTCGATCTCATACTCGCAGCACCCCGAGCCGTGGTGCCCGCCGTGGTGTCCGTCGTGGTGGTCCAGCTCCACGTCGCAGCGGGCGACGTCCGCCGCCGCGAGGCCGGCGTGTCCATAGGCGATCTCCCGGGCCCGGGCCTCGCCGATATAGACCGGATCGGCGCTGCCGCCGCTTTGGACCGGCCGGGTCCCGTCGGCCTCCTTCTTGAATTTCACTACGCTGCCGTCGGCGGCGCTGATCTCGTAGTCGTACTCGTACCCGCCGGAGAAGAACTCCAGCTCGTACACCCGGACCCCGTCCTTGTAGTCCAGCTCCCACCGGTAGCCGGTGACGCTGTCCGCCGTCACCCCCGCGTGGGCCAGGGCGATCTCCTTGGCCCGGGCCTCGCCGATGTCCCCGGAGGCGGCGGGCGTTTTCGCCGGCGCGCCGGACTCGTTCCCGGCGGGCGCCTGGGCGGGAGCGCTCACGGCAGGCGCCCCGGAATTTCCGGAGGGCGTCTGGGGAGGCGCGCTCCGGGCGTCCGCCTCCTTCTCGAACTTCACCACGCTGCCGTCGGCGGCGCTGATCTCGTAGTCATACTCGTATCCGCCGGAGAAAAATTTCAGCTCATAGACCAGTACGCCGTCCTCATAGTCCAGCTTCGCCGGCTCTCCGGCGGCCGGGTCCTCCGTCACGCCGGCGTGGTCAAAGGCGATCTCCCAGGCCCGGGCCTCGCCGATGTCCGGGTCCGCCGGGGCCGGGGCGTCCTGCGCCGGCGGCGGAACGGCTTCGTCCTCCTCCCGGCTGAACTTCACAATGCTCCCCGTGGCGGCGCTGACCTCATAATCGTATTCAACGCGGCCCGCCGTGAATTTGACCTCATAGACCGGGGCCCCATCGCTCTCGTCCCGGGCGATCTCAAACCGGGTGAGGTCTCCCTCGGAGACCTGGGCGTGGCCCAGGGCCGCCGCCTTGGCCGCCTCCTCTCCCACATCCTTCCCGGCGCCCGCGGACCGGCCCATCCAATAGGCCCCGAATACCACCGCCAGCGCCAGCGCGCCGCAGGCGGCTATGATCCCATAGCGCCTGCCGTTTTTCTTATTCTCTTCCTGCATGGCGATCCCTCCGGTTTTCTCAGTCGTAGGACAGCCGCTCCGCGGTCCAGTCCGCGATCAGCTCCGCGTAGAACCTGCACACGGCCCGGCCGGTCTCCACGTCCAGATTGATGTAGTTGCCGCACTCCTTGGCGCTCTTTCCGGGCATCTCCCCCTGGAAGTCCCCGGCGGCGGCGAAGACCTCCTTCAGCAGCGCCACAGCCCCCTTCAGGGAGAGGCGGCCGCCGTCAAAGAGAAAATAGAAGCCCGTCTGGCACCCCATGGGGCCGAAGTAGACCACCGCCTCCTTCTCCCGGGAATTCCGCAGGAGCGTCGCGATCAGGTGCTCCGCCGAGTGCATCTCGGCGTTGGTCAAAAGGTCCCCGGTGTTGGGCTTTTTGAACCGCAGGTCAAAGGTCACCACGTCCCCGTCCCGGCGGGAGAGGTACAGTCCCGGCTGGAGCTTGTTGTGGTCCACGGTAAAGCTGGCGATGCGTTCCATCATGATGCCTCCTCCTTTTGCAGCAGCCGGGCAAAGGGCAGAACCACCCTTCCCAGGTTCTCCAAGGCCCGGCTGTAATCGAAATACTCCTCCATCTGACTGTCGCAGAACAGGTGGTCGGACACGGATTTCAGGGATACGAACCGCGTTCCGTTCCGCAGGCACACCTGGGCGATGGCGCAGCCCTCCATCTCCACCAGGTCCGGATGGAAGGTGTCCCGAATCCAGGCGGAGCGGTCCCCCTTGACGGCGAACCAGTCCCCGGTGGCCACCCGGCCCAGGACAGCCTCGCAGCCCATGGTCCGCAGCAGCGCCGCGCACCGCTCCGGCTCCCAGGTGGGAAACTCCGTCCGGTTCACGGTGGAGACCATCCCCAGGGGGTCCCCCGCGCCGGAGGTGTCCACGTCGTGCTGGACGAACTCCCGGGCCACCGCCAGGGCGCCGGTGGGCAGGCTGGTGGCGCAGCCGGCGATGCCGGCGTTCAAGATCAGGTCCACGCCGTACCGCAGGCATAAGATCTCCGCGGCCATGGCGGCGTTTACCTTGCTGACGCCGCCCACGCAGGCGGTCAGCCCCTCTCCCAGGTCGTAAAAGGGCACGCCGGAGACGGTCTCAAAGGGCTCCAGCGCCTCCGCGCCCGGCAGGGCCCGGAATTCCACGGGCATGGCGAATTGCAGCGCGACTTTCATGGTCTCTCCTCCTATTCTAAATCCGGCAATTGTCTGCCGCACTTGCCGCAGTACACGAAATCGCCGCTGAACCGCGCGCCGCAGTAGGGACAGAAGCGGTACGCGCCCTCCGGCGGCGGCTCCTCCCGGTCCCGGCGGTCCAGGGGGTCGGGCTCCTCGCCGTCCTCGGTGATGTCAAAGGCGGAGAAGCGGTTCTCCCCCGTGGCGTTTTTGAAGTGATAGAGGGCCTGCACGATCCCTATGATGATGAAGAGCACCCCGAAGGCCAAAAAGAACGGCGGCGCCCCCATGGAGGCCGCGGCGCCCGTCCAGATCACGCCGAAGATCACGCCCACCAGGGAGCCCATGGCCCCCATGGCCGACGGGCCCCGTCCGGGCTTCACGCTTTTCATAGAAATTCCTCCCCTTCTGCCGTCTCCGCCGGCCGCCGGGCGGCCGCTGAATAAATCCGCGCACGTTGATTGAATCGGCGCTTCCCTGAGATATTTTAGCATCACAGCCCTGGGAGGTCAAATCTTTTTCCCGGAGAGCCGCCGGGAAATTTCCAAATTTTTCTCGACTTCCTCCGCCGGCGATGGTATATTATAATAAAAGTGTTGTCCATGGCCGGAGAGGAGGGCCCCGCATGAATTTTAGATATTTACCCGCTCTGCTGGCGGCCCTCTGGGTGGCCGTCTGCCCCGTCCTGGCCCCTGCCGCCCCGGCGGAGCCCCTGCGGGTCAAAGCGGCGGTCCTCCACGAGCCCCTTCCCCCGGCGCCCCCGGAGGAGCCGGCGGAGCCCCAGACCCCTGAGGAGGAGACAGCGGAGGAGGACGGGGCCTTCACCATGGTCCTCTCCTTCACAGGGGACATGCTGCTGGCCTCCGGCCACGGCCAGCGGGCGGCGGGGAATTTTCTGGACTACGCCGCCAGGCAGGAGCCGACGTACTTTCTCCAGAACGTCAAGCCCATCTTCGACGAGGACGACTTCACCGTGGTAAACCTGGAGACCGTGCTCACCGACCGCCGCCTGCCCCCCCGGGAGAAGACCACGGACCCGGCCTTCTGGTTCCGCAGCGGCACGAAGAACACCGCCATTCTCACCTCCTCCGGGGTGGAGGCCGTGTCCCTGGCCAACAACCACACCGGCGACTACGGCGCCGGGGGCTATAAAGATACGGTCAAGGCCGTCACGGAGGCGGGACTCCAATACGGCGACAACACCCACCCCCTCTACCTGGAGAAAAACGGCTTCCGCGTGGCCGTGATCTGCAACGGCCTGTGGAACGAGGGCCAGGCCGCCTCCATCGTCAGGCGGCTCCAGGCGGCGGAGGCGGAGTCCGACTTCCAGATCGTCTTCTACCACGGGGGCAAGGAGGGCGTCCACACCCCGGAGGCCTGGAAGGTCCGGGCCTCCCGCCGCCTGGTGGACGCCGGGGCGGACCTGGTGCTGGGCAACCATCCCCACGTGCTCCAGCCCCGGGAGGTCTATAAGGACAGGGAGATCGTCTACTCCCTGGGCAACTTCTGCTACGGCGGCAGCCGGTATCCCAAGAACCGCACCCTCATCTACCGGCTGACCCTGACGGTAAAGGACGGGGCGCTGGTGAGCGCCGCCTCGGAGCTGATCCCCTGCTATGTCTACACCGGCAAGGTGAACAACTACTGTCCCGCCCCCATCACCGACGAGGAGCAGGCACAGCGGGTGCTGGACTTCATGGACGGCAGGATCAAATCCCCCTATTGACCAACGGACGGGGCCCCCGCCGTTTGGGCATTTTTCAAGCAGAAGTGAAAGGAGTTGGAACAGATGAAATACCGGGATCTCATCATCCTCCCTTTTCTCATCGGAGTCCTGGCCTTCGCGCCATACCTCATGAACCAAAAAACAGCTCCTCAGGGTTCGGATTATCCTCCGCAGATTTTTGTAAACGATGCCATTTATCGCGGGACCAGCTATACGGTTTCCGAGATACCGGATGATGCCGGGTACATTGGCTCCATCGCGGAAGTCGTTCCGCAGAACGAACCCATGGCGCATGAGAATTTTTACTCCAACGCGCTCCCGGCGGAAACGGAGCTCTACTCCTCCGCCCTCGACCAGAGCGTGGTATACGCGAAGGTGGAGACCTCCTCAGGCGAATGCTACTCCAAATACGAGACAAGCGCCGGGTAGAGCCGCGCTCCCGGCGTTCCGCCGTATCGAGAAGGCCGCTGTCGCCAGCGGTCGGAGGGGGAAGCCGCGAAAATGAACACACACCGTACCGGAAAAGGCGGTTAGCATTGTTCATGCTAACCGCCTGAATCTTATTTTTATGGGTTGGCCATGATACAATAGCTATCAGGATACCATGGACCGAGGATTCCGCTATGTGTACGATCAGCAGACTGATATAAAGCGGGTTTGGAGCAGAAGAACGCAGTTTTTATAAAGCGTGTACGAATCATCCAGTTTATTCTGTTTTATCAGGCTTACAGCGGGGACGATTATTTGTTCAAATATGTTTTCCCAGATCTCATCCGCGTTGGGCAAATCGTTGATAGAAGCAACAATCGCGGGGGCGATCTCATAGTAGTATTCGATTTCAGCTTGCCGCTGTTCAGTCGACATCATATAAGAGTCCCGGAAAGCCCGCAGGGTTTCAAGCTCATCACAATCATCCGGGAGATTTTTCGCCCGCACACAAGCGGTCGTCAGAAAACAGCCGCTTGTTCCACTGCTGCTTGAGCCGCCGGAATTTTTGCCGGAACCACCCCGGCCTCTACCCTTTCGAAAACTCTCAGGTTTAAATTGGTCCGGATCAATTCCGTTTTTTCTCAAAAAAGCATCACGCTTCTGGGGGATTTCGGAGAGTTCATCCGGGTCGAACCCATCGTGCCATAAATACTCCCTGGCGCTTTCATACTCGAAATTGTCACTCATATTTTTCCCTCCAATTTCCGAAATAAGAACCTGTATCCATAACCGGGGAATACCGAATGGGCGAGGGATTCTCTCACCAGACAAGGAAATTTCCCGCGGGAATCCTGTTGGATTTCAAGGGAAATTGACGCAGTATGGCGGGAAAAAACCCGCTCAGACGGCGTTCAGCGGTTGTGAATACAAGTTCCAAATAAGCGGCTTACACCCCATAGGCCGCGGTCCGGTCAAATGAGCCGTGATTTTGAGCGGGAAACTGCCGTTTTCAGGAGTGGCCGGCCCGGTTCTTCCTGCTTTTATAACAATTATATCATATTTGGATAAGTAACGCAATAGAGCACGCGGCGTATGGCCAATCCGTATCCGGCCCAGTTCTGACATTTTTTCAGTTTCCCTAAAAAATTTTTAGTTTTTGTCTTGCTTTTTTTATTTTCTATGGTATGATGTCTCTGGAAGCAAAAATTTTTTGGGGTGCCCCTGGGGTCTGTTTTAAAACAGACCCAAACGAAAATACATGTTTCTGGAGGAAACCGACTATGAGAGAGGCCATCAAGTGGACCGTCAACCGTATGCCCAGGAGCGAGGACCGGCAGCTGGGCGTCATGTCCCTGCCCAGCGTGGCCAAGGCCCGCTTTTTCCACAGCAGCTTTCCCCAGTATTCCATCACCCCCCTGGACCAGCTCAGCGGCATGGCCGCGTACCTGGGGCTGGGCGGCCTGTTTGTGAAGAACGAGGCCCACCGCTTCGGCCTCAACGCCTTCAAGGTGCTGGGCGGCTCCTTCGCCATGGCCCGGTACATCGCCCAGGAGATGGGCCGGGACGTGTCCGAGATGACCTACGACTATCTGACCAGCGAGGCCTTCCGCCGGGAGTTCGGCCAGGCCACCTTCTTCACCGCCACCGACGGCAACCACGGCCGGGGCGTGGCCTGGGCGGCCCACAAGCTGGGCCAGAAGGCGGTGGTCCACATGCCCAAGGGCAGCAGCAAGCCCCGGTTTGACAACATCGCCAAGGAGGGCGCCCAGGTCACCATCGAGGAGCTCAACTACGACGACTGCGTTCGCCTGGCCGCCGCCGAGGCCGAGAAAACGGAGCACGGCGTCATCGTCCAGGACACCGCCTGGGACGGCTACGAGGAGATCCCCTCCTGGATCATGCAGGGCTACGGCACCATGGCCAGCGAGTCCGCAGAGCAGCTGCGGCAGCTGGGGGTGAACCGTCCCACCCACGTGTTCATCCAGGCCGGCGTGGGGAGCCTGGCGGGAGCCGTGGTGGGCTACTTCACCAACCTCTTCCCCAACGATCCCCCCAAGTTCATCGTCATGGAGGCCATGGCGGCGGACTGCCTCTACCAGGGCGCCCTGGCCGGGGACGGCAGCCCCCGGACCGTGACCGGCGACCTCAAGACCATCATGGCGGGCCTGGCCTGCGGCGAGCCCAACACCATCTCCTGGGACATCCTGCGCAACCACGTCTCCGCCTTCGTCTCCTGCCCCGACTGGGTCAGCGCCCGGGGGATGCGGATGCTGGCGGTGCCCGTGAAGGGCGACCCCACGGTGATTTCCGGGGAGAGCGGCGCGGTGGGCATGGGCCTCATCGCCACCCTGATGGAGGACGACTGGTACAGGGAGCTCCGGGAGGCCATCGGCCTGGACCGGTTCAGCCAGGTGCTGATGTTCTCCACCGAGGGCAATACGGACCCCCTGAAATTCCGGAAGGTGATCTGGGACGGGGAGTACGCCACGGTCTGACGCAGGCTTTGAGCATCAAGGGGCAGGGCGCTTCGCGCCCTGCCCCTTTGATTGAAACCAGCTTCCGTTGTGATTGAAAAGCCGATTTCGGCCCGATCTGCAAGCAGTTTCAGTCAAATAAAATCACTTTTTGATTTCGCCTTGCCCAAGTCGGAGGAACGTGGTATACTACCCCCAGCAGCGGCCCCGGCCGCCCGGGACCTGTTCTCACAAGCCCGCGTCTCGCTTTATGTGGACAGGCCCTAAAAACGCCATTGAATCAGGAGGAGCTATGAAACAGGCAATTCAGATCGGCGCCGGCAACATCGGCCGGGGCTTTATCGGCGCACTTCTCTCCCAGGCGGGCTGGCACGTCACTTTCGCCGACGTGGTGGAGCCCATCATCGAGGCCCTGAACCGGGACCACGGCTACACCGTGCACATCCTGGACAGGGAGCCCGGCGAGATCGCCATCAGCAATGTGGACGGCGTTCTCTCCAACGCTCCGGAGTTTGCCCAGAAGGTGGCCCAGTGCGACCTCATCACCACCGCCGTGGGCCCCAATGTGCTGCCCATCATCGCGGGGGCCATCGCGACCGGCATCCAGGCCCGGAAGGCCGCCGGGAACACCGCCCCCATGAACGTGGTCTGCTGTGAGAACGGCCTGCGGACCACCACCCGGCTGAAAAACGAGGTGCTCAAGCACCTGAGCGGGGAGGAGACCGCCTTCCTGGACGAGCACATCGGCTTTGCCGACTGCGCCGTGGACCGCATCTGCCCCAAGCCCGGCTTTGACAACATCCTAGACGCGGCGGTGGAGCGCTACTGCGAGTGGGACGTGGAGGCCTCCGCCTGGAAGGGCGAGAAGCCGGACATCGACGGCCTGACCTTCGCCGACAATCTCATGGCCTACCTGGAGCGCAAGCTCTTCACCCTCAACAGCGGCCACGCCATCTGCGCCTATCTGGGCTATATGAAGGGCTTCAAGACCATCAAGGACAGCATCGCCGACCCCGCCGTCGGAAACATCGTCCACGCCGCCATCTCCGAGAGCGGCGAGGGCCTGATCCGGGAGTTCGGCTTTGATCCCGACGTCCATCACGCCTATGTGGAGAAGATCTTCGCCCGCTACCAGAATCCCTTCCTGGAGGACGAGGTGCTCCGGGTGGGCCGGGAGCCCATCCGGAAGCTGGAGTCCGGCGACCGGCTCATCAAGCCCCTGGTGACCACCGCCTCCTACGGCCTGCCGGTGGACCACCTGCTCTTCGGCGCGGCGGCGGCCCTCCGCTTCGACTGCCCCGACGACCCCCAGAGCGCGGAGCTCCAGAAGAAGATCCGGGCCGAGGGCCCCGCGGCGGCCCTGGCGTCCTATACCGGCCTGAAACCGGAGGACCCCCTGGCCGGGCGTATCCTGGACGTGTACCGGGCCCTGGCCCTTCTCTGATCGACTCTGATCGCACCTGCCCCCCGGCGCAAACCTGCGCCGGGGGCATTTTTTTGGTCGTTTTTCACACTTCTCTCCGGTCTGTTTTGGGAATGCTGGTAAATCGCACAAAAACACCCCGCGCTTTTTGTGATTGAAAATGATTGGTTTTGTATTGACTTTGATTGTAATAGACGGTATTATAATTTCAGAAGAGAAAGCAATCATTTCCAATCAACCGGAGAGAGGGTGAACCCATGCTGGCAGAACAGCGCGCGGAGGCGATCTTAACGGAGCTGGCCCAGCGGCGGGCCGTCAGCGTCACGGACCTGTGCCAGGTCACCGGGGCGTCGGAGGCCACCATCCGCCGGGACCTGAACACCCTGGCGGCCCAGGGCAGGCTCAACAAGGTCCACGGCGGCGCGGTGCAGCTGAACAGCGAATTTCTCAGCCAGGAGCCGGAGATGTCCGTCAAGCGGGGGCAGCACATTCCAGAGAAGGAGCGCATCGCCCGGTACGCCGCCGCCCTGATCGAGGACGACGACGTGGTTTTTCTGGACGGCGGCAGCACCGTCATGCGGATGACGGAGCACCTCAAGCCCACGGGGGCCCTATTCGTCACCAACGGCATGGAGTGCGCCTTCTGGCTGCTGGAGCGGGATCTACGGGTGTACGTGGCGGGGGGTGCCCTGCGGCGGGACACCGCCTCCGCCGCCGGGGCGGAGACCATGGACTCCCTGCGGCGCTATAACTTCACCAAGGCCTTTCTGGGGGCCGGCGGCGTTACGGTGCGGGAGGGCTTCACCGTGGCGGACCCGGAGGACGCGGCGGTGAAGGCTCTGGCGGCCGCTCGGGCCCGGCAGACCTACATGCTGGTGGACTCCAGCAAATTCGGCCGCATTGGCGCGGCGTCGGTGCTCCAGATCGACGAGGCGGCCGTCATCACCGACCGCGCCCCGGACCGGGAGTTCCTGGACTACACGGAGGTGACGGTGGTCTGAGCGCGTCCCATCTTCTATGTGTGATTTATGATTGAAAGGTCATAATGATATTATTACTTTAATGTGAAAGGAAGCAATCATCATGGTATCTGCAAAGACAACGGTCATCAATCCCCAGGGGCTCCACATGCGTCCCGCCCAGCTGTTCGTCACCGAGATGAACAAGTACCAGAGCGAAGTCTCCATCGTCTTCAACGGCAAGCCCATCAACGCCAAGAGCATCATGAACCTCATGGCCTCCTGCATCAAGCAGGGCAGCGAGATCGAGATCCAGTGCACCGGCGAGCAGGAGGCCGAGGCCCTGGCCGCCGCCGTCAAGCTGGTGGAGACCGGCCTGGGCGATATGTAACAGGAGGTGCGGGATGATTCTGCGGGGAATCGCCGCCTCTGACGGCATCGGCCTTGGCAGGGCCGTCTGCGTCCGGGAGGAGAGCCTGGACTACTCCGGCGTCACCTACTCCGGCAAGGGCTCCGAGAAGGCCCGGCTCCAGGAGGGCATCCAGCGGTTCAACCAGCGCACCGCCGCCATGGCCGCGGAGATCCGGGAGCGGGTGGGGCAGAAGGAGTCCGAGATCCTCACCGGCCAGATCTCCATGCTGGCCGACCCCTTCATGCTCTCCCAGATGCAGGAGGCCATCGACGGCGGCGCCTGCGCCGAGGCGGCGGTGGACAGCATCTGCACCATGTACGCCGACATGTTCGCCGCCGTGGAGGATGAGCTCATGCGCCAACGGGCCACCGACGTGCGGGACATCCGCGCCCGGCTGATCTCCATTCTCCTGGGCGCCGAGGGCGTGGACCTCAGCCGCCTGCCCGCCGGCAGCGTACTGGTGGCCCAGGACCTGACCCCCTCCATGACCGTGGGCCTGAAAAAGGAGAATGTGGCCGCCATCCTCACCGCCACCGGCGGCAGGACCAGCCACTCCGCCATCCTGGCCCGGGCCCTGGAGTTGCCCGCGGTGCTCAGCGTCCAGAAGGTGCTGGACACCGTGAAGGACGGCGACGGCCTCATTGTGGACGGCGGCGAGGGCATCGCCATTTTGAATCCCGACGAGCGCACCCGGGGCGAGTACCTGGCCCGCCAGGAGGAGTTTTTGAAGCGCCGGGCCGCTCTGGATGTCTACCGGAACCAGGCCACCGTGGACGCCGACGGCAAGAAATACGGCCTGTACGCCAACATCGGCTCCGCCGAGGAGGCGGAGGCCGCCGCCCAGTCCGGCGCGGAGGGCATCGGACTGTTCCGCACGGAGTTCCTCTTTATGAACCGCACCAGCGTGCCGGACGAGACCGTGCAGTACGAGGCCTACCGGGCCGTCTCCCAGACCATGGAGGGCAAGGAGGTCATCATCCGCACTCTGGACGTGGGCGGGGACAAGGCCATCGAGTACCTGGGCATGGACAAGGAGGAGAACCCCTTCCTGGGCCACCGGGCCATCCGCTACTGCCTGGACCGGCCGGAGTTGTACAAGGTCCAGCTCCGGGCGTTGCTGCGGGCCGGGGCGGAGAACCGCAACATCAAGATCATGCTGCCCCTGGTGACCTGCGTGGACGAGGTGCGGGACGCCAGGGAGCTGCTGGAACAGTGCAAGAAGGAGCTGGAGGAGGCCGGCGTCCCCTACGACAAGGGCATCGCCCTGGGGGCCATGATCGAGACCCCGGCGGCGGCCCTCACCGCCGACCTGCTGGCCCGGGAGTGCGACTTCTTCTCCATCGGCACCAACGATTTGACCCAGTACACCATGGCGGTGGACCGGGGCAACGCCAAGGTGGAAAAGCTCTATTCCCCCCTCCAGCCGGCGGTGCTACGGTCCATCCGGAACGTCATCACCGCCGCCAAGGAGGCGGGCATCCCCGTGGGCATGTGCGGCGAGGCCGCGGCGGACCCCCGCCTGCTGCCCCTGCTGATGACCTGGGGCCTGGACGAGTTCTCCGTCAGCGCCTCGGCGGTGCTGTCCACCCGGGCGGCCATCCGCCGCTGGCTGGGGGACGAGGCCCGGAAGGTCACCCAGGAGGCCATGGGCCTGTCCACCCTGGCCGGGGTGGAGGGGTACCTGGCCGGCTCCACCGCCCAGTAAGTTCCCCGCGGGCGGGCTGAGACCCATTCCCGGCCCGCTCCGACACAATCCATAGAGAAAGGAATTCGCGAACCATGAAAGAGCGCGTTCAAAAATTCGGACGGTTCCTCAGCGGCATGGTGATGCCCAACATCGGGGCCTTCATCGCCTGGGGCCTCATCGCCGCCCTGTTTATCCCCGACGGGTGGCTGGGCAAGTGGGGGCCCGCCGAGACCATCAACAAGATGGTCGGGCCCATGCTGTCCTACCTGCTGCCCATCCTCATCGGCTACACCGGCGGCAGGGCCGTGGGCGGCCAGAAGGGGGCCGTGGCCGGCGCCCTGGCCACCCTGGGCGCCATCGCCTCCACCGACAGCACCATGTTCATCGGCGCCATGATCTGCGGCCCCCTGGGCGGCTGGTGCATCAAGAAGTTTGACGAGAAAATGGAAGGCCACATTCCCGCCGGCTTTGAGATGGTGGTCAACAACTTCTCCGTGGGCATCATCGGCGGCATCCTGGCTGTGCTGTCCATCTTTGTCATCGGCCCCGCCTGCGTAAAGATCACCGACGTGCTGGGCGCGGGCGTGGGCTTCCTGGTGGACCACAGCCTGCTGCCCCTCACCGCCGTGCTGGTGGAGCCCGCCAAGGTGCTCTTCCTGAACAACGCCATCAACCACGGCGTGTTCACCCCCATCGGCACCGCCGAGGCCCTGGAGGTCGGCAAGTCCATTCTGTTCATGATCGAGTCCAACCCGGGCCCCGGCCTGGGGCTGCTGCTGGCCTACTGTCTGGCCGGCAAGGGGGAGACCCGCTCCTCCGCCGGCGCCGCGGCCATCATCCAGTTCGTGGGCGGCATCCACGAGATCTACTTCCCCTATGTCCTCATGAACCCCATCGTCATCCTGGGGCCCATGATCGGCAACATCTGCGGCATCTTCACCCTCTCCGCCCTGGGCGGCGGCCTGGTGGCTGCGGCCTCCCCCGGCTCCATCATCGCCGAGATGCTCATGACCCCCAAGGGCGGTTACTTCGCCAACGTCGCGGGCATCGCCGTGGCCGCCGTGGTGAGCTTCGTCATCTCCGCCTTCCTGCTGAAATTCTTCGGCAAGGACGCCAGCCTGGCCGAGGCCCAGGCCCAGGTGGCCGCCAGTAAGGCCGCCAGCAAGGGCCAGGCCGTTCCCGCCGCCTCCACCGGCGCCGCCGTGGACGCCAGGGACGTGCGCAAGATCGTCTTCGCCTGCGACGCGGGCATGGGCTCCTCCGCCATGGGCGCCACCATGGTCCGCAACAAGCTCAAGGACGCCGGCGTTACCGGCATTGAGGTCATCCACCACCCCGTCAGCGAGATCCCCGGGGACTGCCAGATCGTGGTGACCCACCATGAGCTCTCCGGCCGGGCCGCCCAGCGCGCCCCCCAGGCCCGGATCATCCCCATTAAAAACTTCATGGGCGCACCGGAGTACGACGTGCTGGTGCAGGAGCTCCTGGAGGCCCAAAAGGGCGCCGCCGCCCCCGCCCCCGCCGAGGTCCCCGCCGCCGCCCCTGAGGAGGCCCCCCAGGCCGAGGAGGCCGCCCCCGCCGGCACTCTGCTGGAGGAGAAGAACATCATTCTGGGCTGCGCCCCCGTCACCCCCGAGGAGGCCATCCGGGCCTGCGGCAGGCTGATGGTGGACAGCGGCTATGTGGACGAGGCCTATATCCAGGGTATGCTGGACCGGGAGGCCAGCTTCTCCGTGGCCATCGGCAGCCACGTGGCCATTCCCCACGGCACCAACGACGTCAAGCCCCTCATCAAGCGCACCGGCGTGGTGGTCATGACCTACCCCGACGGCATCGACTGGAACGGCGACAAGGTGAAGCTGGTGGTGGGCATCGCCGCCAAGGGCGAGGAGCACCTGGAGGTGCTGGGCCGCATTGTGGCCATCGCCTCCACCGACGAGGACACCGACAAGCTGGTGGCCTCCGCCGACGCCGAAAGCCTCTTTAAGAGCCTCAACGGCCTGGCGTAAATCCCTCCTGTCCCACCCGATTTTCCAATTTTCCAAAAGAGAGCCCCGGCCCTGAGAACAGGGCCGGGGCTCTCTTTACGTCTCTTCATCCGGTTCCCCGGGCTCCTCCGCCTCCTCCGGCAGGGCCGCCTCCTCCGGGTCCTGGGGGGCGGGCGTCCAGTAGATCCGCCAGGCCAGGAACAGCAGCGCCAGCGCGCCGCCGCCCAGGACCACCGCCCCCAGCACCAGCATATGGAGGGCGGGCCGGGGCGCTCCCGGCGTAAAATAGGGGTCGATCAGCTGAAAGAACAGATACCCCAGGTACAGCCCGCACATGGCGTACAGCCCCGCCCGGCTCTGCCGGCTGGGGGAGGGCCGCTCCTCCGGGGCCCGTTCGCTTTTCTTCCGTCCAAACATGATGCCTCTCCTCTCTCAAAGGGCGTCCCGCAGCGTCCGCAGGGAGGCCAGGTGCCCCTCCAGCATGGGCATGGTCAAGTCCTCCATCTCCAGTGCCACGTCGCCGTCATAGCCGCTCATCCGCGCCACGGAAAAAAACTCCCGCCACCACTGGGCTCCGTGGCCGGAGCCCACCGCCACATAGTTCCACGCCCGGTCCCGGAAGGCGGCGATGGGCTTGGCGTCCAGCATTCCGTTGGGACCGCTCATCCGCCGCTCCGGCCGGGCGTCCTTGCCGTGGATGTGATAGAGGGCACCGCGCTCCCCCAGGACCCGGGCGGCCTCCACGGGGTCTCCCCCCATCCAGAAGAGGTGGGAGGGGTCCAGATTCATGCCCACGATGGGGCCCACCTCCGCCCGCAGGCGCAGCAGCGTCTCCGGGTTGTACACCAGCTGCATCCCGTGGTTCTCCAGGGCCAGGCGCTCCACGCCGCACTCCGCCGCGCACCGCGCCAGCTCCCGCCACCGGGGGATGGCGACCTCGTTCCACTGGTAGTCCAGGACCGCCTGGGTCTCCGGCGGCCAGGAGGCGGTGATCCACACCGGCGTGCGGTCCCCGGGGCACCCGGCGGGCAGGCCGCTCATCATCACGATCTTCCGCACCCCCAGCCGCTCCGCCAGGCGGAAGGTCTTCACCGTCACGTCCCAGTCCCGGGCATAGGCCAGGGGATTGCCGGAGCAGTTCAGGGCGCAGAGGTCCAGCCCCCGCCGCCGCTGGGCGTCCAGCCAGCGGTTCCGGGCGGCCTTTGAATCCAGCAGGCCCTCCAGGTCCGCGTGGGGGGCGGCGGACCAGTTGCCCGTGCCGATCTCCAGGGCCTGAATTCCCTCCCGCACGCAGAAGTCCAGCATCTCCTCATAGGGCATATCCAGCGTGCAGGTCTTGATGGCAAGCCTCATACCGTCTCCTCCTCTCCGCCCTCCGGGCGGGTGACGCTTTTGACCCACTTCCAGCTGCGCAGCCGGAGGGCCACGGGGATGATCTTATAGAGCTGGTCCCACTTGAGCAGGAAGAACACCGCCGCCGGGGGCCACGCCCACCAGAAGGCCGCCATGGCCGACAGGGGTACCACCACGCCCCACATGCTCACAAGGTTCATCCGGGCGCTGAAGGCCGTGTCCCCGCCGCCCCGGATGATGCCGTTGTCACAGGCCATCTGGTAGGACGTACCCACCGTGGTCAGGGCGATGATTGCCATGAAGCGCATGGCCAGCGCCCGGGCCCGGGCCGTCAATGCCCCGCCGAAGGCCGCCAGAACGGGCCGCCGCAGCAGGAAGATGGCCCCGCCGGAGAGCAGGCCAATCGCCACGAACAGCGCCTGGAGGGTGGCTACCAGGGGCCGCAGCTCCTCCCGCCGCCCGCCGCCGACGGTCTTTCCCACCACAATGCCGGAGGCGGAGGCCGCGCCGTAGGCCACCACCGAGAGGACCTGATAGACCTGCACGGCGATGGCGTTGGCCGCCGTCACGTCTCCGCCCAGGTGGCCCAGGATGCCGGTCTGCACCATCTGGGCCACGCCCCACATGGCCTGGTTCACCAGCACCGGCCCGGAGACGCGGCCGTAGTCCCGGATATAGCTCCTGTCGATGAACAGCAGTTTTTTCAGCGTCAGGTTCAGCCGGTTCTCCCGGTATTTCAGGAACCAGACCACGATCAAAAGCTCCACGCACCGGGAAACCAGGGTGGCGATGGCCGCCCCCCGGACTCCCAGCTCCGGGAAGCCGCAGCGGCCATAGATCAGAAGATAATTCAGACAGACGTTGATGCACAGGGTGGAAAAGGCCACGGCGTAGCCGATCTTCACGACGCCCACGGACCGCAGGGAGGCCACCAGAATGTTGGTGACGGTGAAAATCACATATGTAAAGCAGATGATCTGAAAGTACCGCGCGCCCTGGGAGATGACGGCCTCCTCGTTGGACAGCAGGCGCAGCAGCGGCTCCGGGGCCAGCAGCACCAGGACGAACAGCGCCGCCGCCAGGGCTCCCCCGAACCGCAGCGCCACGCCGATGATATGGGGGATGGGCTCCAGCCTGCGTTTGCCCCAGTATTGCGCCCCCAGCACCACGGCCCCCTCCCCGGCGCCCGTCACCAGCATCTGGAGCAGAAACTGCACCTGGTTGCACAGGCTCACGCCGCTCATGGCGTCCTGGCTGTACCGCCCCAGCATCACCGTGTCCATCAGGTTCACGCCGAAGGTCAGCAGGTTCTGGAGGGCCAGGGACAGCGCCAGCGCGAAAAACGCCCGGTAAAATCCTCTCTCCCGGATCATCCGCCCGGCACCTCCCTCCGCCGCGGCGTCGGGCGCCGCGGGCATGATGGGAAGAGTATACTCCAGCGGAGGGAAATTGGCAAGCGGTTCTTCCGGCGGTATGGGGAGTTTCCACAAAGGTATGTCCCATTATTGTACATAAGAGCGCCGGGAAAAGGTCGACCTTTCCTTGCTTTTCTGGGGACCGATGGTATAATGGAATACAGTGAGATAGAAATAGAAAAGGAGAGTATGCTTATGCCCCCCTCTGATTCCCGCGCGCTGTTTCAGTTTCACGGAAGGCCGCCCTGGGGCGCCTCGGTCTCCCTGGCCCTCCAGCACCTGGTGGCCATGATCGTGGGCTGCGTCACGCCCCCCATCATCATCGCCGGGGCCATCGGCCTCAGCCAGGCGGACCGGGTGCTGCTGATCCAGGCGTCCCTGGTGATGTCCGCCGTGTCCACCCTGCTCCAGCTGTTCCCCATCGGGGGGCGGTTCGGCTCCGGCCTGCCGGTGATCCTGGGCGTGAGCTTCGCGTACCTCCCCAGCATGCAGGCCATCGCCGCCTCCGGCGGCGGCGTGTCCGCCATTGCCGGGGCCATGCTGGTGGGCGGCGCGGTGGCCATTCTGGTGGGACTGTTTGTCAAGAAGATCCGGCTGCTGTTCCCGCCGGTAATCACCGGCACGGTGGTGTTTACCATCGGATTGTCTCTCTATCCCACCGCCATCAACTACATGGCCGGCGGCACGGGGAACACCTACGAGTCCGTCATGGCCAAGGGCCTGCCGGAGGCCATGGTGTACGGCTCCTGGCAGAACTGGCTCATCGCCATACTGACCCTGGCGGCGGTGATGGTGCTGAACAACAAGGGGCGGGGCGTGTGCAGGCTGGCCTCCATCCTGCTGGGCATGGCCCTTGGCTACATTGCGGCCCTTTGCTTCGGCATGGTGAGCTTTGCCGACGTGGGGGACGCCGCCTGGTTTTCCCTGCCCCGTTTCCTGCACTTCGGCGTCAGCTTCGACCTGCCCTCCTGCGTGGCGTTGGGGCTCCTCTTCGCCATCAACGCCATCCAGGCCATCGGCGACTTCACCGCCACCACCGTGGGCGGCCTGGACCGGGACCCCACGGACGGCGAGCTCCAGGGGGGCATCATCGCCTACGGCGCGGCCAACATCCTGGCGGCCCTCTTCGGCGGCCTGCCCACGGCCACCTACTCCCAGAACGTGGGCATCGTCACCACCAACAAGGTCGTGAACCGGACGGTGTTCACCCTGACGGGGGCGTTTCTGCTGCTGGCGGGAGTCTCCCCCAAATTCGCGGCGGTGCTGACCACCATCCCCCAGTGCGTGCTGGGGGGAGCCACCATCACCGTGTTCTCCACCATCGCCATGACGGGTATGCGCCTCATCGCCTCCCAGGACCTGACGGCCCGGAACACCACCATCGTGGGCCTCTCCGCGGCCCTGGGCGTGGGCATCTCCCAGGCCAGCGCCTCCCTGAGCCAGTTTCCGGACAGCTTCACCATGATCTTCGGCAAGTCCCCGGTGGTCATCGCCACGCTGATGGCGGTGGTTTTGAACCTGATTTTGCCCAAGGAGGAGAAGTAGGCGGCGCGTTGCCCGGAATTTCCCCAATTGCCCATTAAAAAGGAGGCGCCTGAGCGCCTCCTTTTCCCGCTATGACAGGCCGATGCGGACGTCCCGGTAGAGGGGGTTGTTCCTGAGCTCCGCCCCTTCTCCGGTAAAGGCCCCGGCCGCCACCCCGTCGTCTTGCAGATGCCACATGAACCAGGCGGTCACATATCCGTCCCCGCAGTACAGCATCTCCCCGTGTCCCGCGCCGGTCCTCAGGGCGGAGACCCGGTCCGCGCCCACTGCGTCAAAAAGTCCCTTTACGCCCTCCGGGGTGATGACGTCGTTCTCCTCCGCCGCCAAAATCAGGGTGGGAACAGCCATTTGATAGGGATCGTACTCCATGCCCAGCGCCGCGGCCACCGCCCACTCGGTGGGGGAGAGGCTGACGGCGCAGGCGTACATCCCGCCGTGCTCCCGCTGGCCCACGGCGTTGAACACGCCCACGCCCCCTGGGAGTGACCGGAGATGCCGATCCGATCCACGTCCACCATTCCGAAAAACACACTGTCCGGATTTTCGTTCTCCTCCAGCAGATAGGCCAGAGCGGCGTCGGCGGAGTCCCCGGTACAGGTGCTGGGGTCCTCGGTCCCCAGGACGATGAAGCCCCAGGAGGCCAGATGCCGGAACACCGCCTTGTAGCGGGAGGCCCCCACTCCGGTGCCGTTGACCAATACCACCGCCGGGTACGGCTCCCCGCCCTCCTCCAGCGCCGCCGGATACCATATGTGAAATTTTTTCCAGTCGCCGGGAGCCTCCGCCTGGGTGTGATTCACCCGGAAGCCGCCCATGGCCAGATACCTGGCTTCGATCTCCCCGCCGGCCGCCACCTTCTCCGTGTAGTTTTTGGGCGCCATGGGCGCAGTAAAAATGCGGACCACCAGGACCGTCAGCAGGGCCGCCGCGGTCAGCAGGGCGATCCCGGTATATTTCAGGATCTTCCAAAGCGTTTTCATCTCAGCAAAGCCTCCCGCCGGCGTCCGGTTTTTGGGCGCCGGCGGGAGAAGTATATCACAGGACGAATCGGAGGTCAACAGCGCCGGGGGAGACGGAACAGCGGGCGAAAAGTGTACCGGCGGAGAAGCGCCCTATCCGCCCATCAGCATCAGCACGATGCCGTACACCACACTGGCCAGCGTGCCGAACACGATCACAGGCCCCGCCACCAGGAACATCTTGGCCGCCATGCCGGTGACAATGCCCTCGCTCTTGAAGTCGATGGCCGGGGACACCACGGCGTTGGCGAAGCCGGTGATAGGCACCAGCGTTCCCGCGCCGCCGAAGCGGGCGATCTTGTTGTACAGGTTCAGCCCTGTCAGCAGGGCGGAAATCAATACCAGGGAGCAGGAGGTGGCGGTGCCCGCGTCCTCCTGGCTCAGGCCGGCCGCGGCCCAGCCGTTCTGGATCAGCTGGCCCAGCACGCAGATCAATCCGCCGAGGGCAAAGGCCAGGGCCACATTCTTCGCCAGCGGGGACTTCTGGGCCCGCTGCTTGACATACTGCTGATACTCCTGGGGTGACAGATCCATGGGGAAATCCCTCTCTTCCGGAAGATTTCCCCTAGTGTCTCCCGAACCGCCGCCGAATATGCGTTCTTGCAAACGGCGGCGGAAAGAGGTATATTGTTGTCACAGCAAACTTTGGAGGGATCACCTATGAGACCGGAGAGAAAGCCCCTGGGGCTGTATGTCCACATCCCCTTCTGCAAACAGAAGTGTACATACTGCGACTTCTACTCCCTGCCGGACTGCGGCGAAGCCCGGATGGACGAATACACCGATGCCCTGTGCGCCCACCTGGCGGAGCTGGCCCCCTACGCCGCCGGATACCTGGCGGACACGGTGTACTTCGGCGGCGGCACCCCCAGCTATCTGGGGGAGCGGCGGCTGTTGAAAATCCTCAGGACCATCCTGAAAAAATACCGCGCCGCCAAGGACGCGGAGATCACCCTGGAGGCCAACCCCGACTCCGCCGGGGACTGGAAGACCCTGAAGGCCCTGCGGAAGGCGGGCTTCAACCGCATCTCCCTGGGGATGCAGTCCGCCTGCGGGGAGGAGCTGCGGGACATCGGCCGGGTCCACACAGCGGACCAGACCGCCGCCGCCGTGGAGAGCGCCCGGCGGGCGGGCTTCCAGAACCTCTCCCTGGACCTGATCTACGGCCTGCCCCGCCAGACCATGGAGCGGTGGAGGCAGAATCTGGAGGCCGCCGTCTCCCTGGGCCCGGAGCACCTGTCCTGCTACGGGCTGAAGGTGGAGGAGGGAACGCCCCTCTTCGCCCGCAGGGAGGAGGCGGACCTGCCGGACGACGAGGCCCAGGCGGAGATGTACCTCTGGGCCGTGGACTACCTGGAGGCCCAGGGGTACAGGCAGTACGAGATCTCCAACTTCGCCCGGGAGGGCTTCGCCTCCCGGCACAACCTGAAATACTGGACCCTGGGGGAGTACATGGGCTTCGGCCCCGGGGCCCACTCGGACCTGGGGGGCGCCCGGTATGCCTACGAGAGGGATCTGGAGGGCTACATCCGGGGCGTGCGGGAGCACGGCCCCCTGCTGTCGGAGAGCGACCGCATCCCCCCCATGGACCGGGACATCGAGTGGCTGATGCTGGGCCTGCGGACCGCGCGGGGCCTGGACCCCAGGGAGTTTGAAAACCGCTTCCGCCGCCGCTTCCGGTGCTTCCTGCCCTTCCTGGAGGAGTGCCGGGAGGCGGGCTACGCCGTGTGCGAGGAGGACCGCTGGCGCCTGACACCCAGGGGCTTCCTGGTGTCCAACCAGATCATCGGCGGGGTGCTGGACGCCCTGGCGGCGGAGAAGCGCCGCCGGGCCGAGGCCGCCGCCAGAGGCGATTTCAGGATCGACCAGGACTGAGAGACCAAGGAGGAAGTCATGCACGTCTACACCGCGGGCCAGTGGGCCCTGCTCTTTTACTTCTACTGCCTGTGCGGCTGGGTCTGGGAGTCCTGCTACGTCTCCGCCCGCCAGGGCCGGTGGGTGAACCGGGGGTTCCTCCACGGGCCCCTGCTGCCCATCTACGGCTCCGGGGCCATCATCATCCTCTTCGCCGTCATCCCGGTGGAGGACAATCTGTACCTGGTGTGGCTCTTCGGCATGCTGGCCGCCACGGCCCTGGAGTACGTCACCGGCGCCGCCATGGAGCGCCTCTTCAAGGTGCGCTACTGGGATTACTCCAATCAAAGGTTCAACCTCAACGGCCACATCTGCCTTACCAGCTCCATCGCCTGGGGATTCTTCTCCATATTGCTGGTGCGGTTCGTCCACCCGCCCGTGGGGCGGCTGCTGGCCCGGGTCCCGGCCCTGGTGGTGGACCCGGCGGCCCTGGCCCTCACCGCGGCCTTCGCGGCGGATGTGGTCTGCTCCGTCCAGGCCGCCCTGGACCTGCGGGACGTGCTCACCCGCCTGACGGAGGAGAACGAGGAGCTGCGCCGCCTGGCCAGGCGGGCCGAGGTGGCCGCCGCCTTCGCCGAGGACGACCTGCGGCGCTTCCGGGAGCGGACGGAGGTGGAGAAGCTCCTGCTCCAGTCCCGGGTCCAGGAGGAGCTCCAGGAGCTCCGGGAGGCCCGGTCCCAGCGGGCGGCGCGCCGCCAGAGCGCCTGGGAGGAATCGCTCCGCCGCCGCGCCAACGCCAAGCTGGAGGCCCTGGCCGCCATCGCGGACGCCCTGGAGACCTGCCGGAACCATCTGGACAGCCTGCCCGGCCTGACCGCGGAGGAGCTGGAGGCGCGCCGCGCCGAGCTGGAGGAGGCCGTCGGCCGCCTGCGGCGGCGGGAGGCCGTCATCCGGGCCCGGGAGCCCGGGAGCTACCGCCGCTCCCTGCGCATCCTGCGGGGCAATCCCTCCGCCGCGGCCAGGGACTTCGGCGAGGCCCTGGAGACCCTGCGGGAGCTGACCAGGCGGAAATAGCCCCCCTGTATTTTGACAGCTTCGCCCCTTCTTAGCGAAAAATTTATTGACAAATTGTGAACAAGGACTATAATAAAAGCGGTCAATCCACACAGCGTCAATGTTTTCACAATTATAGGAGGGAAATCAATGCTGAAAAAAATCTCCAACGGATGCGTGCGCATCATGAACCGGTGGCTGCCGGACCCGTTCCTGTTCGCCATCATTCTGACCATCGTGGTCTTCGTGGCCGCCTGCATCGGCACCATGCAAAGCCCCATCGAGATGATCTGGGCCTGGGGCGGCCGCGGCGGCACCGCCATCGGCATGTGGAACCTGCTGGCCTTCTCCATGCAGATGGCCCTGGTGCTGGTGCTGGGCTCCGCCCTGGCTTCCGCCAAGGTCTGCAAGAACATCCTCAGCTCCATCGCCGGCACAGCCAAGGATAAGAAGAGCGCCATCGTCATCACCACCTTCGTCTCCACCATCTGCTGCTGGCTCAACTGGGGCTTCGGCCTCATCGTGGGCGCGCTGCTGGCCAAGGAGATCGCCCGCCGGGTCAAGGACGTGGACTATCCCCTGCTGATCGCCTCCGCCTACTCCGGCTTCGTGATCTGGCACGCCGGCCTCTCCGGCTCCATCCCCCTGGCCCTGGGCGGCGAGGGCTACACCATCGCCACCACCGGCCAGACCTTTGTGGCCCAGTCCGGCGAGACCATGCTGCACCCCGTGAACCTCATCATGTGCCTGGTGATCCTCGTCGCCATGCCCTTCCTCAACTACGCCATGCACCCCGACAAGGAGCACACCGTTCTGGTGAACCCCGCCGTGCTGGTGGAGGAGAAGGAGCGGGAGTACACCGTGGACACCCCCGCTGAGAAGATGGAGCACAGCAAGATCCTGTGGGCCATCACCTGCGCCATGGGCGTCATCTACATCGTGTGGTTCTTCTGGACCAAGAAGACCTTCGTGCTGGACCTGAACATCGTCAACACCATCTTCCTGTTCCTGGGCCTGCTGGCCCACGGCGACCTGCGGAAGTACGTGGACGCCATCGGCGACGCCGCCGCGGGCTCTGCGGGCATCCTGCTCCAGTTCCCCTTCTACGCCGGCATCATGGGCCTGATGACCGCCACCAACGCCGACGGCGTGTGCCTGGCCGGCATCATCTCCGACTTCTTCGTGAGCATCTCCACCACCGTGACCTTCCCCGTGTGGACCTTCCTCTCCGCCGGCGTGGTCAACTTCTTCGTGCCCTCCGGCGGCGGCCAGTGGGCCGTCCAGGGCCCCATCGTCATGCCCGCCTCCGCCAAGCTGGGCGTCGAGGCCGGCCGGGCCGCCATGGCCATCGCCTGGGGCGACCAGTGGACCAACATGATCCAGCCCTTCTGGGCCCTGCCCGCCCTGGGCGTGGCCGGCCTGAAGGCCAAGGACATCATGGGCTACCTGGTGGTGGTCCTGATCTTCACCGGCATCGTGGCCTGCCTGGGCTTCCTGGCCTGGGGCCTGTTCTTCTGATCCCGGCGAAGACACCTTATTATGATAGGAAAACGGACCCTCCGGCCTGTGCCGGAGGGTCCGTTTCCGTCCGTCTATTCGGCGAATACCTCCGCCAGCAGCGCCACGGCCCGGGGCAGGCTCTCCGCCTCCAGCCCGGCGTAGTTCACCACCAGCGTGTGGGCGTACTCCGGGCGGGGCAGAGCGGCGTACTCGGACAAAAAGCCCAGCCGCACCCCCAGGGCCTCCCCCCGGCGGCGCAGCGCCTCGTCGGACCGCCCCGTGTCCAGCCGCAGCAGGAAGTGGAGTCCCGCCCCCTGCTCGGAGATGGCGATCCGCCCGGCGAAGGGGCTGGTCCGGAAGGCCTCCAGCACCCGGGAGCGGCGGGAGCGGTACTCCTTGCGCATCCGGGAGAGGTGCTGGTCGTAGTGCCCTCCGGAGAGAAACCGGGCCAGCACGTGCTGGTCCAGCGCCGGGACGGTGCAGGCGTAGAACCCCAGCTCCCGGCGGTAGCGCTCCAGAAGCCGCGGCGGCAGCACCATGAACCCCAGGCGCATGGAGGGGGAGATGGTCTGGGAGAAGGTGTTCATGTACACCACCCGCTCCCCGCCGTCAATGCTCTGGAGCGTGGGGATGGGGCGGCCTGTCAGGCGGAGCTCGCTGTCATAGTCGTCCTCGATCACAACGCCGTCCCGCTCCTCCGCCCAGCGCAGCAGGGCCTGCCGCCGCCCGATGGGGGTCACCAGCCCCGTGGGGTAGTGGTGGGAGGGGGAGAGGTGGAGCACCCCCGCCCCGGAGGCGTCCAGGGCGGCCAGGTCCACCCCCTGGCCGTCCAGGGGCACCGGGCGGCAGGCCGCGCCGCACTTGCCGTAGACCCGGCGGATCTTGGGGTAGCCCGGGTCCTCCACGGCGAAGGCCGCCCCCTCCAGCAGCTGGGCCAGCAGCAGGTAGAGGTACTCCGCCCCCGCTCCCACCACGATCTGCTCCGGCGACACCGCCATGCCCTTCCGCTCCCGCAGGTCCCCGGCGATGGCCCGCCGCAGGGCCGGCAGGCCCTGCCGGTGCACCGGGGTCAGCAGGGCCGCCCCGCCCTCGGAGAGGACCTGCCGGGTGAGCCGGGCCCACACGGACACCGGAAACCGGGACACGTCCACCTGGCCGCTCTTCAGGTCCAGCCGCCAGGGGGGCTCCTCCGTCTCCGGCTCCACCGCCGGCCGGACCGGGGAGGCGGCGGGCAGCCGCTCCACCGGCGCGGCGAAGAACCCCTGCCGGGGCCGGGAGAGGAGGAAGCCCTCCGCCTCCAGCTGCTGGTAGGCGTTCTCCACGGTGATGACGGAGATCTGGAGATGCTCCGCCAGGGCCCGCTTGGAGGGCAGCCGCTCCCCCGCCGCCAGCTTCCCCTCCAGGATGTCCCGCCGGATGCGCCGGTAGAGATATTCATACAGGGGCAGCCCGCCCCGGTCCTCCAGAGAGTACGTCAGCACCCGCCATTCCTCCTGACCTTATAAAAAATATGGAAATTGGATATTTTCATCATATCACAGCGGCGCTATGATGGCAATAGAAAAGAGAGGAGGAGCGGAGATATGGAAAAGACGCTGGAGCGCCCCGCCGCCGCGGGAAAGACGCGGCTGCTTGTCATGACGGTGCTGTTCGCCGCCCTGGGCTGCGCCGCCACCATGGCCGTCAAGGTGCCCTCCCCCACCGGGGGGTACATGAACCTGGGGGACGCGGCGGTGCTGCTGGGGGCCTGCTTCCTGGGTCCGGTATACGGCGCCGCCGCCGGGGGGATCGGCCCGGCCCTGGCGGACCTACTGGGGGGCTATCCCATGTACGTCCCCGGCACGCTGGTCATCAAGGCCGGGATGGCCGTAACGGCGGGCCTGCTCTACCGGGCGCTGCGGGAGAGGTCCTGGGGCCCGGCGGTGTGCGGCGCGGCGGGGGAGGTCCCCATGGTGCTGGGCTACTGGCTGTATGACGCCCTGCTGGTCTCCGCCGGGGGGACCTCCCTCCGGACGGCCCTGGCAGGGGCTGCGGCGGGAATCCCCAGCAATCTGGTGCAGGCGGCCTTCGGCGCGGCGGCCTCCGCGCTGCTGCTGGCGGCCCTGCGCCGCAGCGGCTATGTGAGAAGAGGATTCCCCAATCTCTGAGGCGCGAAGCGCAGATAAAAGTTTAGGGCCGCCCTTTTTAAAGGGCGGTGGGGTCCCGGGGCAACGCCCCGGGGCGCGCAATCCCTTTCTTCAATAGAAGAAACAGAGGCGCCCCCCACCCGAGAGCGCCTTTGCCGCCCCGCAGCGGCAAACAGCGTCCCCCGTTAAACGCCGCCGCCCTCAACGCAAGCGCCCCGGCGGGTTCTAAAACCCGCCGGGGCGCTGTATGTTCCATATAGCAGGATAGCAGGATCACATCTGTCCCCAGCCGCCGGTCCAGCCGCCGCCGGGGCTGTCCTCCAGCCGGGGCGGCTGGGCGCCCAGGCCCACGCCGGAGGTGCGCTTGGCGGTCTCGAAGTAGCCCAGCAGCACGCACTCCCGGTTGGGGACGTAGAACAGCCCCACAACCAGAGAGAACACGCTGGAGATCAGGCTCCAGGCCCACATGGGCAGGACGATGGCCTGGGCGATCAGCTCCTCGGCGGAGAGATTCGGCACGGGGCCGGTGAGGACCTGGAACAGCATCCGGTACAGCAGGACCAGCATCACCAGCATGGGCAGCGTGGCCAGGAGCCCCCAGCCGAAATAGCTCCAGTCCAGGGCGAAGATCTGGCTTTTGTAGCCCCAGGTCTGGCGCTTGCTCATATCCAGGGCCTCCATGACGCCGACGCCGGGGTTCTCATACAGGTTGTACAGGGCGAAGCGGTAGCGGTAGGCGGCCACGACGCCGGGAATGACGAAGAGCATGGACCACAGGATGATGAACAGGGACTCCACAACGGTCAGGGCAATGAGCTTGCCCACGAAGGAGAAGCCGTCGAACAGCGTCAGGTACTCCGCCCGCTCCCCCCGGCGGACGGCCATGCAGTACAGGGAGAACCCCGCGCCCAGCACCGCGGTCAGCAGCATGGTCAGCACATAGACGAAAATGCCCACGAGATTCCGGTCCACCACCGCGCTGCCGCCGCCGGCCAGGTAGTCCAGCATACTCAGCACCGCCGTCAGCCCCATGTACAGCGCCGCCATGCCCTTGGGGGACACCTGGGCGGCGCGGAGCAGCTCCCTCACCTCCGCCTTCAGCCGTCTTCTGTCAATGAGCTCCGCCATCATGGTGGGACACCTCCGATGTTTCTAAACTCGCCGGGCGACCCGGCGCTGAGGACAGTTTAGCACATTCCGGCCGGCTTGGCAAGGGAGGCGGCCGGCGGGGCGGGAAATTCTTCCAGAGGCGGCAAAAATTCCCCTCCCTGTAAGGACCGCGTGAAAAAAAGGGAGAATTCCAGCAAAAACCGTCGTTCACAGTCTGGACATTTGTCGAAACAGGGTGTAGAATAAGGAACAGTATGTGATAGAAGCGCCAGAGCGCAGTCCGCCCCGTCCCAGGCCGGTGGATGGGGCTTTCCCCGCGCGAAGGGCCGCTATCAGGAGTAAAAATGAGGTGAAGACTATGGCACAAGCTTTCTTTGGCGGCGTTCATCCCAACGACATGAAGGCCGCGACCAATGAAAAGGCCATCGAGCAGCTGCCGGCCCCGGCAGAGGTGGTCATTCCCATGTCGATGCACTTTGGCGCGCCCTGCACCCCCCTGGTGAAAGCCGGGGACGAGGTGAAGGTGGGCCAGAAGATCGGCGAGTTCCGGGGTCTGGGCGCCCCCATCCACGCCAGCGTCTCCGGCAAGGTGAAGGCCGTGGAGCCCCGCCCCTATTCCATGGGCGGCAACATCACGTCCGTCATCATTGAAAACGACTTCCAGAACACCCTCTCCGACGAGGTCCAGGCCCCGTCCAACCCCGACACCCTGACGCCCGACGAGATGGTGGAGATCGTGAAGAACGCCGGCATCGTGGGCATGGGCGGCGCGACCTTCCCCACCCACGTGAAGATCTCCGGCGGCATCGGCAAGGTGGACACCGTCATCATCAACGGCGCGGAGTGCGAGCCCTACATCACCGGCGACCACCGCACCATGCTGGAGCGGCCCGAGGAGATCATCGGCGGCGCCACGTACCTGGCCAAGATGTTCGGCGTGGACAAGGTCG
This sequence comes from uncultured Oscillibacter sp., assembly GCA_947644365.1. Classification (GTDB taxonomy): domain Bacteria; phylum Bacillota; class Clostridia; order Oscillospirales; family Oscillospiraceae; genus Oscillibacter. The sequence goes on along the minus strand of CANRYZ010000002.1, from coordinate 35,527 downwards.
TCATCGGCGTGGAGGACAACAAGCAAAACGGCATTGACGCCATGAACAAGGTCATCGCCGAGAAGAAGGCCCCCGTGGTGGTGGAGCCCCTGCACTGCCGCTACCCCCAGGGCGGTGAGAAACAGCTCTGCCAGGCCATCACCGGCAAGCAGGTGCCCCCCGGCGGCCTGCCCAGCAACATCGGCTGCGCCGTGTTCAACATCAACACCACCTGCTGCATCTTCCGGGCCGTCACCCAGGGCATGCCCGTGGTGAACAAGGTGGTCACCGTCTCCGGCTCCGGCATCGTGGAGCCCAAGAACATCGAGTGCCCCATCGGCACCCCCGTCTCGCTGCTGCTGGACTTCTGCGGCGGCGTGAAGGACGGCACCTACAAGCTCATCGCCGGCGGCCCCATGATGGGCATGGCCCAGTACACCGCCGACATCCCCGTGGCCAAGGGCACCGGCTGCATGCTGGCCTTCTGCGAGAAGGAGGAGCAGACCGTCGAGCATCCCCAGTGCATCCGCTGCGGCAAGTGCGTGTCCGTGTGCCCGATGCACCTGGAGCCCCTCTTTATGTACCAGTACGCCTCCAAGGGCATGGTGGATGAGCTGAACGAGGCCCACATCATGGACTGCATGGAGTGCGGCGCCTGCGCCTACGCCTGCCCCGCCCGGATGCATCTGACCCATATGTTCAAGACCGGCAAGCAGCTGGTGAAGGACAAGGCCGCCGCCGACAAGGCTGCCGCCGAGGCGAAAAAGGCCGCGCAAGAGCGGAAGGAGGCGTAAACGACTATGACGGATTACAAGAATCTCAAACTGATCGCAACTTCCAACCCCCACATCCGGGGCGGCGAGACCACCCGTTCCATTATGCTGGACGTGATCATCGCCATGCTGCCGGCTCTGATCTGGGCCGTCGTCAAGTTCGGCGTGGAGGCCCTGCTCCTCACCGCCGTGTCCGTGGTTGGATGCGTGTTCTTCGAGTGGGCCTACCGGGCCCTCATGAAAAAGCCCCAGTCCGTGGGCGACCTGAGCGCCGTGGTGACGGGTATGCTGCTGGCCTTTGTGTGCCCCCCCAGCACGCCGCTGTGGATGATTCTCATCGGCGACTTCTTCGCCATCATCGTGGTCAAGCAGCTCTTCGGCGGCATCGGCAAAAACTTCGTGAACCCCGCCCTGGCGGGCCGCGCCTTTTTGCTGGGCAGCTACGCCGGCGTGATGACCACCTGGGTTGACCCCGCCGTGAATAAGGCCCCCCTCTTCGGCGGCGTGGCCGACGCGGTGACCGCCGCCACCCCCCTGGCCATCATGAAGTCCGGCGACATGGCCGGCCTGACCTCCACCTACACCGTGACGGACATGTTCCTGGGCCACATCCCCGGCTCCACGGGCGAGATCTCCGCCCTGATGCTGCTGATCGGCGGCGTGTATCTGATCGTCCGCAAGGTCATCAACTGGCACACCCCGGTGAGCTACATCGCCACCGTGGCGGTGCTGACCTTCCTCTTCCCCAAGTACGGCTCCAGCATGGACTGGATGCTCTACAGCCTGTTCGGCGGCGGCCTCATGCTGGGCGCGTTCTTCATGGCCACCGACTACGCCACCTCCCCCGTCACCAAGAAGGGCCAGCTGATTTTCGGCGTGGGCTGCGGCCTCTTCACCGTGCTGATCCGCTACTTCGGCTCCTATAACGAGGGCGTGTGCTACTCCATCATGGTCATGAACCTGTGCGTGGCCCTGATCGACAAGTACACCAAGCCCACCCGTTTCGGCGTCGTGAAATCCGATAAGAAGGAGGGGGCCGCGAAATGAGCACCGAAGTGAAGACCAAGGAAAAGGTCGATATGGACCCCAAGTACATCATTAAGCTGACTGTGACGCTGTTTGTCACCTGCGTCATCGTGGCGGCGCTGCTGGGCCTGGTGGACAACGTCACCCGGGACAAGATCGCCGCCATCAACTGGGAGAACACCGTGGCGGCCATGAAGGCCGTTGTGGCGGACCCCGACGCCACTACCTTCTCCGACGCGCTGGAGGACATCGAGGCCCCCGCCGCCGCGGCCGCGGCCGCAGGCGCCACGCTGGACTCCGTGTATGAGGTCCAGGCGGGCGGCGCCAGCGCGGGGTACGCCATCAAAGTGGTGGCCTCCGGCTCTCAGGGCAACATTGAGATGATGGTGGGCGTGGACGGCGAGGGCGCCGTCACCGGCGTGTCCATCGTCAAAAACTCCGAGACCGCGGGCATCGGCTCCAAGGTCATGGAGAACCAGAACGGCGTTCTGGACCAGTTCGTGGGCAAGAGCGCCGCGGACGGAACCCTGGTAGTGGGCTCCAACGTGGACGCCATCACCGGCGCCACGGTGTCCAGCAAGGGCGTCACCGCCGGCGTCAACGCCGCGCTGGCCGCGGCCGGCGCCATCGGCTGAGAAAGGGGGAGCTGAATTTTATGAATCTCAAGAAGCAGTTTATGGACGGCCTCCTGTATCAAAACCCCGTTCTGGTGCAGGTCCTGGGCATGTGCTCCACCATGGCCATCACCACATCGTTCTTCAACGGCCTGGGCATGGGCGTGGCCGTGCTCATCATTCTGACGCTTTCCAACGTCATCATCTCCCTGATCCGCAAGATCGTGCCGGACAAGATCCGCATCGCCATGTTCATCGTGGTCATCGCGGGCTTCGTTACCATGGTGGACCTGCTGATCCAGGCGTTTCTGCCCGCTCTGGCCACCTCTCTGGGCGTGTTCATTCCGCTGATCGTGGTCAACTGCATCATCCTGGGCCGGGCGGAGGCCTTCTCCTACAAAAACGGCGTGGCCGCCTCCTTCTTCGACGGAATCTTCCAGGGCATCGGCTACACGCTGGTGCTGCTGGCCATGTGCATCATCCGTGAGTTCCTGGGCGCGGGCACCTTCGGCGGCGGCCTCCTGGGCCCCGGCGGCAAGGGCATCACCATCCTGCCCTCCCAGTTCCCCATCGGCATGATGACGCTGCCCGTGGGCGGCTTCCTGGTCCTGGGCGCCCTGATCGCCCTGATGCAGTGGGCGCTGAACCGGCCGAAAAAGAATAAGGAGGAGAGCAAATAATGGATACTGTTTTCAGCCTGCTGGCAATTTCGCTGGGCGCGATTTTGTCCAATAACTTCATCTTCTCCCAGTTCTTAGGCATCTGCCCCTTCCTGGGCGTGTCCAAGAAGGTGGATACGGCCGTGGGCATGGGCATCGCCGTGACCTTCGTCATGGGTCTGGCCTCCGCCATCACCTGGGTGGTGAACACCTTTATCCTGGTGAAGTTCGACCTGATGTACATGCAGACGGTGGCCTTTATCCTGGTCATCGCCTCCCTGGTGCAGTTTATCGAGATGTTTTTGCAGAAGTCCATGCCCACGCTGTACACGGCCCTGGGCGTGTACCTGCCCCTGATCACCACCAACTGCGCCGTGCTGGGCGTGGCCCTGCTGAACATCCAGAACAACTACAACTTCATCGAGTCCGTGGTGTACGGCGTCACCGGCGGCCTGGGCTTCCTGCTGGCCATTGTGCTGTTCGCCAGCATCCGGGAGAAGCTGGTCTTTGCCGACTATCCCAAAAACTGGGAGGGCTTCCCCATCGCCCTGGTGACTGCGGGACTGATGGCCCTGGCCTTTATGGGCTTCTCCGGCCTGCAGGTCTGGTAAGGAGGTAACTGGAAATTATGCTGAATGTGATTTACGCGCTCCTGGTGCTGGGCATCCTGGGCGCACTGTTCGGACTGGTCCTGTCCGTGGCCTCCAAGATCTTCGAGGTGAAGAAGGACCCCCGGGAGGAGGAGATTCTGAGCCATCTGGCCGGCGCCAACTGCGGCGGCTGCGGCTTCCCGGGCTGCGGCGGCTGCGCCGCGGCCATCCTGGCTGGCACGGCCCCCGTCACCGCCTGCGCTCCCGCGGGTCCGGAGAACGCCGCCGCCATCGCCAAGATCATGGGCCAGGAGGCCCCCACCGGCGAGCGGAAGGTGGCCTTCGTCCGCTGCAACGGCGGCGTCAACGCCGTGAAGCGGTATGAGTACGTGGGCGTGAAGGACTGCGTCTCCGCCACCAAAGTGGCCGCCGGCCCCCTGGAGTGCGCCTTCGGCTGCCTGGGCTTCGGCTCCTGCGTCAACGCCTGCCAGTTCGGCGCCATGTCCATCGGTCCCAATGGCACCGCCGTGGTGGACCCGGACAAGTGCACCAACTGCGGCGCGTGCATGAGCGCCTGCCCCCGGAAGCTGATCGTGTCCGTCCCCGCCAACGAGAAGAAGGTGCGGGTGGCCTGCGCCAACAAGGATAAGGGTAAGGCCGCCATGAGCGTGTGCAAGTCCTCCTGCATCGGCTGCGGCCTGTGCCAGAAGGAGTGCAAGAAGGACGCCATTCACGTCGTCGACGGCGTGGCGGTGGTGGACTACGACAAGTGCATCGGCTGCAAGCTGTGCACCAAGGTCTGCCCCCGGGACGCCATTCTTCCCATCGCCACGGCGGAGGAGAAGGAGAAGTACAAGGCCATCAAGAAGGCTCAGGCAGAGAAGGCCAAGGCTACCGCTGAGGCCGCTGCCGCTGCAGAGAAGTAACGCCTGGAGGCGCCGGAAACTGAGAGTGCTCACCGTTTTGCGGTGGGCACTCTTTTTTTGAACGCCCTGCGGCGGGTTCTTTCGGAGGCTCCGGCCTCTGGCCGGGGACGGGGATTTTTTATTCCTGGCGGAATCCGGCCCACGGGGCCGGGACGACAAGCCCGCCGGGGCCCGGCGGGCTTGGGGGCTGCACCCCCCATTTCTCTTTTCTCTGTCTTGCCAGAGAAAAGAGAAATGGGCCGTGCACGGTCCAAAGAGAAAAGAGAGGCGCCGGGGCGGAATTTGACCGCGAGGGTCAAATTCGCCCAAAGTACGGGGGCTGGCCTGAATCGGTGCCAATATGAATTGCCAATCCCCTACCGGCTGCGTCTGACAGCGTACCTCGATGGGGCGCTCTGCCGCATTTGCGACTTCCTCCGAGGGTGTTTTGCTGCTTTGACGCATCGTCCCTAGCTCCTCTTCCCGCGCTTCGCGCCTAGTCTGGCACGTTTGGGCAAGTCTGCCCTCCTACCGCCGGTAGACGTACTCTCTTCCCCGCACGGAGCCGACTAGGCGCGAAGCGCGGGAAGAGAAGAACGTCTATGCGTCCACGCATCAAATTTCCTCAGCGCCCTTCCATCGAAGCGTGAGGCTCCCGCGAGTGCCAAAAGCGCCCTTTTCTCTTTTGGACCGTGCACGGCCCGTTTTCTCTTTTCGGCGCGGCGAAAAGAGAAAATGGGGGGTGCATCTGCCCAGCCATCGACATGGCTGAATTCCGCCCCGCCCGCAAGGGCGAGTACAAGCCACCCCCGCCCCGCAGGGGCGGTATATCCCCCGTCCCGCCCGTGGCGGGAAAACCCCCGTCCCGGCCCCGCGGGCCGGATTTCGAAGAAATACAAAATCCCCCGTTCCCTGCCAGGGAACCCATCTATTGACGATTTTCAATATTTCCGTTAAAATAGACCAGACTATAAAAGGATCGACATTTCGGAGAAAACAGGGGAGGTGCCTCTATGGCCTCATCATTCATTGATAAAGCCCGCATTACAGTCCAGGCCGGCAATGGCGGCAACGGCGTGGTGGCCTTCCACCGGGAGAAGTACGTGGCAGCCGGCGGCCCCGACGGCGGCGACGGTGGTCGGGGCGGCTCCATTATCCTGGTGGTGGACGACAACATGTCCACTCTTATGGACTTTCGCTACAAGCGCAAGTACGTGGCCGGCAGCGGCGGCGACGGCCAGGGCAAGCGGAAATCCGGCAGGGACGGGGAGGACCTGGTGATCCGGGTGCCCCGGGGCACGCTGGTGCGGGACGCGGAGACCAATGAGATCATCAAGGACATGTCCGATCAGGAGCCCTTCACCCTCTGCCGGGGCGGCCGGGGCGGCTGGGGGAACATGCACTTCGCCACTCCCACCCGCCAGGTGCCCCGGTTCGCCAAGGCGGGTCTCCCCGGGGAGAGCCACGAGGTGATCCTGGAGCTGAAGCTCCTGGCGGACGTGGGCCTCGTGGGCTTTCCCAACGTGGGCAAGTCCACGCTGCTGTCCGTGGTCTCCAAGGCCCAGCCCAAGATCGCCAACTACCACTTCACCACCCTGTACCCCAATCTGGGCGTGGTGTGGGTGGACGAGGGGGTCAGCTTCGTCATGGCGGACATCCCCGGCATCATCGAGGGGGCCAGCGGCGGCGCGGGCCTGGGCCACGACTTCCTGCGCCACATCGACCGCTGCCGGCTGCTGATCCACGTGGTGGACGTCTCCGGCAGCGAGGGCCGGGACCCCGTGGCGGACTTCGACGCCATCAACGAGGAGCTGCGGCAGTACAGCCCGCTTTTGGCGCAGCGGCCTCAGATCGTGGCTGCCAACAAGGTAGACGTCATGGAGGAGCCGGAGAACCTGGAGCGGCTCCGGGCTCATGTGGAGGCAAAGGGCTTTACACTTCTTGAGATCTCGGCGGCCGCCCACCAGGGCACCCGGGAGCTGGTGGGCAGGGCGGCGGAGATGCTGTCCGCGCTGCCCCCGGTGACGGTGTACGAGCCGGAGTACGTGCCCAAGCCCCCGGCGGTGGACAGCTCCGCCCCCCTGGACATCCGCCGCAGCGACGACGGCACATGGCTGGTGGACGGCCCCTGGCTCCAGCGGCTCATGGGCAACGTGAACTTTGCCGACTACGAGAGCCGCATGTGGTTCGACAAGACCCTGCGGGAGTCCGGTCTCTTCCAGCGGCTGGAGGAGATGGGCATCCAGGACGGGGACACGGTCTCCATGTACGACTGGGAGTTTGAGTACCAAAGATAGAAAACAGCGAGGCAGGCCTATGGCCTGCCTCGTCCTCATTTTAGGGCTTTCCCGGAACAAATAGAGCTTAGGCTACGCTCAAGCCTGCGGGGGCTTTGCCCCCGCGCCCCCACCGCCGTCGTCAGAAGGAACTCCGCCCGCTCCATCCCCGCCTTCGGCGGGGCTTCCGCGCTGCTCCGTTCCTTCTTCCTCTCCCCACGCGACCCACTCCGTTGGGCTCGCGCGGGGGCCCCGGAAAGGGGCCTTGTTTGATAATTGGCAATATGCCTAGCGGCGAGGGATTTTTTTGCCAGACAAGGCAAAAATTCGCAGGAATACTTTGTGTATTTGAAGAATTTTTAACGCAGTATGGCGGAAAAAGACCCGCCGCTTGGACGTGTTGACAATTTTCAAACAAGGCCTAAACTTTAACGGCTTTAATTCAGCGTATCCGCCGCCTGGGCAAAGAGCTCCGCGATGCGCTCCGCCGCCGCCGGGCAGGTTTTCAGCTCCGGGTCCGCGGCCAGGAGCTCCTCCGCCGCCGTCTGGGCCTCCTTCAGGAGCGCGGCGTCGCAGCCGATGTCGGCGATCCGCAGCCCCGGCAGGCCGTGCTGCCGCTGGCCGAAGAAGTCCCCGGGGCCCCGGAGCCGCAGGTCCTCCTCGGCGATCCTGAACCCGTCGGAGGTCTTGGTCATGACCTTGAGCCGCTGCCGGGTCTCCTCGTTCCGGCTGTCGGAGACCAGCACGCAGTAGGACTGGTGCCGTCCCCGGCCTACCCGGCCCCGCAGCTGGTGGAGCTGGCTGAGGCCGAACCGCTCTGCGTTCTCGATGATCATCAGCGAGGCGTTGGGCACGTCCACCCCCACCTCGATCACGGTGGTGGACACCAGTACGTCCGTCTCGTGGGCGGCGAAGGCGGCCATCACCGCCTCCTTCTCCTTCGGCTTCATCTTCCCGTGGACGAAGGCGATCCGCAGGTCCGGCAGGGCCTGGGTCTGGAGCATTTTGGCGTACTCCGTCACGGCCTTGCGCTCGTCCGGCGCCTCGTCGCTCTCCGACACCATGGGGCAGACCACATAGGCCTGCCGCCCCTCCGCGGCCTGTTTTCGGATGAAGCGATAGAGCCGTTGACGGTAGCTGCCGGGGACGGCGAAGGTCTCCACCGCCTGCCGCCCGGGGGGCAGCTGGTCGATGACGGACACATCCAGGTCCCCGTAGAGGATCAGGGCCAGGGTCCGGGGGATGGGCGTGGCGGACATGACCAGCGTGTGGGGATGGCGGCCCTTGGCGATGAGCGCCGCCCGCTGGCCCACGCCGAAGCGGTGCTGCTCGTCCGTCACCACCAGTCCCAGGTCCGCGTACTCCAGGCTGCCGGTGATGAGGGCGTGGGTGCCGACGGCGAAGCTGACCTCCCCCGCCGCCAGCTGGGCGGCCAGGGATTTTTTCGCCTTGGCCGGGGTGGAGCCGGTGAGCAGGGCGCACCGGACGCCCAGGGACTCCAACAGGGGGGCCAGCCCCCGGTAGTGCTGCTGGGCCAGGATCTCCGTGGGGGCCATCAGGGCCGCCTGGCGGCCGTTTTTCACGGCGTAGTAGACGCAGGCGGCGGCTACCATGGTCTTGCCGGAGCCCACGTCCCCCTGGCACAGGCGGTTCATGGGAGCGCCGGAGGCCATGTCCCCCAGGGCCTCGTCCACGCACCGCCGCTGGGCGGCTGTCAGCGTAAAGGGAAGGGCCTTGTAGAAGGGCTCCATGTCCGCCGGGCCGCAGGGGGGGACGGACACCGTTACCCGCCGCTGGCGCAGGCGCCTCAGGCCGATGGCGAAGAGGAACAGCTCCTCAAAGGCCAGCCGCCGCCGGCTGAGGTCCAGGGCCTCCGGGGAGGCGGGGAAGTGGATGTTCTCATAGGCGAAGCCCGCGTGGCACAGCTGGTGGTCCCGGCGGACGCTGTCCGGCAGCACGTCCGGCAGAATGTCCGCGCAGCCGTCCAGCCCCTGGCGGATGGACCGCCGCAGCACCAGCTGGCTGACCCCGGCGGTGAGGGGATATATGGGCACGATGCGCCCGGTGACCTCCCGCCGTCCCTCCGGCTCCACCACCGGGGAGGCCATTCTCCGGCGGGCGCCCCGGCCCTCGGCCCGGCCGTAAAAGACGTAGGTCTCCCCGGGGCGGAGGTTGTTTTTCAGCCACGTCTGGTTGAAGAAGGTCACGTCCAGAACACCGGTCTCGTCCACGGCCCGGAGCTTTACCAGCTCCATGCCTTTGCGGATGCGGGTGACGGTGGGCGCGGCGGCCACCATGGCCGCGCAGCAGGCGGCCTCGTCCTCCGGCAGCTCCGCGATGGTCCGCAGGGCGGTGCGGTCCTCGTACCGCCGGGGGAACCAGGAGATCAGGTCCCGCAGCGTGCGGATGTTCAGCTTTGCCAGGGCCTTGGCCCGCTGCTCCCCGATGCCCTTGACGTACCGCACGTCCGTGGTCAGCTCCGCCATGGAGATTCCCCCTTTCCGAAAAAGTCTGTTTTCATTATAATCAAATTCCGGAAAGTTGCAAACAGGTTTGTAACGAAATCCCAGGTTTTCCGTCTTATGCTTGAAGGAGGTGAGGAGATGCCCGATTTTGAGGAGGTCTACCGTCTGTATTTCGCGGACGTGTACAAGTACGTCCTGGCCCTGAGCCGGGACGGGGCCGTGGCGGAGGAGGTGACCCAGGAGACCTTTTTCCGGGCCCTCTCCGCCATCGGTACTTTCCGGGGGGACTGCCGTCTGCGGGTGTGGCTGTGCCAGATCGCCCGGAATGTGTACGCGGACCTCTGCCGGGAGCGGAGCCGGTTCCGGGACAGCTTTCCGGAGGCGGCGGAGGGCGGCGTGGAGGAGGACTTTGCCGACCGGGACACGGCCCGGCGGCTCCACGTCCTGCTCCACGCCCTGCCGGAGCCCTACAAGGAGGTGTTCTCCCTGCGGACCTTCGGGGAGCTGCCCTTTGCTCAGATTGGAGAGCTGTTCCAAAAGAGCGAGAGCTGGGCCCGGGTGACCTACTTCCGGGCCCGGCAGAAATTGAAGGAGGGATTGGATGAACTGTGACATCATACGGGACCTGCTGCCGCTGTACCACGACGGCGTGTGCTCGGAGGAGAGCCGCAGGCTGGCGGAGGAGCACTTGGCGGGCTGCGCCGCCTGCCGCCAGGTGCTGGCGGACATGGACGCGCCGCTGCCGGAGGCGGAGGAACAGAGGACCGGAAACGACGCGGCGGTGGTGGAGCGAATCGCCCGGGAGTGGCGGAGGCTCTGGCGGCGGGCGCTGCTGACGGGCGCTGCGGTTGTGCTGGCGCTGTGTTTGGGCGGCTTTGGGTTCTGGTACTCCGTGACCCAGTGTACGGTCCATATGGACAGCGGAGATTATGCGTACCTGAGCGCCTGCGTGCTGAAGAGCGGCGAGATCTGCGTGGAGGCGGGGCTGAACAGGGCGTGCCGGAACTGTATGTACTATGAAACAGATGAATCGGGGGCCTGGCATCTCTGCATCCTCCGGCCGCCCCTGCGGCTGAATATTTTCCTGGGCGCCGCCGAAAAGATGTTTCCCTTCGACCTGGTGACGGCCCGATGGAAATTCGACCCCAGGGATTTTTCCAGCGGCGAACCGGAAGATGTGTATTTCGGCGTGGGGGAGGACGCCATCCTGCTGTGGAGCAAAGAGAGCGGCTGCGCCGTCCCCGCCGCCACAGAGGCGCAGGAGGCCTTCTGGAGCGGCTGGTCCCCCGGCCGCGTTCTTGGTTGACCGGAGCGGGGCTTGTCTAAGAGGATGCGGCGTGTACCTTGAAAACGGCGGGGCGCTGTGATACAATCAGCCTGACATGATTTAAGAGACGGAGGAGGCGCGTCATTGTGAGCAGACTGACGTTTCGTGTGCAGATACGTGTGAGCATTGGGATATTTATCTGCTGCATCGTACTTGCCATATTAACTAAGCAGAGCATTTTTCACAATATTGGATGGATCATTTATGGCCTGTTCTTCATCATCAACCCGGTCTGGCCCGTATCCTGGGACTGGAAGGACCATGATAAGCTAAGGCTCGGCTGCCGGATCGCCGGTGTGCTTGCGGTTTTAGTCGGTTTGCTCACTCACTTTGGCGTGTGATTTCTGACCTCTGCACCCCGTCCCTGCAATCGCCCCCGCAACCTCCAAGAGTGGAGGGGGGTGTGTGCGGGGGGAACGAAGGTTCCCCCTGCGCCGTTTCAATCGTGCATACATAAAATGCCCCCGGGCTTTTGGCCCGGGGGCATTTTATGTATCCCTTTGATTACTCCTCGGGGACGATGGCGCCGTTGGGGCAGGTGTCGCAGCAAGAACCGCAGTCCAGGCAGGCGGCAGCGTCGATGACGTAAGCATCGTCGCCCTGGCTGATGGCGCCGGCGGGGCAGGCGTCCGCGCAGGAACCGCAGCTGACGCACGCAGAAGTGATCTTGTAGGCCATGGGAAGCACCTCCATTAGAATTGTACCCTCATTGTAGCATAGAATTTGAAAAAAGCAAGAGGAATGTTAAAACCGTAACGGGAAAATTTGCGGAAATCCGCGGGCGGGCCTGGAAAATAGTGGTTTGCAAGAGCTAACCGTTTACAATTTGTTTTCAAATTAGTCAAAGAAAGTCAAAGATAACCTCTTGACATTTGGCGGGACCGTGGTATACTGACGTCAGAACAAAGGTTAAAGAAAGTCAAAGTCAAAACAAAAGCGACATTGAGAAAGAGATGGTACGCCATGGGAATTTCCGATCTGATCGCCGGCTTCCTCCAGGACAGCCTGGACGAGGCGGAGAACGGGGTGCTGGAGATCCAGCGCAGCGACCTGGCCCAGCGGTTCAACTGCGTGCCCAGCCAGATCAACTACGTCATGAGCACCCGCTTTTCCCCGGAGCGGGGATACATTGTGGAGAGCCGCCGGGGGGGCAACGGGTACATCCGCATCACCCGGGTGCGGGTGGACCGGGAGACGCTTTTGATGCACGTCATCAACTCCCTGGGGGAGGCGGTGGACCTGCCCTCGGCCCGGGCGATCCTGGGCAATTTGGCCCAGTCCGGGGCGGTGGAGGAGGGTCTCTGCCAGGCCCTGGCGGCGGCGGTGGGCGACAAGGCCCTGGCCGCCGTGCCGCGGGAGCTGCGGGACCAGGTCCGCGCCGCCATCATGAAGCAGGTCCTGATCCTTCAGGTGTAGGGGCGGCGTTTGATTCAGGAGCCGGAGTTTCCGGGGCTGTCCGCCGGACATGAGAGTGTTTTAACAAAAATATGAATAGATTGCAGGAGGAATTCGATTATGAAATGCGAGAATTGCGGTAAGAATGAAGTTACCTTTGTTTACCAGAGCAACATCAACGGCCATGTGGAGGAGAAGCACCTGTGCGCGGAGTGCGCCGAGAAGCTGGGCTACACCCAGCGGGTGGCGGCCCAGCGCCAGAGGATGATGCAGGGTTTCAACAGCTTCTTCAATGGAGGCGTTCTGGAGGACTTCTTCTCCCCCATGCCCAGTCTGCTGAGCCGGCGGGGCTGGCTGCTGGAGGACCCCTTTGACGACTTCTTCGCCGACATGCCGGCCCTGGGCCCCGCGGGGCAGGAGGCCCCCAAGGAGGAGAAGCGGGACGGTCTGGTGGACCAGGCGGAGCAGGGCCGCTTTGCCCGGATGCGGCAGATGAACGCCCTGCGGCAGGAGATGAAAAAGGCCGTCCGCCAGGAGGACTTTGAGCGGGCCGCCCAGCTGCGGGACGAGATCCACGCCCTGGAGGCGGAGCACAAGGAGGGGCGGTAAGCCCCTCCTCACGGAAAGGAAGTTGAATTTGTATGAATGAGAATAAATTCACCCCCGGGGCCGAGGCGGCCCTGCGGCTGAGCCAGGAGGCCGCCGGAGACCTTGGCCACGGATACGTGGGCACGGAGCACCTGCTGCTGGGCCTTCTGCGGGAGGAGGACGGCGTGGCCCATGAGGTCCTCACCGAGGCGGGCCTCACCGCGGACATGGTGGCGGAGATCATCAAGAAGAGCGTGGGCGCGGGTCTGCCCGGCGGCAATCCCGCCCAGGGGCTGACCCCCCGGGCCAAGCGGGTGGTGGAGATCGCCATGGAGGACTCCGTCCGGGGCGGGTGCGGCTATATCGGCACGGAGCACCTGCTGGCGGGCCTTCTGCGGGAGGGCAACAACATGGCCGTCCGCATCCTGCGCACCGCCGGGGCGGACGCCCGGGGCCTGTACAGCGCCCTGATGCGCAAGCTCAGCGAGCAGCCCCGGGGCAAGGCCGGGGAGGCCAAGGGAACCGCCCGGGAGGAGGGCGGCAAGGGCAAGAACCTCCGGGAGTTCACCCGGGACCTGACCGCCGACGCCCGGGCGGGCAAGCTGGACCCGGTGATCGGCCGGGACGATGAGATCCAGCGCATGATCCAGATCCTCTCCCGGCGCACGAAAAACAACCCCTGCCTCATCGGCGAACCCGGCGTGGGCAAGACCGCCCTGGCGGAGGGCCTGGCCAGGAAGATCGTCCTGGGGGACGTGCCCGAGGACCTGCTGGACAAGCGCATCCTCTCCCTGGACCTCTCCGGCATGGTGGCGGGCACCAAGTACCGGGGCGAGTTTGAAGAGCGCATCAAGAAGACCCTGGAGGAGGTCAAGAAGTCCGGGGACGTGATCCTCTTTATCGACGAGCTCCACACCATCGTGGGGGCCGGCAGCGCCGAGGGGGCGGTGGACGCCGCCAACATCATCAAGCCCGCCCTGGGCCGGGGGGAGATTCGGGTCATCGGCGCCACCACCCTCAACGAGTACCGCAAATATATCGAGAAGGACGCCGCCCTGGAGCGCCGGTTCCAGCCGGTGCAGGTGGGGGAGCCCTCCAAGGAGGCGGCCCTGGAGATTCTGCGGGGTCTGCGGGAGAAGTACGAGCAGCACCACAAGCTCCAGATCACCGACGAGGCGTTGGACGCCGCCGTGAACCTCTCCGCCCGGTATATCAACGACCGCTTCCTGCCGGACAAGGCCATCGACCTCATGGACGAGGCCGCCAGCCGGGTGCGGATGGAGACGGAGGAGCCCTCCGAGGAGCTCAGAAGCCTGGAGGAGAAGATCGCCGCCCTTTCAAAGGACAAGGAGGCGGCCATTGAGCGCCAGGACTATGAGACCGCCGCCCAGCTGCGGGACATCGAGCGCAACTACCGCGAGCAGGTGGACCTGGAGCGGGACAAGCGGAAGCAGAGCAATGCGGAGCACCGCCCCGTCACCGCCGAGGACATCGCCGCCGTGGTGTCCGGCTGGACCGGCATCCCCGTCACCCGCATGACCGAGGACGAGGGGCAGCGCCTGCTGCGGATGGAGGAGGCCCTCCACCAGCGGGTGGTGGGCCAGGACGAGGCCGTCCGGGCCGTGGCCCGGGCCATCCGCCGGGGCCGGGTGGGGCTGAAGGACCCCAAGCGCCCCATCGGCTCCTTCCTGTTCCTGGGGCCCACGGGCGTGGGCAAGACGGAGCTGTGCAAATCTCTGGCGGAGGCCATGTTCGGCGACGAGACCGCCATGATCCGCATCGACATGTCCGAGTACATGGAGCGGCACACGGTCTCCCGCCTCATCGGCTCCCCCCCGGGCTACGTGGGCCACGAGGAAGGCGGCCAGCTCACCGAGAAGGTCCGCCGCAAGCCCTACTCCGTGATCCTCTTCGACGAGATCGAGAAGGCCCACGAGGACGTGTGGAACGTGCTGCTCCAGATTCTGGACGACGGCCGCATCACCGACTCCCAGGGCCGCACCGTGGACTTCAAGAACGCGGTGATCGTCATGACCAGCAACATCGGCGCCAAGCGCCTCACCGCCGCCGGGAACAAGCTGGGTTTCTCCTCCGCGGCGGAGGACGCATCGAAGGACGCGGAGCGCCAGTTCCAGCAGGCCCGGGAGGCGGTGCTGGGGGAGCTGCGCCAGACCTTCCGCCCGGAGTTTTTGAACCGCATCGACGATATCATCGTATTCCGTGCCCTGACGGAGGAGGACATCCGGGAGGTGGCCCGCAGAATGCTGGGCGCCGTCTCCGTCCGGATGGAGGCCATGGGCGTCCGCCTGGACGCCAGCGACGAGGCCGTGGCGGAGCTGGCCCGGGAGGGCTTCGACCCCAAGTACGGCGCGCGCCCCCTGCGGCGGGCCATCCAGAGCCGGGTGGAGGACGCCGTGGCCGAGAAGCTCCTGGACGGCACCTTGAAGAGCGGAGATACGGCAAAGCTCACCGTGGAGGACGAAAAGCTCCTGGTGACAAAGTAAGCGGAAATAAGCGGACAGGCCGGAGGCGCGAGCCTCCGGCCTGTTTTCAGCCCTGACAGCGGACAAACACCCAGTATTCCGGCCCGGACAGGCCGTTTTGGTACCAGCGCAGCAGCAGGATGTCCGGCTCCGCCGGATTGGCCAGCACCTGCTGCCCCGGCAGGCGGTTGCTGCCCAGCTCCGAGGTGGGGACGAGATCGTACCCGTCAAACACCGTCTTGCCCACCGGTTCGAAGCCCTCCGGCGGGGCCTGGAGGATGTGGCCGTAGGGAACGCTGCCGTACCGGACCTGGTCTTCCGGGTCCGCCCCGGCCTGGCGGGACAGGTTTTGGGCCACGTCTAAATCCATGTAGGCCGCGCCCTGATACCGCAGCAGATGCCCCAGAGCACTCAGACGTTCATCCACGTAGCGGGCGTAGCCCATGTAAAATTCCTGTTTTTGCTGGTTATAGCACTCCTGGTAGACGTAGACCCATTCCGGGCGCTCCGGGCTGGTGTAGTAGGGGAGGGGACCGTCGTGATGGGTGACGGCGGCCTCCCCGGCGTAGGTAAAGCCCTCCGGGCACTCCGGAGAGGGGGTGAAGCTGCCGGAGGCAGTATAGGTCACGCCGTCCACCGTCAGGCTGGACCTGATGTCGCAGCCCGGGCCGGAGGGTCCGCTGTCCGCCGGGAGCGCATCCCCGGACCCGGCGTCCCCGTCCCCCGCGGGAGAGGAGGGCCAGGCCCTGGCAATCAGCAGCGCCAGGCACAGACAGGCCGCCAGGCCCGCCGCCCAGGGCCACCTCCGCCGCCGGGGCGCGCCCGCCGGCGCGGCCTCCCGGATGAAGCTGTCCCGGATGTCCCCTATGGCGTATAAGAGCCGTTCCGCGGGCATAGGCGGTCCCTCCTCTCTGCTGCGTTTTCAGGGCCACGGCTGGGGCCGCAGCGTCGCCGGGGCGTAGAGCGTGCAGCTGCCGCCGCTCCAGACCTTCAGGCACTCCACATAGAGGGTGCCGTCATAGCCGGGCTTGGCGTAGAGGGTGCTGCCCGCATAGCTGTAGTTTAAGCTGCTCTCAAATTCCCGGCTTGGAAGGCGGTCGGGGTCGGAGGCGTAGACCAGCGTGCCCACCGGCTCATAGCCGGCGGGAAGCCTCATGACGGCGTTGCGGGGCGGGTATTGAGAGGGGTCCAGATAGTAGAGCTGTCCGCCGTAGAAGAAGGCGGGCGTCAAGAGCCGCTCATCCGCCACAAAGCGCACCCACTCCTCCTCAAACCACTCTGTGGTCATCAGGACGTAGAGAACGCCGGGGTGGCCCTCCGGGTCGGCGTAGACGGCGCCGGAGACCCGGCCGATGTCGGCGTAGAGCCACAGGTCCTCCGCCGTCTCCTCCGCGGTGGAGCCCGCCAGGGGGCCCAGCTCCGTCCATTCGTCAATGGTCTCCGGCGGCTCCCCAATGGGCTGGTCCGGAGCCCCCACTCTGTCCCAGGCGTAGGCCGTGCCCTGCCAATACAGAAGGGGCTGGGAAATCTCGCCGGGGAAGAGGGGGCATCCGGCGGGGAGGTCCGCCCCGTCAGGTTCGGGGGCGGTGCCGGGACCGCTGGGATCACCGGGTTCGGGGGCGCCGGAGCCTGCGGCGTCCGCCGGAAGGGTGTCGCCGGAAGCTGAGGCCCCGCCGCCCACGGGGAGGGCGGGACGGACCCTGGCGATCAGCAGCGCCAGGCACAGACAGGCCGCCAGGCCTGCCGCCCAATGCCATCTCCGCCGCCGGGGCGCGCCCGCCGGCAGGGCCTCCCGGATGAAGCTGTCCCGGATATCCCCCATGGCGTACAGAATTTGTTCCGCGCTCATACGGTGAACCCCTCCCTCTCCAGGTGGTCCCGCAGCTGCGCCCGCAGGCGGAAGAGGGTGGAGGCCGCCGTGTTCTTCCGCATCCCGTGGAGGGCCGCCAGCTCCTCCACCGGGCGGAGATACCAGTACCGCTGGACGAAGAGCACCCGCTTCTCCCGGGGCAGGGCCTCTAGGAAGCGGTTCAGGCTCTCCGCCAGCTCGGCGGCCTCCACCTCCCGCTCCGGGCGGCGGGCGGAGGGGAGGCACTCCTCCAGCTCGTGGAGGGCCAGCTCCACCTGTCCGCCGCCCCGCTTCTGGGCCCGCAGGGCCCGCCAGCGGTCCAGGGAGAGGTTCCGGGTGAGCTTGCCTAGAAAGGTGTCCAGCCGGGACGGGCGGCGGGGCGGCATGGCCTCCCAGGCCCGGAGCCACGTGTCGTTGACGCACTCCGCCGCGTCCTCCCGGCTGTTGAGAATGTCCAGGGCGATGGCGCGGCAGTAGCCGCCGTATTTCCGCTCGCTCTCCGCCAGCGCCGATTCGTCCCGGTCCCAGTACAGCGCCACAATTCGGCTGTCCTCCATGGTCCCCGCACCCCCTTTGTCCCTCTACACGGGAAAATTCCCCCTGCATTGCGCTGATTATACCATATTTTTTGCCTCCGGCAAATTTTCTGCGGGATAAAAGGCCCCCGGCGGTCCGTTCCGCCGCCGTCCCTGCGGGGGATCGCGCCTCATGGACGGGGCCCGGGGGAGCATAAGGAAAACTTGATTTGTTCATACTTTTCCTGTATGATAAATTCCACTGGAAAAAATAGAGAGAAAAGGAGCGGTTCTATGCCATTTTCATTTAACTTTGATCCCAGCGCCTTCGGCGGGGGCTTCAACCCCAACGGTCCCCAGGGGAGCGCCGCGCCGCCGCCTCCCCCCAAGCCCCGGAAGCCCCGGAAGGCCATCGGCAACGCCTTCACCCGGACCCTTTTGAACCTGGCGGTGACGCTGGTGTTCGGCGCGGCGTACTTCTACCTGGAGCTGCCCGCCCTGAACCCCCACGCCGAGGAGTTTTACGTCTTCGTCTTTCTGCTGTGCGCGGTGTACTGCGTGTGCGCCGTGTTCACCTCCGGCTTCCAGGGGGAGGGGGTCAAGGGCTACTTCGGCTTTGTGAAGAAACAGTGCGCCGTGCCCTTCCTGGCGGTCCTGGCCCTCATCGCCGCCATCGCCGTGGGGGCTCTCACCAGCTGGGTGGTGCTGCGGGCGGGGGCGTACAGCAAGCTCCTGCCCCTGGACACCGGCGACTTCACCGCCGAGGTGGAGGAGATCAGCTACAACCAGATCCCCCTCCTGGACGCGGACTCGGCCGCCAGCCTGGGGGCCCGGAAGCTGGGCGAGCTGGCGGACATGGTGTCCCAATTCGAAATTCTGCCCACCTATACCCAGATCAACTACCAGGGCCGCCCGGTGCGGGTGACCTCCCTGCGCTACGGCGACCTCATCAAGTGGTTCACCAACCGCGCCAAGGGCCTGCCCGCCTATCTCATCATCGACATGGTGAGCCAGGAGGCGGAGGTGGTCCGCCTGGAGGAGGGCATGAAGTACACCACCGCCGAGCACTTTGGCCGCAACCTCTACCGCCACCTGCGGTTCCACTATCCCACGATGATGTTCGACGAGCCGGTTTTTGAGATCGACGAGGCGGGCACCCCCTACTGGGTGTGTTCCCGGATCGTGAAGACCATCGGCCTCTTCGGCGGCACGGACGTGAGGGGCGCGGTGCTGGTGAACGCCGTCACCGGCGAGAGCGCCTACTATGAGGAGGTCCCCAGCTGGGTGGACCGGGTCTACTCCTACGACATCATCATGCAGCAGTACGACTTCTACGGCATGTACCACAACGGCTTCCTCAACTCCATCTTCGGCCAGCGGGACGTGACGGTGACCACCGAGGGCTGGAATTATATCGCCATCGGCGACGACGTGTATATGTACACCGGCGTCACCTCCGTCACCTCCGACCAGTCCAACATCGGCTTCATCCTCTCCAACCAGCGGACCAAGGAGACGAAGTTTTACCCCTGCGCCGGCGCCACGGAGTATTCCGCCATGGCCTCCGCCGAGAGCCAGGTCCAGCAGATGCGCTACGTGGCCACCTTCCCCCTGCTCTTGAACATCGCCGACCAGCCCACCTACTTCATGGCCCTCAAGGGGGCCGACGGCCTGGTGAAGATGTTCGCCATGGTCAACGTGCAGCAGTACGACATCGTCTCCACCGGCGCCACCGTGGCCGAGTGCGAGATCAACTACCGCCAGACCCTGGCCCACCGGGGATTGATCGACGCGGGGGACGCGGAGCTGGACGCGCCCGGCAGGGAGGACGTTCTCACGGATACGGCCGCGGGCGTTCTGGAGGACATCCGCTCCGCCGTGATGAACGGCACCACCCAGTATTTCCTCCGGCTGGAGGGCGGCGAGGAGTATTTCCAGGTCAGCGCCGCCGACGTGCCCCTGGCGGTGCTGCTGAACGTGGGCGACGCCGTGGAGATCTCCTACTACCCGGCGGCCGGAGGCGTGGCCCAGACGGCCTTTGACGTTCGGAGGACGGAGCGCGCGTTCATTCCTCTGGGGACTGCTGTTCTCCAGATGACAAGCCCTGTCTCCCAGCCGCCGGACGGTGAGGAGCCCGCGGCATAATTCCAAATCGAGGCGTTAAGGGACCCCGGCGGAAGCCGGGGTCCTTTGCCGCTGTTTGAGGACGGCCTTATATCCGGCTGTTGACAATTGCCGCCCCGCCCGCTATACTGTCCCCCATAAAAAAGGAGCGTGACACCATGGAACTGACCCTGAACGCCGCCCTCTCCGGCGTGGAGACCTCCGGCATCCGCCGCTTTACCGCCCTGGCCCGGGCCACCCCCGGGGCCTGCGCCCTCACCATCGGCGAGCCGGACCTGGACACCCCCGCCCCCATCCGGGAGGCGGCCAAGGCCTCCCTGGACGCGGGGGACACCCACTATCCCCCCAACAACGGCCAGCCTTATCTGCTGGAGGCGCTGTCCCGATACGAGGAGCGGACCCACGGCCTCCGCTACGCCCCCGATGAGATCATCGTCACCGCCGGGGCCACCGAGGCCATCTACATCGCCCTGGCCGCCATTTTGAACCCCGGGGACGAGGTCGTTATTCCCACCCCGGCCTTCAGCCTGTACGCCTCCGCCGCCGCGCTGTGCCGGGGCGTGCCCGTGGCCCTGCCCACGGAGCGCAGCGGCTTCCAGATCGACCCCGCCGCCCTGGAGAGCGCCCTCACCCCCCGGACCAAGGCCGTGGTCCTCACCTCCCCCAACAACCCCACCGGCTGCGTCTACACCCGGGAGACTCTGGACGCCGTCCATGGGATTTTGCGGGGCCGGCCGGTCTTCGTCCTCTGCGACGACGTGTACCGGGAGCTGGCCTACGGGGGCGATTACCACAGCTTCGCCGAGTACCCGGATATGCGGGACCGGATCATCGTGGTCAACAGCTTCTCCAAGCCCTGGGCCATGACCGGCTGGCGGGTGGGCTGGTGCATGGCGGACCGGCCCGTGAAGGAGCGGATGCAGGTGTTCCACCAGTACGCCGTGGTGTCCGTCCCCTCCTTCGTCCAGCGGGCCTGCGCCGTTGCCCTGGAGACGGACACCGCCCCCATGCGGGAGCTGTTCCGGCGGCGGCGGGACTACGTCTGCAGGCGGCTGGCCGCCATGGGGCTGGACTTCCAGCGGCCGGAGGGGGCCTTCTACGTCTTCCCGGACGTCCGGAAATACGGCATGGACGCGGAGACCTTCTGCCGCAGGATGCTGCAAGAGGGCCTGGTGGGCGTTCTGCCGGGGACGTACTTCGGCGCGGAGGGCTTTGTCCGCGTCTCCTGCTGTTACGGGGACCAGGATTTGAAACGGGGATTGGACCGGATGGAGGCGTTTTTGAAAACGCTATAAATAACCGGGAGGCCGCGGCCTCCCGGTTATTTATAGCTGGTGAGCGTTTGTATGCTGTGGCTCCGCCCGGAACCGCTGGGGCTTTGCCCCAGACCCCACCGCCCTTTGAAAAGGGCGGCCCTAAACTTTAGCGATGTTATTCCATCATCGCCAGCTTCTTCAAAAATTCCAGCCCCATGGGAAGCACCGCCTCATCGTCAAAGGCGAAGTCCGGCGCGTGGAGCTCCGGCGTGTCCCCTGTCCCCAGGAAGAAGAACACCCCGGGCGCCCGCCGCTGGTAAAAGGAGAAGTCCTCCGCCGCCAGCACCGGGGCCTCCAGCAGCCCGGGGGCCTCCGTCCCCAGTTGGGCGCGGACCGTCTCATACAGCCCCTGGTGGTTCCACACCGCCGGATACCCCTGGCTCAGGTGGACCGCAACACCGCAGCCGGTTTCCGCTTCGATCTCCCGGCCCAGGGCCTCCAGGTTCTCCCGGCAGAGGGCGTGGGTCTCCTCCCGGTAGGTCCGCAGGCTCCCCTCCAGTACGGTCTCGCCGCTGACGGCGTTGCGCACGGTGCCGGAGACCATCTTTCCGAACCGCAGCACCCGGGGCGGGTCCGGCGGCAGGGCCTCCAGCATGGCATAGGCCCGGCGGAGGTACTCCGTCCCGGCGGCCAGGGCGTCCCGGCCCTCCGCCGCCCGGCTCAGGTGGACGCTCTTTCCGGTGATGGTGACCGTCACCTCGCTGGACCGGGCCATCAGGGGTCCGGGACGGGTAAAGACCCGCCCCGCCGGCAGGCCCGGCCAAAGATGTAAACCGAAGACCCTTGTCACATGGCGCTGCTCCAGAACGCCGGTCTCGCACAGCCGCCGGGCTCCGCCGGTGGTCTCCTCGGCGGGCTGGAAGAGAAAGAGGACGTTCCGGGGGAGGTCCCGGAGATGGGCGGCGGCGTACTCCGCCAGGGCGAGGGCCAGGGCGGTGTGGCCGTCGTGGCCGCAGGCGTGCATCCTGCCGGGGTGGCGGGAGGCGTAGGGCAGGCCCGTGGCCTCCGTCACCGGCAGGGCGTCCATATCCGCCCGGAAGGCGGCGGTCTCCGGCCTCCCGGCGTCGAAGAAGGCGCAGAGGCCCCCGGGGATGGGGGCGGTGATCTCACAGCCCAGGGGCTCTAAAACGGAGCGCACATAGGCCCGGGTCTTGGGCAGGCGGTCATCCAGCTCCGGGATCTGGTGCAGCGCGCGGCGGCGCGCGACGACAGGCAGCATGGCAGATTCCCTCCGTTTCGCAGTTGGTTTCATGCGCCCTGATGATACCACGCCGCCGTCCCCGTGAACAGGAGGACGGGCGGATTTTGTCACTTTTTACAAAATTAGTCCGCCTGAAATGCGCATTTTTGCGAAAAGCTCTCTTGTATCTGCCGGGCGGAATCTGGTATCATAGCGAAAAATGAGATAGAGGCGCGGAGACGAAGAAGTTGCGGGAGCCGGCAGGCTGAGAACGCGACGGGGGCAACTCCGCCGAACTTTCCGCCCGGGCACGGGCGGGAGGTGGGCCCGTGGGGAATACCTCCGGGACTGTCCGCGGGGCTTCCCGCGGGAGCGCTATCCGCTTACAGAACCTCCGCGCCCGGCCGGGCGTGGGAAGAGTCTGTTTCCAAACCGGTCAATTTGTGCGCCAGCGCATATTTGTCCGTCACGCGGCGTAATTTACCATGGGACCGCCGGCCTTTGGCGGGCCCGGCGGGGTGTTTGCCGCCTGGCGGGAGAGCGCCGCGCCGTTTGGCATGCCGCCGGGGTGGAAACGGACGCTGGACTGTCGGCAGAGGCGCGCCTCTACCGGCATTTTACTATGCCCTTGGAGCCGGTTTTCAAACCGGCTCCGGCGGAAGCGTGCGGAGGAAGAACATTATGAAATTTGAGAACATCACCGGCTCCATCGTCGCCATGGTCACCCCGTACCATGAGGATGGCAGCGTCAACTTTGAGGTGCTGACCCAACTGCTGGAGCGGCAGATTCAGGCGGGCACCGACGCCATTTTGACCCTGGGCACCACCGGCGAATACTCCACCATGACCCACGAGGAGGACGCCACGGTGGTGGCCCACACCATCAAGGTGGTGGACGGGCGGGTGCCCGTCATCGTGGGCAGCGGCTCCAACAGCACCGCCACCCAGCTGGAGAAGAGCGTGGAGTACCAGGACATGGGCGCCGACGCCCTGCTGCTGATCGCCCCCTACTACAACAAGGCCAATCCCGAGGGCATGTACCGCCACTTCGCCTCCGCGGCGGACGCGGTGCGCATCCCCTGCCTTCTGTACAACGTGCCGGGCCGCACCGGCTGCTCCATTCCGCTGTCCGTGGTGGAGCGGCTGGCGAAGCACCCCAACATCTGCGGCATGAAGGAGGCCAGCGGCGATATGTCCTACGCCATGAAGGCTGCCCGCCTGGTGGGGCCGGACTTCGCCCTCTGGTCCGGCAACGACGACATCACCGTTCCCCTGCTGAGCGTGGGGGCCAGCGGCGTCATCTCCGTCTACGCCAATGTGATGCCGGCCATGTGCCGCCAGATCGTGACGGACTACCTGAGCGGCAACCGGGCCCGGGCGGCGGAGAACCAGCTGAGATACCTGGGGCTCATCAACGACCTCTTTATTGAGGTGAACCCCATTCCGGTAAAGACGGCCATGAACATGATGGGCCTGAACGTGGGCCCCCTGCGGCTGCCCCTGTGCGAAATGAGCGAGGAGCACACGGCGAAGCTGCGGAGATCTCTGGAGGAGGCGGGACTGCTGTGAGAATTTTACTGACCGGCCGGGGGAAGATGGGCCGTCTGATCCGGGAGACGGCGGAGGCCGCCGGCGATGAGATCGTCATGGCCCTGGGCCGGGACGACCTGGACCGCCTGGGGAGCACGGGCCGGGTGGCGGACGTGGTGATGGACTTCTCCCGCCCGGAGGCCCTGCCGGAGCTGTGCGCCTACGTGCGCCGCACAGGCACGCCCCTGCTCTCCGGCACCACGGGCTTTGCCCCGGCGGACCGGGAGGCGCTGGCGGCCCTGGGCTCGGCGGCCCCGGTGCTGTGGGCGGCCAACTTCTCCCTGGGCATGGCGGTGCTGTTCCGGGCCCTCCGGGAGGTGTCCGGCGTGCTGAGGCCGGATTTTGACGTCGAGATCACCGAGACCCACCACAACCAGAAGGAGGACGCCCCCAGCGGCTCGGCGAAGCTGCTGCTGGAGGCCGTCGACCCCGCCGGGGCCATGGAGACGGTCTGCGGCCGGGAGGGGAACACCGGGAAGCGGAGCCGGAGCGAGATCGGTGTGCACTCCCTCCGGGGCGGCTCCGTGGCGGGGACGCACACGGTGTACTTCCTGGGGCCCGATGAGGAGCTGGAATTTACCCACCGGGCCGCCAGCCGCCAGATCTTCGTCAACGGCGCGCTGCACATGGCCCGGCTCCTGCCGGGAAAGCCCAATGGGGTGTACGACCTGCAAAAAATCTTGTTTGGGGAGTGACGGCTGTGAATGCCCAGGAGATCATCGACTATATCGCGAACTCTGAGAAGAAGACCCCGGTGAAGCTGTACGTCAACACCCTGGGGCCCGTGGACTTCGGCTCCGCCAGGGTCTTCGGCCAGGGGAACAGCTTCACGGTCTTCGGCGACTGGGCGGAGCTCTCCGCCGTGCTGGAGGCCAACGCCGCCAGCATCGGGGACTACGTGGTGGAGTGCGACCGCCGCAACTCCGGCGTGCCCCTGCTGGACCTGCGGGGGGTGCGGGCCCGTATTGAGCCCGGGGCCATCATCCGGGAGAGGGTGGACATCGGCGAGGGGGCCGTTATCATGATGGGGGCCGTCGTCAACATCGGCGCCGTGGTGGGCCCGGGCACCATGATCGACATGGGGGCCATTCTGGGCGGACGGGCCACCGTGGGGGCCAACTGCCACATCGGCGCCGGCGCGGTGCTGGCCGGCGTGGTGGAGCCCGCCTCCGCCGTGCCAGTGGTGGTGGAGGACGGCGTGCTGGTGGGCGCCAACGCCGTGGTCATCGAGGGGGTCCATGTGGGCCGGAACGCCGTGGTGGCCGCCGGGGCCGTGGTGGTGGAGGACGTGCCGGAGAACGCCGTGGTAGCCGGCTGTCCCGCCCGGGTGGTCAAGATGAAGGACGGGCGGACCGAGGGCAAGACCGCCCTGGTGGAGACCCTGCGGCGGCTGGACTAGAATCCTCGCCGCTGAGAGCCGTTTTACACGGAGACGGTTGGAGCATGGAAAGCGGGGAGCCGTCCGTAAGGACGGCTCCCCGCTCAACTGATGGCCTATTCAACCGAGTAGGAGAAGGGCAGGAGCTCCTCCGCTCTGATTTTTCTCAGCTCTCCGCGCACGGGGACGATGACCCCGCATTCCGGCATGTAATCATGCAGCATCTGGCGGCAGTTTCCGCAGGGCGGGATCACTTCCTCCCCCTCTTCCCCTCTAACCGCGACGATGGCGTCAAAGTCTCTCTCCCCGTTTGTAATCGCGGCTCCCAGCGCCACCTGTTCCGCGCAGGCGCCGTGCAGGGAATAGACGTTGACGCCAACGTATATCCTTCCGCTTTTGCAGCGTATAGCGGCTCCCACGGTGTGATTGTAACGCTCGTGATCGTAGTTTAAGCGGATTGTCCTTTGCGCCTCTGCGATTAGCGCGCGGTCGTTGTCTGTTAAGCGGTCCATTTTTACATTCTCTCAAATCTCAGTTTTCTCCTCTGATTATACCACCGGCCCGCGGGCCCTTCAAGCCTGTTGATCGGAGGCGGCATGGATGCGTTTTTTCGGCGGCGCTTTCCGGAAGAGGGACCGGGCGCGGAGGCGCCGCGCCCTCGTTCACTCCGCCAAAATATAGGACAAAAATTTGGCATCCTCCGGCCTGTTTTTTTGTTGCCGGAGACAACCATCTGTGCTATTCTGTTAGCAATAAAAATCATAGGGGGACGGGCAATGCTGGTTTTAGATTTTATCAACGTGGGCAACGGCGACTCCACCCTGGTACGGGAGATGGAGAACGGCCGGCAGAAATTTGCCATGCTGGTGGACTGCGGCCACGACAGCCTGGTGCGGGACGACCACCCGGGGGAGCTGGACCCCCGCTCCCGGCGGATCTACGCCGGGGAGTTTCTGCAGAAGCAGGGCGTGGCCCGTCTGGACAAGGTGCTCCTGACCCACTTCCACCGGGACCACATCGGCGGCCTGGGCCGGGTGCTGGAGCGTGTGACGGCGGATGAGCTGCTGGCGTCCTACGTTCCGCCCGCCGGCGCGGCGCCCCTGGAGCCGGACGGGGACAACGGCCTGCCCAAGGCGGCCCGGAACGCCGTCCGCTGCGCGGACCTGTACGCCGGAGCCCTGCGGGCCAACCCCGGCCGCGTGGGGCGGCTGACGGAGCTCCCCGGGGACCGGATGGAGCGGTTTCGGCTGACGGACAGCCTGGAGATGGACATCCTCTTCGGCGAGGCGGCGCTGTACCGCCGCCAGAAGGAGGTCTACGACGCCGTCTTCCGGGGGGAGCGGAACGAGTACGACCTGCTGCACTGGGCCAAGTGCATGAACGTCTCCAGCCTCCGCCAGCGGCTGCGCTACCACGGAAAGGAGATCGTCCTGGGGGGCGATTTCTACGCCCACATGTGGGAGACGGCCTCCGCCCTCCCCTGCGACATTTTGAAGGCGCCCCACCACGCCTCGCTGTCCTCCACCACCCGGAAGCTGCTGAAAATGCTCCGGCCCAAGACCATCGTGGTCTCCGTGGCGGCGGGACGGCCCGACGAGCGGCCCCACCCCTACATCATCTCCCTGATGCGGGAGTTTACGGAGGACCTCCATTTCACCGACGCGGTG
This sequence comes from uncultured Oscillibacter sp., assembly GCA_947644365.1. Lineage (GTDB taxonomy): Bacteria > Bacillota > Clostridia > Oscillospirales > Oscillospiraceae > Oscillibacter. The sequence goes on along the minus strand of CANRYZ010000002.1, from coordinate 8,828 downwards.
GACATCCCGGGACTGGTGGCTCCGGTGTTCCACGAGTCGGTACACATTGAGATCGAATAGGAAAAGGACCGGCGTGAGCCGGTCCTTTTGATCTGCGGAGATTACTTGTACAGCTCGGGCTTCTCCATGGTCTCCACCTTCAGGAACTGGGAGGTCCCCCGGGAGGCGTTCAGAGCGTCGCCGGCCACGCAGGCAACGTAGCCGTCCCAGGAGGAGGGGCCGGTGAGCTTGCCGGCGTGGACGGACTCCACCCACTTGCAGAACTCGATGTCGTAGGCCTCGATGAAGCGCTCCTTCCAGTCGGTCATGATGGGCATGGACTCGGCGGGGTTCAGGGAATCCCAGCCGGCGGGGCGGGAGCGGCGGACCACGGCGTAGGGGTCGGGCAGCTTCACGGTGCCGTTCTCGCAGACCACCTCGCACTGGATGTCGTAGCCGTAGCCGTCGGCCACCTGAACCTCCACGTCGATGAAGCAGCCCTTCTTGGTGCGCATCAGCATGACCTGGGGGTTGTCATAGCCCTTGTCGGAGTTGGCGGACTGGCGGACCTTGACGCACTGTACGTCCTCGTACTCGTCGTCCAGCAGCCAGCGGCAGATGTCCAGCTCGTGGATGGCCACGTTGGTGACGCCGTTCTCGGTCTTGAAGCCCGGGCCCTGGGCCACGTTCCGGTGGCAGGCCTTGATAACCAGGGGAGCGCCCAGCTCGCCGGAGTCGATGATGCGCTTCATCTCCGCGTAGCCCCGGTCATAGTGGCGCATGAAGCCCACCTGGACCAGCCGCTTGCCGATCTCCAGCTCCCGGTTGATGATCTCCTCGCAGTCCTTGGCGTTCTGGCTCAGGGGCTTCTCGCAGAAGCACCACTTCTCCTCCGCCAGGGTCTTCATGACGTAGTCGTGGTGGGTGGGGTCGATGGAGGTGATGACCACGGCCTCCACCTCGGGGTCCTTAATCATGCCGTCGCAGTCGCTGCCGTAGGACTTGATGCCGTACTTGGCGGCGGTGTCGTCGGCGGCGGCGGCCACGTAGTCGCTGACGGCCACCACGGTGGCGCCGGGGACGGTGTCGATGATGCGGCGGCAGTGGTCCTTGCCGATGGCGCCGCAGCCGATGATGCCGATTTTCAAAACCTGATCCATGATAATCAACCTTCCTTTTTATTCATAATAAGGGAATTGCAAATTCAATAGTCCGTGATGATCTTCCTGCACGAGGGACAGCGGAAAGCGGAGAGATAAGGGGCCTGGCCGGGCCGGTCTGTGCGGCCCAGTGTATCCGAGAGCTTGAAGTTCAGGGACAGGCCGGTAAAGGCCGGCTTTTCCATCCAGTGGATGCGGTAAAGACTCTGCAGGGCCCCCTGTTCCATCTCCGCTCCGCAGAAGGGACAATTCATAAAAATCTCCAATCCGTGCCGGGCGGGCTTTGCCTGACCGGCACACCACTGCCCGCGCCATGGGGCGCGGCTCCCGCGGGTGCGCGGGAGAGGGGGTTCAGCGGAGGCGGGGCCCCGCCGGAGCGTCTAAGGGGGACGAAGTCCCCCTTGGACATTTTTAATACTTCCGCGCGTCCTTCACGTGGGCCAGGTGGTCCTGATAGGCGGCCACGTTCTCGGGCCGCTGGGAAACCTCGGTGTCGCCCACGCGCCACCAGGAGCCGTAGCCGTCGGTCATGGTCTTGGGCAGAACCTTGATGTCGAAGAGCACGGGGCGGTCTTTGATCTTCTTCGCGTCCTCGAAGGCGGCCTTCAGCTCCTCCATGGTGCGGACGGTGTAGCCCTTGCAGCCGTAGCCCTCGGCCACCTTGGCGTAGTCGATGTCCATGAAGTCGCCGAAGAGGCCGTCCTGATTGCGGAAGCGCAGCTCCGTGCACAGGGTCTTGTTGCCGTGGCCCACCTGGAGGTTGTTGATGCAGCCGAAGCTGGCGTTGTCGAAGAGGCAGATGTTGATCTTCTGGCGCTCCTGCATGGCGGTGATGAGCTCGCCGTGGAGCATGTTGAAGCTGCCGTCGCCGCAGAAGGCGTAAACCTCCCGGTCCGGGCCGATGGCCAGCTTCACGCCCAGGGCGCCGGCCACCTCGTAGCCCATGGTGGAGTAGCCGTACTCCATGTTGTAGGTGTCCTGGGCCCGGGGGCGCCACATGCGCTGCATGTCGCCGGGCAGGGAGCCCGCCGCGCCGATGGCCACATCGGTGTCCGCCATCATGGCGTTGATGGCCCCCAGGGCGGCGGTCTGGCAGAGCTGGGCCTTCACGTCCCTGGCGAAGCGCTTGGCGGAGTCCGCGTTGGCGTCGTTGATGATGGGGGTCCAGTCCGGGCTGTCGGAGAAGGCGCAGCCGTCCAGGCGGCTTAGCTCCTCGGCCCACTTCTTCCGGGCGGCCTCGATCTCGCCGGCGTAGGCGGGCTTGTAGCCGGCCAGGAGCTTCTCCAGACGGGGCAGGGCGTCCTTGGCGTCGGCCACTACGGGAACGGCCTCCATCTTGAGGCTCTGGAACTCGGAGACGTTGATGTTGACAAATTTGCACTCGCCGCTCCACAGCCACTTGGAGGAGGTGGTGAAGTCGGTGTACCGGGTGCCCACGCCGATGACCAGGTCCGCCTCCTTGGCGATGTCGTTGGCGGCGGAGCAGCCGGTGACGCCCACGCCGCCCAGGTTCAGGGGGTGGGTCCACTCGATGGCGCTCTTGCCCGCCTGGGTCTCGGCGAAGGGGATACCCAGGGTCTCGGCGAAGTGCCGGAACTCGGCGTGAGCCTCAGAGTACCGCACGCCGCCGCCGCAGATCAGCATGGGGCGCTTGGCGGCCTTGACGGCCGCGGCGGCCTCGGCCAGGGCGGCCTCGGTGGCGGGGCGGCGCTCCAGACGCCAGACGCGCTTTTTGAAGAAGCTCACGGGGTAGTCGTAGGCCTCGCCCTCCACGTCCTGGGGCATGGCCAGGCACACCGCGCCGGTGTTGGCGGGGTCGGTGAGGGTCCGGAAGGCGGAGATGGCGGCGCTCATCAGCTGCTCGGGCCGCACGATGCGGTCCCAGTAGCGGCAGACGGCCTTAAAGGCGTCGTTGGTGGAGGTGGTGAGATTGTTGGTGTGCTCCACCTGCTGGAGCACGGGGTCCGGCTGGCGGCAGGCGTACACGTCGCCGGGCAGCACCAGCAGGGGGATGTTATTGGCGGTGGCGGTGCCGCAGGCGGTGACCATGTTGGCGGCGCCGGGGCCCACGGAGGACGTGACGGCGAAGATCTGCTTGCGCTTCATCTGCTTGGCGAAGGCCACGGCGGCCTGGGCCATGCCCTGCTCGTTTTTGCCCTGGTAGACCTCCAGAGCGTGGGCCTCCTGGGTCAGGGCCTGGCCGAAGCCCACGACGTTGCCGTGGCCGGGGATCATAAACACGCCCCGGACGAAGCGGCTCACCTGGCCGTCCACGTCGATGTACTGGTTCTCCAGGAATCGCACCAGAGCCTGGGCCATAGTTAAGCGAATGGTTTCCATTGGAAAGACCTCCTTGTATAAAGATGAAATTGCAAGGGAATGCCGCGAAACGCGGTACCTGCGTTGTCGTCGCAGGGACTGAAACACATACCGGACTCCGCAGCGCGCGAAAGCTCTTTTTGGTTACGTTTTCTCTCGAGAAAAAGTGACTAGCCCTGGTAGATGTGGTCGTTGGCGTCGCTCTTCCAGAGCCAGGCGTGCTCCTCGTCGTCGATGCGGGTCTTGAGCCAGGGGTCCCCCTCCAGGTGCCGGATGCCCCAGGCGTAGCACATGGCGTAGCCCGGCGCGGCGGTCTGGGAGTGGAAGCCGCTGGTGATGACGGCGCAGCCGTTCTGGCCGGTCTGGTAGACCTCGCCGTTGGCAAAGCCGGCGCCGAAGCCGTGGGGATAGTCGAAGCGGTAGAAGTAGACCTCCGGCTGGGGATGATGGTGGGGGGGATAGGAGGACCACTTGCCGGGGTGGTTCAGAACCTCTCCCAGGACCATGTTGGAGAAGGGGGCGTTGTCGTGGTCGAAGAAGGTCTTGATCTCCCGCTCCATGCATCCCAGCAGCTCGCCGCTGCACCCGGCGTGCTGGGTCTGGACGGTGTCGGGGGTGTACATGACGGCCTCAAAGGGCTTGTCGTTCAGGGTCTTCTGGATGTACAGCTCGCTGTGGGCCTGGGCGGTGAGAGTGACCTTGGTGCCCCGGCCCGCCAGCAGGCAGTAGGCCTCGTGGTGGAAGCAGTCGGGCCGGTCGGCCTCCACGGTCTTCCCGTCCCAGGCGTAGGTGACCCGGCCGGCGAAGAGCAGCAAGGCGATCTCCTTCTCCGCCTCGTCAAAGGTGAAGATGTCGCCGGGCTCCATCACCAGCAGGCCGACGTCCATCTGGGTGCCCATGTCGTCCGCGGCCATGTCGATGTAGGCGTTGTAGCCCTGCTTGAGCTCGTTGTTTTTGCTGAAATAGGTCATTGGAACCATCTCCCAGTTAAATTTTTGGCCCTTCGGCCAGTCAGAAAGGGGTCCAGGGGCTTTGCCCCTGGTTTCTCCGCAGAGCGGAGAAAGAAATTAAAATCATTTTCGCCGCGGCGCCCTCCAGAGGGGCCTCTCTTGCCCCTCCGGGGCAATTCACCTTCTGTACGTGGCGAAAATACCTTGACCTGTGCGCCCTTGGGGCGTACACACCAGTGACCGATGTCACTGGTGGTGGGGGAGGTCGAGGGGGAGCCTGCTCCCCTTCGATTAAAGCCCCGTGTGTTCCCGAATGTACTTCCGCCCCTTCATGGCGTACTCCAGGGGGTTGGCCTTGGCGGGGTCCTGCTCGGCCTCCACCAGCAGCCAGCCTTGGTAGCCGGCGTCGGAGAGCACCTTGAACACGGGATCGAAGTCCACGTTGCCGTCGCCGGGGACGGTGAACGCGCCGTTGCGCACCGCCTGGAGGAAGCTCCAGTTGTTGCGCCTAGCCTCTTCCACCACCGGCAGGCGCATGTCCTTCAGGTGGACGTGGCCCACCCGGTCCACATACTTTTTCAGCATGGTCAGGGGGTCCTCGCCGGCGAAGGTGAAGTGGCCGGTGTCATAGCACAAAAAGACGTACTTGGGGTCGGTATTGGCCATCATGCGGTCCGTCTCCTCGCTGGTCTGGACCACGGTGCCCATGTGGTGGTGGAAGCAGAGCTTGAAGCCCCGGTCCGCCGCGATCCTGCCCAGCTTGTTCAGGCCGTCGCAGAAGCGGTCCCACTCGGCGTCGTCCATCACGTGCTTGTGGCCGCCGGTGAGAACGGGGGTGTCCATCTGGCCCTGGATGGAGTAGCTCTGCTCGCTGACGTTGATGCGGTTGGCGCCCACGGCGGCCAGGAAGTCCAGATTGGCGGTGAAGTCCTTCTCCTCCTCCTCAAAGGGGCGGGTCAGGATGAAGGAGGAGTACCAGCGGCTGGCGATGCGCATACCCCGCAGGTCCAGGGCGCGTTTCAGCTCCGCGGGGTCGGTGGGGTACTTGTTGCCGATCTCGCAGCCGGTGAAGCCCGCCAGGGCCATCTCGCTGACGATCTGCTGGAAGGTGTTCTCCCCACCCAGCTCCGGCATGTCGTCGTTGCACCAGCCGATGGGCGCAATGCCCAGAGAGACGTGTTTGGGATCAAACATAAAAATATCCTCCTTAAAAAATAATTCCGCTATTTAGCAAACAAGGCTTGGATAAAACCTGGGAAAGGCCGTCTCTGTGTTCGTACACAGAGATGTGAAAACGAAAAACGCCTGTTACAACGTTCTGATAAGAATCTAGCATCAACCGCCTGAAAAATCAATGCCTTTTCACGCCGCTCCCTGAAATTTTCCGATTTACCCAAAGACCTTCCGCCTTTTTCTGTGGAAATGACAGTGCCTGAAAATCGGGGCCGGAGAAAAAATTTTTTCCTGTTTACAATTTACCCCTTTTTTTATAGGAGGAGAGGGTGTATGATAGAACAAAACCACAAGGGATAGCGGCCCGATGGACCGGAAAGGACAAGAGCTATGAAAATCGCACGACAGATCGCGGCGCTGCTGCTGGCGCTGGCGCTGATGGTCCCCGCGGCGGGCGCCGCCGGAGTGGAAAAGCCCGCGCCGGCGGAGGAGACGCCGGAGATCCTGGCCCCGGCGGAGCAGGAGGAGGCGGACGAGGACGCCTGGAGGCTGCTGCTGGTGAACCCCTGGAACGCCCTGCCGGAGGAGTTCTCCGTGGAGCTGGTGACGCTGGCCTCCTGCGGCTTGAAGGTGGACAAGCGGATTCGGGCGGACCTCAACGAGATGTTCTTCGCCTGCCGGGACGCTGGCCTGCGGCCCGTGATCTGCTCGGCCTACCGCACCCAGGCGACGCAGACCCGGCTGTACAACAACAAGATCTCCCGCCTGCGGGCCGCCGGATACAGCAGGGAGACGGCGGTGGAGGAGGCGGGCCGCTGGGTGGCGGTGCCCGGCACCAGCGAACACCAGACGGGCCTGGCCCTGGACATCGTGTCCGCCGGCTACCAGGGGCTGACCAGGAGGCAGGCCGACACGGCGGAGCAGAAGTGGCTGATGGAACACTGTTGGGAGTACGGCTTCATCCTGCGCTACCCGGAGGACAAGTGCGACGTCACCGGCATCGGCTACGAGCCCTGGCATTACCGCTACGTGGGCAGGGAGGCCGCCCAGGCGATGCGGGACAGCGGCCAGTGTCTGGAGGAGTATCTGGAGGCCTTGGAGGAGAGCGCCGAACAGGCCGGCGCGTCCCGTACATGACGAGAAAAACCGGCCCGCTGTAAGCGGGCCGGTTTTTTGGGCGGTTTTGCCGGCGGAAGACGTCACTCCAGGGGCACGGTCCGGGCGTCGGCCCGGCCGCCGGAGAGGGTGAGGATGCCGTAAAAGGGGCGGGCGTAGTCCCCAATGCTGCCGGGGTTCAGAAAGAGGGTCTTGCCCCGCATGTCCACCAGGGGCCTGTGGGTGTGGCCGAAGAGGAATACGTCCAGGTTCTGTTCCTCGGCGGCGTACCCGGCGGCCAGGAGGGACTGCTTCACGCCGTAGGTGTGGCCGTGGCACAGCAGAATGCGCTTGTCCTCCAGGCACACCAGCCGCTCCGCGGCCTCCTGGGAGAGGAAGTCGCAGTTGCCGGGCACCTGCTCAAAGGGGATCTCCGGGAAGCGGTCGTGGAGCCGCTGGCCGTCCCGCCAGCAGTCCCCCAGGTGGAAGATGGCCCGGGGGGACTCCCGCTCTACCGCCCGGACCATATTGCCGATGTTCCCGTGAGAGTCGGAAAGGACCAGGATTTTCATGGAAGGACCTCCTTTTCTGCGTACTCTGCCAGTATACCCCTTTTTTCCCCGTTTGGCAACCGGTTTGACAGCGGGGCCCGGACCCTGTAAAATAGGGGTGGAAAATGTGTGGAGGAGGAGCGGCATGGAGAGCAGTTTCGCGTTTCTGGACGTCGGATTTTTTACCAAGGCGGAGGTGTACCCCGGAAGCCTGGGGACCTTCCGCTACCGCTTCAAGCGGGAGGGCTGGACCGGCGGCGGCAAGATCCAGGCCTGGGTCTATGAGAACACCTGCTTCGAGCTGGCGGAGCACATCGAGACGGAGACCTTCGACTGGACGGACGAGGGCGTGGCGGCCCTGCGCGCCTGGCTGGACCGGAAGCTGGCGGAGCGGGGGGCGGAGCCCTATCGGATTCCCTACCCGCCGGCCTCTGCCCCCCAAGCCCCTCAGCCGTAATCCCCGTCCCCAGAGAGCGAAGCGGCTTTGCTCAAGGGAAGCTGGCACTCAAAAGTTAAGGGAAAGAGGAGTAAAGCCCCCCAAAATTCATCCCTTTTACCCTTCGTGTTGTTGGTTTAAAGCCCTGGCGAATTAACGAAATCATAAGATGGCGTTAAAAATTACCTGTGCTATAAACTAGAGCGGCAAATCGGGATTTACAGGGAGGCGTGATTATGTTGCTATTGATGATTTCTCATGGTATCATAATTGGTTTGTTCATCGTGTTAGGATTTATTTTTTCTGCGGGAAAGGGTGCGTCTTTGGTAGCAGGATATAATACATCATCAAAGGAAGAAAAAAGTCATATTGATGAGAAGTTACTTCTCAGATTTATGGGAAAGTTAATGTTTTTAATGGCGAGTTGTTGGCTTGTTGTTGCTTTAGGTGACTGGTTCAATATTGTTTCCTTGCACATAATTGGTATTGTGCTGGTTGTTATCTCCATCGCAGGTGCTGTGGTGTATGCAAATACTGGCAACCGCTTCAAAAAATAAATTACGTTTTATCGGACAGTTATCCGTTGCAAGTAGCTGCCCACATAGTTATTTTGACGAAAAACTAAGGAACCGGACTTTCATCAACACGAAAGGTAAAAGGGAGCAAAATTCCGCAAGAAGGGGGGGTGTCTGCGGGGGGAACCTCTGCGGGTTCCCCTCTGCGGGATTCTAATCACCCCGCCGCAGCGGACAGCCCAGGCCGCCTGAAAGGCGGCCTGGGCGGAGCTTCGCGCACCAGGAAAAGAGACAGCCAATATGGCTGTCTCTTTTCCTGGTGCGCGAGGCGGGACTTGAACCCGCACGTCCGTAAAGGACACTAGAACCTGAATCTAGCGAGTCTGCCAATTCCACCACTCGCGCGTACAATATGTAATTTTACCCTCGCCGGGGGAAAGCGGCCTGCCGGGGCGTTTCCTCCCCGGCAGGGGCCTTTCTGGTGCGCGAGGCGGGACTTGAACCCGCACGTCCGTAAAGGACACTAGAACCTGAATCTAGCGAGTCTGCCAATTCCACCACTCGCGCGCGGCATGTTGTCTTCCGGGAAAGACGTTGGTGCGGCTGACGGGACTTGAACCCACACGTCGATACGACACCAGCACCTCAAG
>CANRYZ010000001.1 GCA_947644365.1 uncultured Oscillibacter sp. | reverse complement strand
GAGGCGGTAGTAGTCCCCCCGCTGGATCAGGTCGTAGTGCTCCTTGAAGAAGGCGGTTTGCCGCTTAATGATCTCCCGCTCCTCCGGGGTACACTTGCCCAGGTCCATCTCATAGCCGAAGGTGCCGCTCATGGCCACTGCGCCCCGGGTCTCCATAGAGGTGACGCGGCCATTCTGCTCATTGGGGGAGACGGAGACATGGGCCCCCATGGCGCAGACGGGATAGCAGAAGGAGGTGCCGTACTGAATCCGCAGGCGGTCCACGGCGTCGGTGTTGTCGCTGCACCAGATCTGAGGGGTATAGTAGAGCATTCCCGCGTCAAACCGGCCGCCGCCGCCGGAGCAGCCCTCGATGAGCAGGCGGGGGTAATCCCGCCGCAGCCGTTCCAGGATGTCATAGACCCCCAGCACATAGCGGTGGTAGACCTCGCCCTGGCGGTTGGCGGGCAGGACAGCGGACCAGACGTCGGAGAGGCTCCGGTTCATGTCCCACTTGATGTAGGAGATGTCGGCGCCGTCCAGGATTGTCCGCATGGCTTCGTAGATGTAGTCCCGGACCTCCCGGCGGGAGAAATCCAGCACCAGCTGGCTCCGGCCCCGGGCCTGGGGCCGGCCGGGCACGCCCAGGGCCCAGTCGGGGTGCTCCCGGTAGAGGCGGCTGTTCTCGCTGACCATCTCCGGTTCGATCCAGAGGCCAAAGCCCATCCCCAGCGCCTGGATGCGGGGGACCAGGGCCTCCAGGCCGCCGGGCAGCTTCTCCTGGTTAACGGACCAGTCTCCCAGACCGCTGAGGTCGGTGTCCCGGGAGCCGAACCAGCCGTCGTCCATGACGAACAGCTCAATGCCCAGTCCCTGGGCGCCTTTGGCGATGTCCACCAGCCTGTCGGCGGTGAAATCGAAGTAGGTGGCCTCCCAGTTGTTCATCAGCACCGGCCGGCGCGTGCCCTGATAGGGGTCCCGGATCAGGTGCTCCCGGATGGCGCGGTGGTACTGGCGGCTCATCTGTCCAAAGCCGCTGGGGGAGCAGACCATGGCCGCCTCCGGGGCGGTGAAGGACTCCCCCGGAGCCAGAGTGAAGCAGAAGTTGTAGGGGTCGATGCCCATCACCAGCCGGTTGTTCTCCAGCTGGGTCCGCTCCGCGGCGGCGTGGAAGTTGCCGCTGTACACCAGCATGGCCCCGTAGCACAGGCCGTAGTCCTCGTCGGCCCCGTGGCCGCAGAGGATGACGAAGGGGTTGTGGTGGTGGCTGGAGGTGCCCCGCAGGCTGTTTACGCTCTGAATGCCGGGGCGCAGGGGCGCACGGTTGGGACAGCGCTCCATGGTGTGGCAGCCGTCAAAGGTGATGAAGTCCAGATCATCCCTCTGAAAGTCCAGGCACAGTGAGGCGCACCGCTGTAGCCGGACGGTCTCCGTCCCCTGGTTGACCACCCGGACGGCCCGGGTAATCAGGTCCCGCTCCTCCAGGACGCCGTAGTACAGCTCTACGGACATCTTGGCGGCGGCGTCCCGCATGTATACCACGAGGGTCTCCCACTCCTGGCCGCCCCAGAAGGCGGGCAGGCCCTCCAGCCGGTATTTGCTCCGGCGCAGCTCGTGGTCCGCGTAGCGCAGGTCCGCCAGGCGGCTGCCGTCCTCCGGCTCAAATTCGATGCTGGGAATGCGGAAGTCCCCCACGCCGCAGGAGGAGTATTCCTGGGGCAGCGTGTCCAGGGAGTAGTCCCGCTCGTCTCCCACCTCGTTGGGGTTGGGAGAGAAGCCCCGGTCGGCATATTGGATGAGATAGGACAAATCGCCGCCGCTGATTCGGGGACCGTAGTAGGTGTGCAGCAGAATGTTGTGTTGGTCCGCCTTCATTTGATAGGTGGTGTTCCGGGTGTGCAGGGTGAACACCCGGTTTTCCTTGTCCAAAACAATCATAGGAACCCTCGCTCAGTTGTCGTTTCTGTGTCGGAATATGGAATGACGGTTTTGTACGCGGTGGAAAATTGCATCCGCACCGCCCCGGCCCCGAAGAGGGCGCGGGGCGGCGCGGATCTGTATGGGAATCTGCGCGGAGAGGGCTTTTAGAACTCCAGATTTTTGCCGTCCTTGCCAAAGACGTGGCAGACGTTGCCGCTGAACGTCAGGTTCAGCTGGTCGCCGGCGTGGAAGGAGTCGATGCGCTCGCCATCGGCGTTCATGGTGGGCACGATGACCACCACATCCTTGCCGTTGGCGTTGGCGTGGAAGTGGACCTCGCTGCCCATCAGCTCAGACACGTCGATGGTGGCGGAGAGGGTGTTGCCGGGCTGCTTGGCCAGCACCATGTGGCTGGGCCGGACGCCCAGGGTGACGTCCTGCGCCGCCACGTTGTGAGCGGCCAGGTTTTTCTGCTTCTCCTCGGAGAGCACCACCTTGCAGTTTTCCACAGACACGGCGTATTTGCCGTCCTCGTTGATGAGCTTGGCGTTGAAATAATTCATCTGCGGCATGCCGATGAAGCCGGACACGAAGAGGTTGGCGGGGTGGTCGAAGACCTCCTGGGGCGTGCCGATCTGCTGGATGAAGCCGTCCTTCATGATGACGATGCGGTCGCCCAGGGTCATGGCCTCGGTCTGGTCGTGGGTGACGTAGATGAAGGTGGTGTTGATCTTCTGGCGCAGCTTGATGATCTCGGCGCGCATCTGGTTGCGGAGCTTGGCGTCCAGGTTGGACAGGGGTTCGTCCATCAGCAGCACCTTGGGCTCCCGGACGATGGCGCGGCCGATGGCCACGCGCTGGCGCTGGCCGCCGGAGAGGGCCTTGGGCTTGCGGTCCAGGTACTGGGTGATGTCCAGAATGGCCGCGGCCTCTTTCACGCGCTTGTCGATCTCGTCCTTGGGCACCTTGCGGAGCTTCAGGGGGAAGGCCATGTTCTCGTACACGGTCATGTGGGGATACAGCGCGTAGCTCTGGAACACCATGGCGATGTCGCGGTTCTTGGGCTCCACGTCGTTCATGAGCTTGCCGTCGATGTACAGCTCACCGCCGGAGATCTCCTCCAGGCCGGCCACCATCCGCAGAGTAGTGGACTTGCCGCAGCCGGAGGGACCGACGAGGACGATGAATTCCTTATCCTTGATGTCCAGATCGAAAGACTGCACGGCGATAACGCCCTGGTCGGTCACCTGCAGGTTGGTCTTTTTCTCGGACTCACCGGCCTTCTTCTTGCTTTTTTTCTGGTCTCCGCTGTGGGGATAGATTTTGGTGATACCCTTCAAATTCAAGGCCGCCATGTATATTTTCCTCCTTTTGATTTAAAACGTTAAGCCGTCAGTTGCATTACTTTCCGCCGGTGGAGGCGATGCCCTCGATGAACTGCTTCTGGAAGATCAGGTACAGGATCACCATGGGCAGCATGGCCAGCAGGGAACCGGCCATCAGCACGGGGAAGTTGGTGGTGAACTGGCCCCGCAGGGTGGCAAGACCGGAGCTGAGGGTCATCATGTTCAGGTCGGAGTTGACCACCAGCGGCCACATCAGGTCGCTGTAGGCGAACACGGCGGTGAAGATGGTCAGGGCGGCCACGGAGGTCCCGGTGAGGGGGAACATGACCTTATAGAAGGTCTGCCACTGGTTGCAGCCGTCCAGATAGGCGGCCTCGCCGATCTCCTTGGGGATGCCCATATAGGTCTGCCGCAGGAAGAACACGCCGAAGGCGCTGACGATGCCGGGGAACACCAGGGCGAAGATGGTGTTGGCGAGGCCCATCTTGGCGACCATCTGGTACTGGGGGATGATGAAGATCTGGCTGGGCAGGGACATCTGCACCAGCACGATGCCGAAGAGCAGCTTCTTGCCCCGGAACTCCAGCATGGCGAAGGCGTAGCCCGCCATGGAGCTGAAGGCCACGGCGCAGATGACCCGGAAGAAGATCATCAATCCGGTGTTGAGGTACAGCTTGAGGAAGGGCAGGCTCTTCATCGCCTCGCCGAAGTTGCTGACGATCAGCTCCTTGGGGAGGATGGTGGGAGGCACCTGCATGCTCTCGGGGACGGTCTTGAGGCTGGTGAGGATCATCCAGACAAAGGGGAAGACCATGATGAGGGCGCCGATGATGAGGGCGGCGTAAGTAATAACAGTCATCCGCTTCTGGGAGGCCTCTAACGAACGGTTTTTCATCTCTCTTCCTCCTTACACGTCGTAGTTGACCCATTTCTTCTGGCCGTAGAATTGGATAACGGTGACCAGGCCGATGAGCAGGACGGTCCAGATGACGATGGCGGAGCCGGTGCCGCGGCTGCCGGCGATGAAGGACTCCCGGTAGAACAGGTACATCAGGCTCTGTACGCTGGTGACGGCCGGGTTGGTGTCCTCCACCATCATGTAGATCAGGTCGTAGACCTTGACGGCGGACATCAGCCGCATGATCATCACCACGAAGAGGGTGGGGGAGACCATGGGCAGGGTGATGGTGAAGAACTGCTTCACCTTGCCGGCGCCGTCGATGCTGTTGGCCTCATAGAGGGTCTTGGGGATGTTCTGGAGGCCCGCCAGCAGCAGTACGGCGTCATAGCCGATGTTGCTCCAGATGGCCACGATGGCGCAGGAGAGCATAACGAACCTGGGGTCGGTGATCCAGCCCACATGGGTTCCCATCACCTGGTTGAGGATGCCGTACTCGCCGTTGAAGATCCAGCGCCACACCATGGTAACGGCGGCGGGGGCGCACACCATGGGCAGGAAAAAGATGGTGCGGAAGCCGCCCTTGAATTTGATCTTGGCGTTTAAGAGCATGGCCACCAGCAGGGACAGGAACAGTCCCACAGGTACGGTGAGGATGCAGAACAGGATGGTGTTCCAGGTGGCCTTCCAGAATTCAGCGTTGGAGAAGATCTCGGCGTAGTTGCCCAGGCCGATGAATTTGTAGTGACCGAAGCCCAGATGCTCGCAGAAGCTGGTGTAGATGGTCTGGACGAAGGGCCACAGGTTCAGCACCACCAGGCCGATGATGGTGGGGGCCACCATGATCCAGCCCCAGTTTTCTTCCCGCCGGGCGGCGGGGGACAGTTTGTTTTTCACCAAAAGCCCTCCTCTCAGTCTCCCGCCAGTTTCTTGGCGGTCTCGGTGTCGATAATCTTCTGCATGTTGGCCATGGCGCTGTCCAGGCTCTGCTGGCCGTTGTAGACCTTGTTGAGCTCATCCAGCACGGGGCTCTTCCACTTGGGCTTGGCGGCGTTGTTCACGTTCTGCACGCCGTACTCGAATTGGTCCATGACGACCTCCACGTGGATGTCGTAGCCGGCCTTTTCAAAGGCGTCGAAGTAGGGCTGCTCGGTGCCGTTGTAGGCGGAGATCGCCGCGCCGTAAGAGCTGGCCAGCAGCTGGGCCTCCTCGGTGCCGAAGAATTTGATGACGTCCAGGGCGATGTCTTTGGTCTTGCCGTGGGCGGCGGTGGAGTAGCAAAGGCCGTTGGAGATGGTGGCCCGGCCGTCGCCGCTGACGGGATCGGGGCACTTGGGCATGGGGGCGATGTCCCACTTGCCGTCCATGTTGGGGAAGTTGACGCACTTGTTCATCAGCTCCCAGTTGCCCTCCACGTACATGGAGCCGATCTCGGAGAAGAAGGCGGTGCCGGGAGCGGTCTCGGCGAAGTAGGCCTGATTGGGGCACCAGTCGTAGTCCTGCATGCCGACGTAGAACTCCATGCCCTTCTTGGTGCCGGGCTGGTCGAAGCCCGCTTTGGTGTTGTCCTCATTGAGAATGTAGCCGCCGGCCTGGTACACGAAGCTCCAGTAGCCCATCTGGTCGTCGTTGTAGGCCATAAAGCCGTACTTGCCGGTTTTGTCGTAGATTTGGGCGGAGGCGCTTACCAGGTCGTCCCAGGTCCAGCTCTCGTCGGGGTAGGCCACCCCGGCATTGTCGAACATCTCCTTGTTGTAGACCAGGAAGATGTTGTCCTTGTCCTTCGGCACGCCGTACATCCTGCCGTCGCTGCCGCAGGCGTTGCCGATGGAGATGTCGGAGAAATGGTTCTGGTAGTAGCCGGGTTCCACGTCGTTGTACAGGTCGGTGACGTCGGCCAGCATCCCGAAGTCGGAGTAGTACAAGATCTGGTTGGTGTGCATCCAGAAGATGTCCGGCATGGTGTTGGACTCGGCGGCGGCCTCCAGCTTGGTCCAGTATTCGTTCCAGCTGGTGACCTGAACCTCGATGACGACGTCGGGGTTCTTGGCGGTGTAGGCGTCGCAAATGGCCTGCATGCTCTCGCGCTGGGCCACGTCCCAGATCTGGAACTTGAGATGAGTCTTGCCGTCCGACGTGCCGCATCCGGCCAGGGACAGCAGCAGCGTTATGGTCAAGACAAGGGCTGCGGCGCGGGGAATCTTTTTCATAACTCCACTCCTCTGCTTTTTTCTTGTGATTCGGAATCGTTACGTAACTGCAGGTAAATGATAATACGCGACCTGTCCATGTGTAAATAGATGGTATGTCTTGAAATATACCAGAATGTGCGATATAGCGCTTTTGATATAGGTCGGGTGACATCTTGGCATATTTGCTTGCAATTTCGACTTTGCGCACAATTCGGAGAAATTTATTTTGTATAAAACATAAAAATGGACTCTTTTTGGGGCGGCACAGGAATAATACCAAAAAAACAATATATCAATATGCGCTATTTTCCCGCAGGGGAGAAAGGGGCCCTCCGGCGGCGGCAAATTCCCCTTGCATCCCGTGTTCCCGGTGTGATATAGTATGCCAAAACTTTGCCGGAGGAGGCAGAAACATGGCGAATGAATTTCAGCGCCGTCTGGAGCGGCACTATGACGAGTTGAAGTGGCTCTATACCGAGCTGTACCGGGACGAGGCGGCCTTCGGCTATTTTACGGAGATGCTGGAGCGGTGCTGGAAGGCGCGGAAGCAGGCCCTCCGGGACCAGGATGCCCGCAGGGAGGCGGAGCCGGGGTGGTACCGCCGCCGGGACCTTCTGGGTATGATGCTCTATGTGGACGCTTTTGCGGAAAACCTGCGGGGCGTGCGGAAAAAACTGCCCTACATACAGGAGTGCGGGGTGAACTACCTCCACCTGATGCCCCTGCTGGCCTCGCCCAAGGGCCGGAGCGACGGCGGCTACGCCGTCTCTGACTTTCGGTCCGTTCAGCCCCGGCTGGGGACCATGGACGACCTGGAGGACCTGGCGGACGACTGCCGCCGGGCGGGGATCAGCCTGTGCCTGGACTTTGTGATGAACCACACCAGCGAGGATCACGAGTGGGCGAAAAAAGCCCGGGCGGGAGAGCCGGGCTATCGGGAGCGGTATTTCTTCTATGACAGCTGGGACATTCCCCGGGAGTTTGAAAAGACCGTCCCCCAGGTGTTTCCCACTACGGCCCCGGGCAGCTTCACCCAGCTGGAGGACGGGCGGATCGTCATGACCAATTTCTATCCCTACCAGTGGGACCTGAACTACGCCAACCCCGTGGTGTTCAACGATATGACGGAGAACCTCCTCTTCCTGACAAACCGGGGAATCGACGTGATCCGCCTGGACGCCATTCCCTACATCTGGAAGGAGCTGGGCACGGACTGCCGGAACCTGCCCCAGGTCCACACCCTGGCCCGGATGCTGCGCATGGTGTGCGAGATCGTCTGCCCCAGCGTACTGCTGCTGGGAGAGGTGGTGATGGAGCCGGCCAAGGTGGCCCCCTACTTCGGCACCACCGAGAAGCCGGAGTGCCATATGCTCTACAACGTCACCACCATGGCCACCACCTGGCACACTCTGGCCACGGGGGATGTATCTCTGCTGAAGCGGCAGATGGAGACCGTCTGCTCCCTGCCCAAAGACTTTTTGTTTTTGAACTACCTGCGCTGCCATGACGACATCGGCTGGGGACTGGACTACCCCTGGCTGGGACGGAATTTCGGCACGGACGAGGTGGCCCACAAGCGGTATCTCAACGAGTGGTTCACCGGAAGATTCCCGGGCAGCGGCGCCCGGGGGGAGCTGTACAACGACGATCCCCGCCTGGGGGACGCCCGCCTGTGCGGCACCACGGCCTCCCTCTGCGGTCTGGAGGCCGCAGAGTATGAGGGGGACCCGTTCAAGCGGGAGCGGGCGGTGGCCTGCGACCTGACCCTCCACGCCTGGATGCTGTCCCAGAGCGGCATTCCCGTGATTTACAGCGGGGACGAGGTGGGGCGGCTCAACGACTATTCCTACCACGACGACCCGGACCGGCGGGAGGACAGCCGCTACCTCCACCGCGGGCCCTTCCAGTGGGAGCCGGCCGCCCTGCGGGAGGATCCGGACACGTATCAGGGCAAGCTGTTCCAGGGGCTGCGGCGGCTGGAGACCATCCGGGCCCAGGAGCCCTGCTTTGACGCCGGGGCCGACGTATGGGTGGAGGACAGCGGCGACCGCCGCGTTCTGGCCCTGTGCCGCCGGTCCGGGGACCGGGAGCTGGTGTGCCTGTTCAATTTCAGCGGCCAGTTTGTCCGCGCCGGCGTGGAGCGGGCGGGGCGCTATACCGAGCTGATGTATGGGACGCGGTACGGAGACATTCGCTCCATTGAGCTGTGGCCAAACGGTTTTGCATGGCTGCTGCGGGATCAGGAGCAGTCCTGACAGGGCGGCAGAGGAAATGAGGGACCTGTCCGGAGGGACAGGTCCCGTTCTGCATCTTTGGAAAAGGGGATTTTTAGGGGATCATCCGGGCGGGATCGCCGTTGGTCCCGTTAGGGGCGGCGCCGCCGGCGTCCAGCGCTCGGAAGACCCGCCGGGAGTACGCCGCCGTCACAGCTGAGGCGGCCGCCGCCCCCAGCAGGACGGCCCAGGCGGGACAGCCCTCGAACAGCGCCCCGTAGATGGCCTGCCCCAGGGGCGAGGCGCAGTTGGACACCGCCATGATAAAGGCCATCACCTTGCCCAGCAGGTCCGGCGGCGTCTGGCCCTGGACGGCGGCGCTGAGCACCACCACCAGTACGCTGGAGAGGACCATAACGGCAAAGCTCATGGCCGTCACGCCCCACCAGCCCGGGACCGGCGGGACGCCCGGCAGCAGAGCCAGCCCCATGCCGGCCGCCGTCAGGCTGGCGGCCAGCAGCAGGGCGCTTCCCCGCCGGAGCCGCAGACGGGGACCCAGGAGCGCCGCCAGTATGCCGCCGAAGAGCCCGCCCAGGCCCATGGCCCCCTGGGTGATCCCCAGGCGGCCGTCGCTCATGCCCAGGGTCTGGACCACCGCCACGGGGATGCCCACCACCAGGGCGGCGGACAGCGCCAGATTGAAGAGGGCCAGCACCACCATGACGGACAGAAACACCGGCTTCTCCCGGCGGATAAAGCGCCAGCTCTCCCCCAGGTCCCGCCGGACCGTGGACAATACGCCCCCCGCCGCCGTCCGGGGACTGTGGGGGATGCGGATGAAGAGCTCCATGACGGCGGAGAGGAAAAAGGACCCCATGCCGACCCAAAGAATGGGCCGGATGCCGAAGGCCCCGAACAGCACGCCCCCGGTCACCGGTCCCAGCAGGGCGGCGAGGGTGTCCACCATATTGATGACGGCGTTGGCCCGGGTCAGCTGATCCTCCGCCGCCAGGAGGGGGATGCTGGCCTGCACCGCCGGCTGATAGGCCCCGGCGATGCCATAGAGCAGCATGAGGCAGCCGGCGGTCAGGGGCACCAGAGGCGCCCGATCCAGGAGGAGAGCGAAGGCCAGCACCAGGGCCGCCGTGGAGAAGTCCAGGACGACCATGATGTTCCGCTTGTTCACCCGGTCCGCCGCCACGCCGCCGACGGGGGAGCACAGCACCGCCGGGATGAAGGCCGCCGCCCCCACCGCGCCGAACAGGGCGGGGGAGCCGGTCTGCCGCAGCAGGTACAGCGGCAGGGCAAAGCGCAATATGGCGCTGCCGAAGAGGGAGACGATCTGCCCCAGGACCACCAGAGTGAAGTCCCGGTGGAACAGGGGCGCTTGGGTTGTGTTCATAGCGACGCTCCTTTTTTAATCGTTTTAAAAACCGACCGTCGGTTTTTATATCTCCAAAAAGAAACTGCCCGCGCGCGGCAGTCTCTTTTCAGACGCGTTCTTTTTCCTCTGCCGATGGGCGCCGGCCCA
Source organism: uncultured Oscillibacter sp. (assembly GCA_947644365.1). Classification (GTDB taxonomy): domain Bacteria; phylum Bacillota; class Clostridia; order Oscillospirales; family Oscillospiraceae; genus Oscillibacter. The sequence goes on along the minus strand of CANRYZ010000001.1, from coordinate 149,107 downwards.
GTCCGGCGTAGTGTTCCAGCAGCTCGACGCTCTCCTGCTCAATCATCTCGGGGATGCCGAAGCGGAAGAACAGCTGGTTGTAAATCTCACACCGGGCCCGGAGCTCCTCCGGCGTGGTGGGCTGGACCACGGGGTTGACCCAGCCGTCGGCGAGCAGCAGCATGGCCTCCGCCAGCTCCTTGGGATGGTCCGTACGGATGGAGCCGTCGGCCACGCCCTGGCGGATGATGGGCTCCAGGAATTCCGGTACGACCTCCGTAAAAAGGCTCTGTAATTCCGCCGCAAGAAACTTGGGGTTATCGATGAGATAGGGCATCATGGAGTACATTTTCGATTGTTTGTCCGGGTGCAGGGAGACCTTGAAGATGGTCCGCAGCTTCTCCAGGCCGTTGAGGGAGGGATCGTCCCGGACGGCCGCCAGCTCCTCGCCGTTCCGCCGGCCGATGCGGTCGCAGACGGAGTAGAAGATGTCCTCCTTGGAGGTGAAGTGGTGGTAGATGGCCCCCTTGGAAAGGCCCGTCGCCTCAATGATATCCTGGAGGGAGGCCCGGTCGTAGCCCTTTTCAATGAACAGCCGCTCCGCCGTGTCCAGAATTTTCCGGATGGTCTCCTCCGGGTATTTATTTCGTCCCATTGGCCGCCTCTCCTTCTAAACAGACCGACGGTCTGTTTGTAAAATACCACGGTTGCTCTCTGGTGTCAAGCGTTATTTTTTCAGGACCTCGTGCCGGATGTAGTCAAAGGCTGCGTCCTCCCCCTCGTCCCGCAGCTTCACCAGAATCGTCTCCAGCAGGGCGGAGGTGGCGGGGTGGAGCAGGAGGCGCTTGTTCTGCCCCCGGAGAAAGAATTGATACGGGTCGCCGGGGTCGAAGTCCGGTCCCCGGTAGACCTTGCTGGCGGCCAGCCGGTCGCAGAACATCTCCGCCACATACTTTGCAGGCATCTCCACGCCCTGAATGCCCTCCGGACCGTAGTCCGTCCAGAACTCGAAGTGGTGGCGGTTGCGGCCCTTGTGGTGCATCCAGGAGGCGCTGTATCCCCGGGCCTTGCGCTGGGCGTCGTTGGGGCTGTGGTCTCCCTGAAAGTATTTCACCCCGGCCCAGAATTCCACGGGGGAGTATTTGCTGAGATCGTGGGTCAGTCCCTGCCAGTACAGCCCCAGGCGGAAGCAGTATTTCCGCACCAGCGCCCGGTGGTGGTTCACGGTTTTCAGATGGCCCCAGAAGTCCAAGGGATCGCCTCCATTTCTCAGAGACAGTATAACACTTCCACGGCAAAAAAACGAGTAAAATTTTCAGCGTCCGCCATACTATTGCCGAGGTGGTTTGATGGAGGGAGCGATTTTCGACTGCCCGGCCCCCTGGCTGGAGCGTCTGCCCCCCGGCGTGCTGGGGGCGGAGTCCCCGGCGGCGCTGGCGGGGCGGACCTGGGACCTGCTGGCTCTGACCCGGCGGGGGAGGACGGCGCTGGGCAGGGCGGAGGTCTCCTGCCGCACGCTGCTGGTCCCCGGGGACGGCCCGCCGCCGCTTCCCGCGGAGGTGGTGATCACCTGGGGACTCTCTCCCCGGGACAGCCTGACTCTCTCCAGCCTGACGGAGCCGGTGCTGTGCGTTCAGCGGACCCTTCCCCGGCCCGACGGGGCGGTGATCGAGCCCCAGGAGTTTCCCCTGCCGCCCCTGCCCGGTCCGCCGGAAGAGCTGCTGCCGCTGCTGGGGCTGCGATTGTTGCTTATGCCACTGGCAGAGCCGCCCGTTTTGTGGTAAGCTGTCTCCAACCAAAGGGAGGAGAGGGTACGATGGCGTGGTATGGCTGGCTGTTTTTAATCGCGGTTCTTGCGGTGCCGGGGGTGATCTGCGGGATTCTGTACAGCGGGAAAAATGACAGCACCCCCTGCATCGGCTGCGGGGAGTGCATCCGGACAGGCGAGTGTGTTCTGATCAAGAACCGGCAGAAGGCGAAAAAGGCGGCGGAAAAGCACAAAAAAGAAGTGGATGCTTCTTGACAAATCCCGGAGAAGGGATATAATGTCACTGTTCATGAAGCGAAACGCGGTGAAAAAGCCAGCCTCACGAAACCGGCTCTCAGCGAGAGGGAGATGGTGCGAGCCCTCAGCCCACGCCGCGAGGCAGCCACTTTGGAGCGTCCCGCAAGGAGCGGGCCGGTTCATCCCCGTTACCGGATGGCTAAGATGTCCCCATCTCAGCGGGGGATAATTAGGGTGGTACCGCGAAGCAGGCCTTCGCCCCTATGGCTAGGGGCGGGGCTTTTTAATTTTAGGAGGAAGAAAACATATGTCACATCCGTATTATGGACTCAACGAGCTGCGGGAGATGTTCCTGAGCTACTTTGAGAGCAAGGGGCACCTGCGTCTGCCCAGCTTCTCCCTGATTCCCCCGGCCAATGACGCCAGCCTTCTGCTCATCAACAGCGGCATGGCCCCCATGAAAACCTGGTTCACCCGGGAGGAGGAGCCCCCCCGGGACCGGGTCACCACCTGCCAGAAGTGCATCCGCACCGGCGACATTGAGAACATCGGCAAGACCGACCGCCACGGCACCTACTTTGAGATGCTGGGAAATTTCTCCTTCGGAGACTACTTCAAGAAAGATGCCATCCCCTTCTGCTGGGAGTTTCTCACCAAGGTGGTCGGGCTGGAGGAGGACCGGCTGTACCCCTCCATCTACCTGGACGACGACGAGGCCTTTGAGATCTGGAACAAGGACATCGGCATCCCCGCCGAGCGCATCTTCCGCTTCGGCAAGGAGGACAACTTCTGGGAGCACGGCGCGGGCCCCTGCGGCCCCTGCTCCGAGGTCTACTACGACCGGGGCGCCGAGCACGGCTGCGGCAGGCCCGGGTGCACCGTGGGCTGCGACTGCGACCGGTATATCGAGGTCTGGAACAACGTCTTCTCCCAGTTTGTCAACGACGGCGAGGGCCACTATGAGGAGATGCAGAACAAGAACATCGACACCGGCATGGGCCTGGAGCGGCTGGCCTGCGTGTGCCAGAACGTAAACTCCCTCTTTGACGTGGATACGGTGATGAATATCACCAACAAGGTCAGCGAGATCACGAATGCCCACTATGGCCAGAGCCATAAAACCGATGTGTCCCTCCGGGTCATCACCGACCACATCCGCTCCTCCGTCATGATGATCTGCGACGGCGTGCTGCCCAGCAACGAGGGCCGGGGCTATGTCCTGCGCCGCCTGCTGCGCCGGGCCGCCCGCCACGGCAAGCTCCTGGGGGTGGACCGTCCCTTCCTCCACGAGGTGGTGGACACGGTGGTTCATGAGAACGAGAGCGCCTATCCCGACCTGCGGGAGAGGCAGGGCTATATCACCAAGGTCATCCGCACGGAGGAGGAGAATTTCGCCAAGACCATCGACGGCGGCATGAAGATCTACAACGACCTGCTCTCGGCCCACAAGGCCAAGGGGGAGAAGGTCTTCTCCGGCGCGGACGCCTTCAAGCTGTACGACACCTTCGGCTTCCCCATCGACCTCACGGTGGAAATGGTGGAGGAAGAGGGCATGACCGTGGACCGGGAGGGCTTTGACAAGCTTATGGAGGAGCAGCGCCTCCGGGCCCGGAAGGCGCGGGAGGCCCTGGGCGACCTGGGCTGGGCCGGCATCGAGTTCGGCAGCGACGTGCCCGCCACGGAGTTTGTGGGTTATGACAATGACTGCGTCGAAGACGCGAAGGTGGTTGCCATCGTGGCCGAGGGCCAGCTGGTGGACGAGATCGTTTCCGGCGTGGAGGCCGCCGTTGTTCTGGACAGGAGTCCCTTCTACGCCGAGATGGGCGGCCAGGTGGCGGACCACGGCGTGATCTGCGCCGGTAAAGCCGCCTTTGAAGTCGCCGACGTGCAGAAGAACAAGGGCGGGAAGTTCCTCCACTCCGGCCGGATGACGGAGGGCGTGCTCAAGGTGGGCGACGTGGTGTGCGCCCGGATTGACCAGCCGCGCCGCAAGGCCATCCGCCGGGCCCACAGCGCCACCCACCTGCTGGACGCGGCGCTGAAAAAGGTGCTGGGGGATCATGTCCACCAGGCGGGCTCCCTGGTGGAGCCGGACCGCATCCGCTTTGACTTCACGCATTTTGAGAGCATCACTCCGGACCAGCTCGGCGAGATCGACCGCCTGGTGAACGACGCCATTCTGGAGGGCTATCCCGTGGTGACGGAGGTTCTTCCCATCGAGGAGGCCAAGCGCAAGGGCGCCGTGGCCATGTTCGGCGAGAAGTACGGCGACGTGGTCCGGGTGGTGGAGATGGGGGACTTCTCCATGGAGTTCTGCGGCGGCACCCACCTGGACAACACCGCCAAGGCCGGGCCCTTCCGCATCAAGTCCGAGGGCTCCGTGGCCTCCGGCGTGCGGCGCATCGAGGCCACCGTGGGCAGGCTGACGCTGGAGACGGTGAACCGCAACCAGCAGGTGCTGTTCCACGCCGCCCAGATGCTCAAGAGCAACCCGGGCGAGCTGGAGAGCCGCATCGAGCAGCAGACCATGGAGATGAAGGAGCTGCGCCAGACCCTGGAGAAGTTCAAGGCCGAGGCGTCTTTGGGCGAGGCCCGGAATTTCCTGATGAGCGCCAAGGACGTGTGCGGCTTGAAGGTCCTCACCGCCCACCGCAGCGGCCTGGACGCCGCCGCCCTGCGGCAGATGGGCGACTTCCTGCGGGACAAGGAGCCGGGTGTGGTGGCCGTACTGGCCTCTGTCAACGGGGAGAAGATCTCCTTCCTGGCCGTGTGCGGCAAGGAGGCTGTGGCGAAGGGCATCAAGGCCGGCGATCTGGTGAAGAACGTCTGCGCCATCTGCGGCGGCAAGGGCGGCGGCAAGCCGGACAGCGCCATGGGCGGCGGCACGGATATGCTGAAAATAGACGACGCCCTGGCCAGCGTGGACGATTTTGTGGCCGGGAAGCTGGGCTGAAAGAGAGGCCAGATAAAGTTTTCGTCCACCTTTTTTAAAAGGTGGCGGGGTGCAGGGGCGGAGCCCCTGCGGACGGCCTGCGGGGCGAAGCCGCCGCAGGCCGCACCAGAAGATAAGGAGCCAACATATGCTGATCAACTTCGACACCATGGAGACCACCGTCATCCCCCACATGCGGGGCGGCGAGAGGGAAGTCTCCGCCAAGCTGTACACAGACCCATTGGGGAAGATCATGCGGGGCACGTTGATTCCCGGGGCCTCCATCGGCCTCCACACCCACGAGACCAGCAGCGAGATCATCTATATCCTCTCCGGCTCCGGCAAGGTGCTGTGCGACGGGGTCTATGAGCCCCTGTCCGCCGGGAGCTGCCACTACTGTCCCAAGGGCCATGAGCACAGCCTCATCAACGACGGCCCGGAGGGCGGCGAGGACCTGACCTTCTTCGCCGTGGTGCCGGAGCAATGACGCTCCCCCGGGACCCTTATATCCTGCTGAGCTTTGTGAATACGAAGCTGCGGGATCAGTACGGCGGTCTCGCGGAGCTGTGCGCGGCGCTGAACGCCGATGAGGCCGCCCTGCGCCGCACGCTGGCGTCCGTCAACTACCGGTACGACTCCGGTCGAAACCAATTTATCTGAATGAATCAAGAGAGGAGGAACATCTATGTCTGATTGCCTATTCTGTAAAATCTCCGCCGGGGAGATCCCCAGCGCCAAGGTCTACGAGGACGAGCTGTGCTATGCCTTTCACGACATCGCCCCCCAGGCGCCCACCCACTTCCTGGTGATTCCCAGGGAGCACATCGCCTCCGTCTCCGGCGTGAACGCCGGAAACAGCGCGGTGGTGGCCCACATCTTCGAGGTGATTGCCAAGATCACGGCGGAGATGGGCATTGAGAGCTACCGGGTGGTGTCCAACATCGGCGAGCAGGCGGGCCAGAGCGTGCCCCACCTGCATTTCCACGTGCTGGCCGGAAGGGATATGACCTGGCCGCCGGGCTGAGAAACCGCGGTGGAGAGGGGAGGACGGATGTCTCCCCTCTCTTTTTTTCAGATGGGGGCGCTGCGGAGGGGAAAAGCGTCCGGTGCCGTCTTGAAAATACCGAAAAACTGTGCTACACTAGCAGAGAATAAACGGCGAAATTGGGCGTGTATGACAGTCTGCCCGGTATTTTCGGAAGATGAAAGGGGCGATTACCCATGAAAATCGCATTGAGGAGAGTCTGTCTGGTGATCCTCGCGGCAATGCTGGCGGCTGCCTTGGCAGGATGCGGGGACAAGGGGCCGCTGGACCCCAAGGACCCGGTGTCCCTGACCGTGTGGCACTACTATAACGGCTCCCAGCAGGCCGCCTTCGACGCACTGGTGGAGGAGTTTAACGACACCGTGGGCCAGGAGAGGGGGATCTATGTCCAGAGCTACTCCCAGGGCTCGGTCTCCGACCTGGAGTCGGCGGTGCGGGACGCCATCAGCGGCAAGGTGGGGGCGGACGCCATGCCGGACATCTTCTCCTCCTACGCGGATACGGCCTATGAGATCGAGCAGGCCGGCGCGCTGGCGGACCTGTCCGGCTACCTCAGCCAGGAGGAGCTGGACAGGTATGTGGACTCCTACATTGAGGAGGGCCGCATTGCCGCCGACGGCACCCTCCGGATTTTCCCCACGGCGAAGTCCACGGAGATCATGATGCTCAACAAGACGGACTGGGAGCCCTTCTCCGAGGCCGCGGGCGTCTCTCTGGAGGACCTGCGGACCATGGAGGGCGTCGCGGCTGCGGCCAAGGCCTACTATGAGTGGACGGACGGCCTTACCCCCGATGTGCCGGGAGACGGCAGGGCCTTTTACGGCCGTGACGCCCTGGCCAACTATTTCATCATTGGGATGCAGCAGCTGGGCGTGGAGATTTTCCAGGTGGAGAACGGGGAGATGACCTTGAATACGCCCAGGGAGGAGCTGCGCCGCCTGTGGGAGAACTATTACGTCCCCATGGTGAAGGGCTACTTCGGGGCCTACGGCTCTTTCCGTTCCGACGACGTCAAGACGGGGGATATCCTGGCCTATACCGGCTCCACCACCTCCGCCATGTATTTCCCTGACCAGGTGGAGCTGGATGGGGGAAGTCACGCCATTGATTACATTGTGATGCCGGCCCCGGTGTTTGCGGGCGGGAGGAATTTCGCCGTGCAGCAGGGCGCCGGCATGGTGGTCAGCAAGTCGGACCAGCGGCGGGAGTACGCCTCCGTGGAGTTTTTGAAGTGGTTCACCCAGGCGGAGAACAACCTGCGCTTTGGCTGCGTCTCCGGCTATCTGCCGGTGCTGAAAGAGGCCAACAGCACCGAGAAGCTGGACCAGGTCATCGCGGAGCAGGGGCTGTCGGTATCTCCCAAGACCTATGACTGCCTGACCACGATTTTCGGCGGGATGGAGGGGACGACCCTCTACACCAACAAGAGCTTCGCCAACGGCTCCGCGGCCCGGAAGGTGCTGGAGTACAACCTGGCGGACCGAGCGGCGGCGGACCGCGCCGCGGTGCTGGAGGCCATGGCCCAGGGGGAGAGTCTGGAGGAGGCGTCGGCGGACTACGTGTCGGACGGGGCCTTTGAGGACTGGTACGGCGCGTTCTGCCAGGCGCTGAATGACGCCGCCGGCAGGTAGGTATTGTATGGGAGAGAATTCTCACACGCAAAAAAAGCGGACGATCTTCCGGATGTTTCTCCTGCCCCTCATCGCCATTATGCTTTTGCAGGGCCTGATTACCATCGGCACGCTGGTAGTCCGTCGGACCACGGAGACGCTGGAAGAGTACGCCGGCAATATGATGAGCCGGTTGGTGGAAAACCGGGGCGTGGTCCTGCAAAACGACATGAACCAGCGCTGGGCCTCTGTCCGCGAGCAGGAGGAGCTGATGAACAGCCTTCTGGAGCGGTATTTGGACAGCCGGGGTGCGGACGTGAACGCCATGCTCCGCTCCGGCGAGATGCGCAGCGAGCTGCTGGCGCTGCTGTTCCCGGAGTGTCTGGATATTTTGCAGAGCAATTCCACCAGCGGACTCTTTCTGATCCTGACAGGACGGGAGGAGGGAACGGCGGAGGAGTACGACGGGTTTTTTATCCGGGATTCAGACCCCTATACCAACCCGGTGAATGACTCGGACCTGCTGCTGGAGCGGGGGAGCAAGGAGCTCTCCCGGACGTGGAATATCCCGCTGGATACCAACTGGACCACCCGGTTCCATATGGATGGCTGGGACGTAAGCGCGTCGGACCGCTATTTCTATGAGCCCTGGCGGGCGGGCCGGGACTTTCCGGACGCGGACACGGCGGACCTTGGCTATTGGTCGCCGCCCTTTTTCCTGGAAAAGGACCGGATGGACCCCCATGAGATGATTGCCTACTCCCTGCCCCTGCGGTACGGGGGAGTGACCTACGGCGTATTGGGCGTGGAAATCTCCAGCAGGAGCCTGTACGAATATTTCCCTGTGGCCGAGCTGAATGAGTCCCAGCAGTCCGGATATCTGCTGGCCATCCGGAATGAGGACGGCAGCTATATGCCCCTGGTGGGCAAGGGGATGCTCTATGATCTGGTCCGCACCATGGATGGGGACGTCGTCCTGTGGGATACCAAGTATCAGGACCTCTGTCGGGTGGAGGGCGCCAGGATGAATAACCAGGGCGTCTACGCCGTGCCGTACTCCCTGCGGCTGTACGGCGCAAATGTGCCCTATGAAAATACCGAGTGGGCGCTGGTGGGCCTGAATACGGAGGAGGACCTGTTCGGGATGAGCCGCCGCCTCTATATCTGGATGGTGGCCGCTGTTCTGCTGGGTCTGGGCGTCGGCGTGCTGGGGATCTATCTGGTGGTGCGGCACCTGACGCGGCCGGTCCAGCGGCTGATGCGGTGCATCAGCGGAGGAGCGGAGGGGCTCCAGGCCTTCAAGCCCTCCAATATTCTGGAGATTGACGGGCTGTACGATGTGGTGGTAGATCTGTCGGAACAGCAGAAGAAGGCGGAGAATATTCTCCTGGAGGAGAAGGAGCGCTACAAGGTGGCGCTGGAGTCCTCCAAGGACATCTTTTTCTCCTATGACCTGCAGAGCCGGACGCTGGACGTGGTCAACCACCAGACGATGAGCGGTCAGTGGGAGTGCGGCGGCTTTGAGGGCAGCTTTATCGACCCCAACTGTATCCACGAGGAGGAGCGGGCGCAGACCGTGGAGACGCTGCGGAGCGAGACGGACGAGCTGTACGCGGAATTTCGGCTGCGATGGCCGGCAGATGCGGACTTTCGCTGGGTAGCCCTGACGGGAAAAGCGGTCTACGACACGGACGGCCGGCGCTGGAAGCTGGTTGGCAGCATCCGCGATATTCAGGAGCAGAAGGACCGGGAGGCGGAGCAGCTCCGGAGAATCAGCGTGGACAGGATCACCGGCCTCTACGCCTGTGGCGCCGGCCTCAAAAAGCTGGCGGAGTACCGCGGAGAGCGGCCGGAGGGCGTCATGGTCAGCCTGGTCCTGGACCAGCTCAAGCAGATCAACGAGAAAAACGGCATTGTCTTTGGGGATATGATCCTGGAGGAGACGGGCGAGCTGGTGCGGAGCTGCTGCCGGACGCTTACGGAGCGGACCGGGAGGCGTACGCTCGCCCTGCGGCTGAACCGGGATGAGCTGGTGCTGTGGCTGGAGGGCCAGAGCGGGGTCCAGGCGGCGGAGTTTACGCGGGAACTGCTGTCGGCGTCCGCTGCCCGCCTTCCCGCGCCCGCTGTCCGGCTGCGGGCCGGTCTTGCCCAGGCGGAGCGGGACCGGGGTACAGAACAGCTGATCTGCATGGCCAAGCTGGCGCGGAACGCGCTGCCCTCCGGCGCGGACGAGCGGCCGCTCTTCTACGGGGAGCTTCCCGAGGGGGAGCGCGCTGTTCTGCCTCCGCTGCAGGCATATGAGGTCAGCACACTGGGCCATGGCGAGGAGGCGAGCCTGGCGTCCGTGGCGCTGAACCTCTTTGGCAAGGGCGGGGATTTCCCCGCTCAGATGGCGCTGATGATCCGGAAGATCGGGCGCTGCTATCAGGCCGGCGGTGTTCTGGTGTCCCTGCTGCGGGCGGATTTTAACTCCAGCTATCTGAATTACCAGTGGTACTCGGACGGGCGGGAGGATGTTAAGAGCGTCCAAAAGTACAGAGAAGAGGATAAAGCGGCGTTTTTTGCCTGGCTGGGTCAGGATGAGGTGCGGTATATTTCTGCTGAGGACAGCCGGCGGGAGGACCTGCGGCGCTTTTTGAATGTGCCGCCGGGCCAGCAGGGAATCGTGCTGCCCATGTATGACAGCGGCAGTTATATGGGAAATGTCTGTATTCTGGACGTCCCCCAGTCGCTTTTGGAGGATCACGAGGCCTACCAGGACCTGGCGGAGCTGGGACGGGTTATCCAGGGCCAGCTAAACCAGCAGCAGCACGACATCGCCAGTAAGGCCAAGTCGGAATTCCTCTCCCGCATGAGCCACGAGATCCGCACGCCCATGAACGGCATCATCGGCATGACGGCCATTGCCCTTCAAAAAGAGCAGAGCCCGGAGCGGATTATGGACTGCCTCCAGAAGATCCAGTCCTCCTCCAATTACCTGCTGGGACTCATTAACGACATTTTGGATATGTCCAAGATTGAGAGCGGCAAGATGAAGCTGGAGCCCTGCGATTTCGATATGCGGGAGATGCTGGACACCATCCGGGAGCTGATCGCGCCCCAGGCGGCGGCCAAGGGGATCGAATTTGTACAGGATATATCTTTGACCCACAGCTGGTTCCTGGCGGACAGGATGCGCATCAGCCAGGTGTTGATCAATCTGCTGGGCAACGCGGTGAAGTTTACCCCTGAGCGGGGGAATGTGACGCTGGCCGTGCGGGAGGACGGCACGGCGGAGGGAGCGCCGTTGGTCCGGTTCTCGGTGCGGGATACCGGCATCGGCATTCCAAAAGAGGAGCAGGACCGGGTTTTCCGCGCCTTTGAGCAGGCCGGCACGAACCCCTCCAAGCAGCAGGGCACCGGCCTGGGCCTCTCCATCAGCAGCCGCCTGGTGCGGATGATGGGGAGCAGCATTCAGCTGGAAAGCGCCCCTGGGGAGGGCAGCACCTTTAGCTTTGCCATCCCTCTGGCTCTGGGCAGTCCCGCGGAGGCGGGCACGAGGGCGGAGGACATCTCCTTTGCCGGCCGCCGCATTTTGGTGGTGGAGGACAATGAGCTGAACGCAGAGATCGCCCAGTGCCTGCTGGAGGAGCGGGAATTCGAGGTGGAGTGCGTCCATGACGGCGCCCAGGCTGTGGAGCGCGTCCGCGCGACGCCGCCGGGCACCTACGATGTGATCCTGATGGACATTATGATGCCGGTTATGGACGGCCTGGAGGCCACCCGGCAGATTCGGAGCATGGACCGGGAGGACTGTCACACCATCCCCATCATCGCCATGTCGGCCAACGCCTTTGACGACGATCTGAAAAAGTCGGTGGAGTGCGGAATGAACGGACATCTGGCCAAGCCGGTGGAGGTGGATAAACTCTATCAGGTTTTGGACGAGATCCTCCGCTGAGCGCTGAGAGCGTCTTCCGCGGCGGCAATCTGAGCAGAGGGGATCAGCGAATGCTTTACGGCCGCAATTTCTGGAAAACCGCGGCTGCTTTGCCAGGAAAAGGCCGGACTGCAATATGCGGCCCGGCCTTTTTGTATCCCCGCTATGCTCCGCCCGTGCTGCGGGCGGCCCGGCGGCTTTTATAAACAGATGATCCGCGGACTGCGGATGAAAGGAGCGGTAACATATGTGGCTGGGCGTTGACTACTACCCGGAACAGTGGGACCCCGCCCTGATGGGGGCCGACATGGACGCCATCCTGGAGATGGGGAGCAATGTCATCCGGATCGCCGAGTTTTCCTGGCACCTGATGGAAAAGACAGAGGGGAGTTACGATTTCTCCTTCTTCGACAAGGTCATCGCCATGGCGAAGGAGAGGGGCCTGAAGGTCATCATGGGCACTCCCACCGCCGCCATCCCCGCCTGGCTGGCCAAAAAGCACCCCTCCATCCTCTCCCAGTTTGAGAACGGACAAAAGCGCGCTTTCGGCGGCCGTCATATCTACTGCTTTAATAGTCCGGAGATGTATGAGTATACCGAGAAGATCATCCGGGCTCTGGTGGGCCACTACAGGGGAGAGCGGCAGATCGTGGCCTGGCAGATCGACAACGAGATCGGCCACGAGGGCAGCGACCTGTGCTGGTGTCCCCAGTGCCGGAGGGCGTTTCAGAGCTATCTCAGGGAGAAATTCGGCGGGGACGTCGACAGGCTCAACGACACGTACGGCACCGCCTTCTGGTCCCAGGAGTACAACGATTTTGACGAGATCCCCCTGCCCGCGGAGACCATCGCCGCCCACAACCCCGCCCTGCGGCTGGACTGGGAGCGGTTTCGCAGCCGGAGCATCCAGCGCTTCATGGACTTTCAGGCCCGGCTGGTCCGTGAGATAGACCCGGAGGCCGTGGTCATGCACGACTTTCCCGGCGGCGGCTTGGATAAGCACGTCAGCTACGCCGATGTGGCCAGGAGCCTGGACGTGGCGGCCTACAACAACTACCCCGTCTGGGGCGGGCAGAAGGAGCCCCTCCCGCCCCATGAGATCGCCTTTGGCCTGGACTACATCCGGGGCCTGAAAGGGAAGAATTTCTGGATCACCGAGGCCATCATGGGCGCTCAGGGCCATGACGTCACCGGGTTCCTGCCCCGGCCCAACCAGGCCAGGATGTGGTCCTATCAGGGCATGGCCCACGGGTGCTGTTCCATGCTGTACTTCCGCTACCGGGGGGGCGTCAAAGGGGCGGAGCAGTTTTGCTGCGGCATCATCGACGCGGACAATGTCAAGGGCCGGAAGTTCTATGAGGTTCAGAGATTCTTCCGGGACATCAGCCGGTACGCCGGGGCGATGAACGACCCCATCCTCAGCGACGTGGCCATCGTCTACGACTACGACTCCCTGGCCTCCCTGCGCATCCAGCGCCAAAGCGTCCTCTTGGACAGCCAAAGCGAGATGAAGAAGCTGTACAAGGCCTTCTACGATGTCAATGTCCCCGTGGACGTGATCCCGGCGGAGGCCGATTTCTCTGGCTATAAAGTGGTCCTGCTGCCCCAGCTCATTATTACCAAGCCGGAGTTCCGGGCCCGGGCGGAGGCTTTTGTCCAAAGCGGCGGCACTTTGGTGCTGACATACCGGAGCGCGGTCAAAGACCGGGATAACAACATCCCCTTTGGACAGCGGATGCCCGTGGGCTACACCGGCCTGGCCGGGGTGACGGTGGTGGAGACAGAGAGCCTCCAGGACCTGGACGCCTTCCCCCTGGTGGGCCAGGGCGATTTTGCCGGCAGCACCGGCGCCGGCGGCATTTTCCGGGATATGCTGGCGGTACAGGACGCGGAGGTTCTCTACCGCTACGGCGATGCCTTCTACAACGAGTACGCCGCCGTCACCCGGAAGAAGCTGGACGGCGGTACGGTCTACTACCTGGGCTGCGGGATGGAGGACGCCATTACCGCCAGGCTGATGGCGGCCGTCCTGGCGGACAGCCGGATCGAGACCACCCCCTCCCCGGATGGGGTGGAGATCGTCACCCGGGGCGCCGGGGACCGGAAGGTGCGGATGCTCATCAACCACAATGACCATGCGGTGGAGGCCGGCGGCGTTGCGCTGGAGCCCTTCGCCTGCGTGATCCAGCCGGCCGGCTGAATAAGGATGCGGCTCCGTCTTGATACTCTGGCAGCGCAGCGTCCCCCTCCGGTTATACCGGAGGGGGACGCTGCGGTTCTGCGAAGAGCAGGAGGAGGTTTATTGGCCTCTCAGACGGTGCATCACCGGATTCTCCCTGGCGAAGTATTCCGCCAGGGTCCGGTACTCCCGGTATATGGAGTCGTAGGCCGCCGCGCGCGCCGCGTCCGGGCGGTACACCGTCTCCGCCGGCTGGGTCATGGCGCGGACAGCCTCCGCCGGGGAGGGGAAGAGGCCCGCTGCCGACGCGGCCAGAACAGCCGCCCCCAGGGCGGTGGTCTGCTCCTGCCGCGCGATGTGGATGGGGCGGTTCAGAACATCGGCGTAGATTTGGAGCATCAGCGGGTTCTTCCTGGAGATTCCGCCGCAGGCGAATACCTCCCGGATGGGGACGCCTCCCGCCTGGAAGGCGTCGAGGATCAGCCGTGTGCCGTAGGCGGTGGATTCCATCAGTGCCCGGTATTGCTGGGCGGGCGTTGTGTGGATGGTCATGCCCAGCATCAAACCGCTGAGGCGGTCGTCCCCGTAGGGAGACCGCTGGCCGTTCCACCAGTCCAGGGCCAGCAGGCCGCCGCTGCCCGGCGAGAGCTCCGCGGCTTCCCGGCAGAGGAAGGCGTGGATGTCCGTGCCCTTTGCCGCCTCTGTTACGTGTGCCGGGAGGGCTGTGCGAACAAACCAGTCCAGCAGGTCCCCCACACAGGCCTGTCCGGCCTCATAGGCGTACAGCCCGGGGAGGACGCTGTCCCGCGCCATGCCGAAGATTCCCGGAATGACGCGGCGTTCCCGGGAGAACAGCATTTGGCAGGTGGAGGTGCCCATGGCCAGCAGCACCTGCCCAGCCTCGGTGACGCCGCTTCCGAGAAGACCTGCGTGGGCGTCGATGATCCCGGCGGCCACCGGGATTCTGGGCCGGAGACCCAGCCGCCGTGCCCAGCGCGGGCTCAGTCTGCCGGCGGTTTCCCAGGGGGCGGTCACCGGCCCCCGCAGCTTTTCGGAGACCAGATTTTCCAGCCGAGGGTCCAGCTGTTTCAGAAATGCCGCCGGAGGATACCCCTGCGTTGTCCGGTAGAAGTTTTTGAATCCCGCGCAGCATCGGCTGCGGCTGAGAGAGCCCGTCAGGGCCAGCGTCAGCCAATCCGTTACCTCCAGAAAGAGCTCGGACCGCCTGTAGACCTCCGGCGCCTCCCGCAGGATCTGGAGGATCTTCGGCAGCATCCATTGGGCGGAGACGGTTCCGCCGTAGTCCTCCAACAATTCCGGGCAGTATCTGGAGGCTGTCTCCTGGATATACCGGGCCTCGTCTGCCGCCGTCAGATGCTTCCAGAGCTTTATATAGGCGTGGGGGACGTCCCGGTAATCTGGAAGGGAGGCCAGCGGCGTTCCGTCCGCCATGGCGGGCAGCATGGTGCAGGAGGTGGCGTCCCAGGCGATGGCGGCCACCTGGCCGGGGGAGACGCCGGCGTTCCGCAGAAGAGACGGCACGGTGTTCTCCAGCACGGCGAGATAGTCCTCCGGGACATGGAGCGCCCAGCCGGGAGCCGGTCCCTCCAGAACGCCGTGGGGATAGTCCAGAACGCACTGGGCGATGATTCCGCCGCCCTGCGGACTGACCAGCACGGCCCGGCCGGAGAGGGTGCCGAAATCCACGCCGATTACGTATTGCTCCATAGTTTATGCCTGCCCGTAATAGGCGCCGGCGCCGTGTTTGCGGAAATAGTGCTTGTCCAGCAGGTACTGGGGCGCGGGCGGGGCGGAGGGATTGAAGATCTTCGTCAGCAGGGCTATGTGGGCGGTTTCCTCCAGAATGAGGGCGTTCTCCACCGCCTTTTGGCAGGTCGCGCCCCAGGCGAAGGGGCCGTGCTTGCACACCAGCACCCCGGGGACCGCCGCGGGGTCCCGGCCCTGAAACGTCTCGGCGATGACCAGGCCGGTGCTGCGCTCATAGTCCTCCTCCACCTCTTGGGCGGTGAGATGACGGGTGCAGGGCACGCCGCCGTAGAAGGTGTCGGCGTGGGTGGTGCCGTAGCAGGGCAGCTCCTGTTCCGCCTGGGCCAGGGCGGTGGCGTGGCGGGAGTGCGTGTGGACGATGGCGTTGACCGACGGAAAGCTGCGGTAGAGCTCCAGGTGTGTCAGCAGGTCGGAGGAGGGGCGCAGCTCTCCCTCCACCACCCGGCCCTCCAGATCGGAGACCACCATTTGCTCCGGCCTCATGGACTCGTAGGGAACGCCGCTGGGCTTGATGACGACAAGGCGGCGGTCGGGGGTGACGGCGGATACGTTTCCCCAGGTGAGGATGACGAGCCCGTATTCCACCAGTTTCAGATTGGCTTCAAAGACTTCCTGTTTCAGCGCTTCCAGCATATCAATTCACCTCAGATAGGTTTTAGAGCCTGTTTCAAATCTCTGGGCACACCGTCTGAGCGGTTTTTTTGCCGCTCTGCATTAAATTTTCTTGCCGGGCGGCAAGCCCGCCTGCAAAAATCTGCCTTGGCCGGTAAAAAAATCCCCGCTCATCCGGCGCACCCGGACATATTCGACAGGCTCTTAGATAAAAGGGCGGCCAGATATCTGGCCGCCCTCTGTGGCTCATTTGGGTTTTGTGATGCGGCCTGCTTGAATCAGCCGTTGACGCTGGCCCACAGATCGTTCCAGTGCTCCAGGATCTGCTCTTTGTTGGCAGTCAGGAACTCCACGTCGCGGTCGACCCACTTGATGTCGCTGGAGGCGGGCAGCCAGGCGTTGTCGGGCACGGAGTAGCCGGCGTTGGTGTAGCGCAGGGTGCCCTCCTGATAGGCGGCCAGAGCGGTCTGACCCTCGGCGGAGCAGATGAAGTCGATCATGGCCTTGGCATTCTCCTGGTTGGGGCCGTTCTTCACCAGAGCGGTGCCGAAGACGGTGGCGGAGGTGCCCTCCTCAGGATACTGGAGGCGGATGTTGTCGGCGCCGTCCTTGACCAGGTTCACCGCGCCGTCCTCATAGGTCATGCCGATGACGTACTCGCCCTGCTGCACGGACTTGAAGCAGGTGGAGGAGGAGTTGGTGATGACCAGGTTGGCCATCAGCTGCTCGATGTAGGCCCAGGACTCGTCAGAGTCGTTGCCGTACACGGACATGATGTTGCACAGGTTGTTCCAGGCGGCGGAGGAGCTGTTGGGATCGGAGAAGATGATCTTGCCCTTCAGAGCGGGATTCAGCAGATCCTGATAGGACTTGATCTCGATGCCCAGATCCGCCTCCAGCTCGGTGTTCACGCAGAACACCACGGTGGACAGGTGGTCCATGGAGTACAGGCCGTTGGTGGAGTGGAAGCCGTCGCCGTTCTCGGCGTCGTGCTCAGAGATCCAGGCCTCGAACACGTCGGCGTTCTTGTCGCCGTCGGAGTCGGCCATGCCGCCCCAGACCAGGTCGCCCACGGGGTTGGAGGACTCGCCCTGGAGACGGGTGATCATGTCGCCGGCGGAGCCGTTGACCACCTCAACGTTGATGTCGGGATAGACCTCGTTGAAGCAGGTGATCAGGGCGTCCAGGTCTGCGTCGGTCATAGAGGAGTACAGCACCAGGTCGCCGGAGAGCTCCTTGGGCTCGTCGGCGGGAGCCTCGGGGGCGGGGGCGGGATCGTTCTGCGCGGGGGCGTCGTTGGCGGCCGGGGCGTCGTTTCCGCCGCCGCAGGCAGCCAGGGCCAGTACCATGGCCAGGGACAAGAGGATCGCAAACAGTCTTTTCATTGTCATTCTCCTTTTTGATTTTCGAGTATCCTTATCAAACGGTCTCCCGTTAATAAGTGGGGTCAGAGGCTGACGTCCTCCGATTTGCTCACCGCCATGTAGATGATCAGCGAGACGGTGGTGACTACGGTGAGGATGGCAGCGAAGGCGGCGGCCAAACCGTAGTTGCCGCGGTTGATGGCCACGTAGGTGGACATGGTCAGGGTGATGCTCTTGTTGTTGTACAGAATGATGGAGGAGGACAGCTCCGTTACGATGGCCACCCAACTGAGGATGGCGCCGGAGAGGATGCCGTTGGCCATCATGGGCACGGTGATCTGCAAAAAGGTCTTGGCCTTGGAGGCACCCAGACTGATGGCGGCCTCCTCGATGCTCATGGAGATCTGCATCAGCGTGGCTGTGGCCGAGCGGATGGTGTAGGGCAGGCGGCGGATCACCAGGGCGATGACCATGATGGTCAGCGTGCCGGTGAGGGCAAAGGGCTTTTTGCCGAAGGCAATCAGCAGCGCCAGGCCAATGACCGCGCCGGGCATGATGTAGGGCAGCATGGACAGCGTGTCAATGGAGTTGTTGAGAACGCTGGAGCGGCGCACCACCAGGTAGGCGATGAGCACCGCGATGACGATGATAACCGCCAGGGAGAGAACGCCCAGAACAGTGGTGTTCTTGATGGAGCGCACCAGCAGCTTTTTGACGGCGGCCTGGTAGTTGCCCAGGGAGAAGCCGGGTTTGAACACGGCGCCGGAGCAGTTGCGGAAGGAGAGATAGATGATGTACAGCTGGGGCATAAACGCGATGGCCACCAGAATGTAGCAGTAGAGATGCATCAGCAGGCCGCCGAGGCCCTTGGCCTCCTTCTTCTCCACGGGGTGCAGCGCGTTCATGGAGAATTTGAACCGGCTGGTGGCCCACTTCTGGAAGAAGAACACGATGGCGGTGACGGCGATGGCGATGACGGCCAGGGCGGCGGCGAAATTGTAATTCTGCCCGGTCTCGCCCAGGTACTGGTCGTAGATCAGCACCGGGAAGGTCTTGTAGCCTTCGCCCAGCAGCATGGGGGTGCCGAAGTCGGCAAAGGCCTGCATGAACACCATCAGACTGGCGGCCAGAATGGTAGGCATGGACAGGGCCAGCACCACCCGGAAGAGCCGCCTGACGCCGGTGCAGCCCATGTTGGCGGAGGCCTCCATCAGAGTGTTGTCGATATTTTTAAAAGCGCCGTTCATGTAGATGAACACCAAGGGGAAGAACTTCAGGGACTGCACCAGCAGAATGCCCTTAAAGCCGTAGATGCTGCCCACGCTGATGTGCAGGAGGCTCTCTAAGAACTTGGTGACGACGCCGTTGCGCCCCAGGAGCATGATCCAGGAGTAGGCGCCGATGAAGGGGGCGGACATGGAGCACAGAATGGAGAGAACGAACAGCACCTTGGCCCCTTTCAGTTTATAGAAGGAGTAGAAGTAGGCGATGGGAACGCCCAGGATCAGAGAGACCGCGGTAACGGCCAGCGTGACCTTCATGCTGTTGACGATGGTGCCGGTGTAGTAAGTTTTGCTGAAAAATTTGGAGAACTCCGCCAGGGTGAACTGGCCGTCGGTGCTGATGACCGACTGTTTCAGCAGCCCGAACATGGGATAGACCAGGAACAGCAGGAAGGCCAGCAGCAGAACGATGGATACGGCGGTCCATACCTCAAGCTTTTTCTTGCTTTTCGTCATATCGCACCCTCCCGGACTCAGCCCGCGGCGCAGTCGTTGCAGACGCCGGTCAGGATATTGGCGGAGCCGTCGGCAGTAAAGACATTCACCTTTTCCGTGTTCAGGGTCAGCTTGATCTGGCTGCCGGGCTGGATGATGCTGTCAATGGAGGACTCCTGGATGATCTCCACCTCTTCGCCGGACTCCAGGTGGACGAAGTAGTGGGTCATCAGACCCAGGAATACACAGTCGTCCACGGTGGCGGAAATGCCGCCGGCGCTGGCGTCCCGGTTCAGCTGGAACTCCTCCGGGCGGACGGAGAGCTGAATGTCCTGCTCCCTCCGGTACTGGTCCTGAACGTGGTCCATCTTCGCGCGGTAGCCGCTGGGCATGACGACCCATGTCTCCCCGTTCTCCACCGCCAGCTTTGCGGCAAGGACGTTGGAGCGGCCGATGAACGTGGAGACAAAGAGGTTGGCCGGACGCTGGTAGATGTTCTTCGGCGTTCCCACGTGCTGGATCACGCCGGCGTTCATGACGGCGATCCGGTCGGAGACGGCCATGGCCTCCTCCTGGTCGTGGGTGACATAGACGGTGGTGATGCCCACGCTGTGCTGGATATTCTTGATGACGGAGCGCATCTCCACCCGCAGCTTGGCGTCCAGGTTGGACAGGGGCTCGTCAAACAGCAGCACGTCGGGCTCGATGCACAGCGCGCGGGCCAGGGCCACACGCTGCTGCTGGCCGCCGGAGAGACGCTCCGGCAGACGGTCCGCGTACTCGTCCACGTGCATCAGCTTCATGAATTTGTCCGCCTGTTTGGCGACCTCGTCCTTGGGGAGCTTTTTGTTTTTCAGACCGAACTCCACGTTTTTGCGGACCGTCATGTGGGGGAAGATCGCATAGTTTTGGAACACCATGCCGATGTTGCGCTTGGCGGGGTCCAGATCGTTGATGCGGCGGTCGCTGAAATAGAAATCGCCGCCCTCGATGGAGTTGAAGCCCGCGATCATGCGGAGCAGCGTGGTCTTGCCGCAGCCGGAGGGACCCAGCAGCGTAAAGAACTCGCCCTCCTTGATCTCCAGGCTCAGATCCGGGATGATGACATTTTCGCCGTACTTTTTCAGGGCGTGTTTGATGGAAATGTTGTTGCTCACTGCACTGTGACTCCTTTCCCATGTCTTTTACCGCGGGGCAGCCGCGCGGCGCGCTTGGATCATGTCTGATCCGGGTCCCTGGCGCAGAATGGACGCTGTCCAAACATTGACTTTTCAGGGAGGGTTTGTTACTATGTATCCGTTGAAATTAGACATTTTGCATGTCTTCAATTATAGTTGATGGAACGTTTTTTGTCAATACATACAGAAAAATAGAATGCGTTCTATGAAAAACTGCCAGAGATGGATGCGGTATCCACAGATTCTGGCATATTTTCGCGCGGAATGTGCAAGGTTGAGCGCCCCCGCATATCAGGTCCATATGAGCACATATCAGCTGGAATCGAGGTCAGTTTTCAATGAATATGTATGAAACTCCGCATCCGCTTGCCGACTATCTGTCAACGCCTCTTGTCTGCGGCTGCGGACGCACGCACTACGCGCCCCTGCAATTTGTGCATGTGGGAAGAGACGCCCTGTATGAGCTCCCCCGTGTCCTGGAGAGATTGGGCAGGCGGCGGCCGTACCTCATCTGTGATGACGTCACGCTCCGGATCGCAGGGGAGCGGTGCGTGGAGATTCTGCGGGCCGCCGGCGTGGAGGCCTCCCTCCACCGGATTTCCCACACCAAATTTGATGAGGCGACCCTGGGGGAGTTGGTCATTAACAAGCCGGCGGACTGCGACATCGCGGTAGCCGTGGGAGCCGGGTCCATCAATGACATGACCCGCTATTTCAGCTGCAAGCTGGGACTGCCCTTTATGACCGTAGCCACCGCCGCGCCTATGGACGGCTTTGCCTCCTCTATAGCCGCCCTCCAGGTAAATAACCTCAAGACCACTTTCCCGGCGCAGACGCCAGCGGCCATTATCGGCGACACGGAGATTTTGAAAAAGGCGCCGTATCCCATGATTGCCGCCGGGCTGGGGGACCTGCTGGGGAAAAGCACCTGCCTGTGCGACTGGAAGCTGGCGAGGCTCATCAACGGCGAGCACTACTGCGCCCGCATTGTGGAGCTGGTGGAGGCCTGCGTTCAAAGCACCCTGCGGGACGCGGGAAGGATTCGGGAACGGGACCCGAAGGTGCTGGGACGCATCATGGAGGGCCTGGTGCTCACCGGCGTAGCCATGAGCCTGTACGGAAATTCCCGCCCCGCCTCCGGCTGTGAGCACCATATGTCCCACTACTGGGAGATGATCTTTGAGCAGCAGGAGAGGCGCCCGCGGCCCCATGGCACGCAGGTGGGAGTGGGCACCATTCTGGTGCTGAAACTGACGGAGGCCCTGCGGCGGACCACGGTGGATTTTGACGCCGCGCGCGCCGCCGCCCGGGCGTATGATCCGGCTGCCTGGGAGGAGAATATCCGCGGTGCCTATGGCCCCGCCGCGGCCGGCATTATCGAGATGGAGGCCGGGGCTCGGAAGAATGAGACGGGCGGCCGCCTGGCGCGCATCGACGCTATGGAGGCCCGCTGGCCGGAGATTCTGGCGCTTTTGGAGGGCCTGCCCTCCTCGGAGACGGTTATGGCGCTGCTCAGGACTCTGGACGCCCCCTGCCTGCCCGCTGAGATCGGCGTGGACGAGGCCATGCTGCGAAACACGCTCCTGTACTGCAAGGAGGTCCGCGCCCGGTATACGATCCTGCAGATGCTCTGGGATCTGGGAGTGCTGGAGGACCTCTCCGACGGGGTCATGGGAGAGCTGCGCCTTTTGTGAGGGGACTGCGCCGGCCGCCGGCGCCCCGGGTGCTGAATAGAAATCAAACAGGGGCAGTCCGTCATGACGGGCTGCCCCTGCCGCAGGGTAGCGAAATCAGATCTCCATGTCCAGAAGATAGGAAGACAGGCCCTTGCCGTGCATATCCACGGAGAGGGAGCGGGTGACGCCGCCGCCCAGGGCCGCGTACATCACAAAGTTCAGCGCGTGGATGTTGGGCAGCTCGTAGCGGACCACGTCGCCGTGGACCATGCCCTTAAAGTGCTCCTTCACCCGCTCGGGGGTGACCTTCTCCTTGAGCATTTCAAAGTCCTTGGCGTCGTAGGCAATCAGGGAGACGTTGGAGATGTTCCCCTTGTCTCCGGTGCGGGAGTGAGCGATTTCCCAGAGTTTCATGGCGGATTCTCCTTTCTTATACCTCAAAGACCTGGACCTCGGGCTTGACATCGTAGCGGCTCACCAGAATGGAGGCTACGGACACGATGTCCCGGGTGCGCTTCACGGCGCCGCAGCCGCCGGCAGGGCCGTTGGTGTACAGGGCTTCTACCTCGTTGGGCACCAGGTCGGCGACGGCCTTCGTCTTGGCCCGGCCGGCCACGCGGACGCGGACCTCGGAGGGCTCGCTGTTCATGGGGTGGTCCGGATTCCAGTACAGGCTGTTGCAGCCGATCAGATCGAATTTCAGCTCGTCGAACTGGCCCGGCGCCACCAGCTCCAGGCGCTCCTTCATGATCTCCAGCGCCAGCTTGGCCCGCTCCACGCAGCCGGGGCCGCCGTAGCTGATCTCGCCGTCGCCGATGTAGCAGTCCCGGTAGCCGATGGAGCACTTGAAGGTCTCGGTCTTGGGCTTGCCGGTGACGCCGGTGACCACGACCTTGTCCTTCTCCGTCTCGGTGAAGGTGATGTTCTTGCAGTCGGCCACCACGTCGGGGGTGAAGTAGTTTTCCGGGTCGTGGATCTCGTAGCAGATCTGCTCGGAGCAGGTCTCCACGGTCACCAGGCCGCCGGCCTCGGGGACCTTGGTGACGAAGAAGGAGCCGTCCTCGGCGATCTCAATGATGGGGAAGCCCAGGTGGCCCACGCCGGGCACGTCCTTCTTGCCGGGCTCGGCGAAGTAGCCGCCGGTGACCTGGCCGCCGCACTCCAGCAGGTGGCCCATGATGGTGCCCTTGCCCAGCTTATCCCAGTCCTCCAGGGACCAGCCGAACTCATGGATGGCGGGGGCCATGAAGATGGCGGGGTCCGCCACGCGGCCGGTGATCACCACGTCGGCGCCCTGGTCCAGGGCCTTCAAAATGCCCTCCACGCCCATGTAGGCGTTGGCGGAGACGATCTCGCCGGGGAGCTTGCTGAGGGGCTCGCCGGTCTCCCAGACCTCGGTATCCATGTACTTGTCGATGACGGGCAGCAGGTCGTCGCCGGTGACGCAGGCGATCTTCATGCCGGTGAGGCCGTGCTTCTTGGCGATCTCCACGCACTTGGCCGCCGCCGCCTGGGGGTTGGCGGAGCCCATGTTGGTGATGAGCTTCACCTTGTGCTCCCAGCACAGGGGCAGGGCCTTCTCCATGCGGTACTCCAGCAGGCCGTTGTAGCCCTTGCTGGGGTCCTTGAGCTTGGCCTGCTGGCCGATAGCGATGGTGCGCTCGGCCAGGCACTCGTAGCTGATGTAATCCAGATTGCCCTTTTCGATGAGCTCCAGAGAGGGCTCCAGGCGGTCGCCGGCGTACCCGGCGCCGGAGCCGATGCGGATGGATTTCATAAACACTCGTTCCTTTCAGCAGAATTGTATGAGGTAAATGGAGGTTACAGCGTCACGCCGCCGGTGACCACCGCCACCACCAGCATCACGAAAGTCACGATGAAGGCCATGGGGATGGTCTTCTTCTGGTGCTCGCCGAAGTCCACGCCGGACAGGCCCACCAGCAGGAAGGTGGAGGCGGTCAGGGGGGACACGGGGAAGCCGGTGGTCATCTGGCCCAGGATGGCGGCCCGGCCCACGGACTGGGCGGCCACGCCGAAGCCCTCGGCGGTATGAGCCAGCACGGGCAGCACGCCGTAGTAGAAGGAGTCGGGGTCAAACAGCAGGGAGGCGGGCATACCCAGAACGCCCACGATAATGGGGAAGAACTTGCCCAGGGTGTCGGGGATGATGGACACCAGGGCGTCGGCCATGGCGGTAATCATGCCGGTGCCCTTCATGATGCCGGTGAAGCAGCCGGCGGCGAACAGCACGGAGCACATCATCAGGCAGCTCTTGGCGTGGGCGTCCACCCGGGCCTTGGAGTCGGACACCTTGGGGTAGTTGATGAGGGTGGCCAGAACATAGAACACCATGAAGATCACCGCGGGGGCAAAGCCGGACTTCAGCAGGGCGGCGATGGCGGCGATGATGAGGACGATATTCACCCAGAACAGCTTGGGACGCAGCAGGGCCTTCTCCTCGTCGGAGAGCTCGGGCTCCACATAGGCCTTGCCGGCCAGGGCGACCTCGCCCAGGCGGGATTTCTCGGCGCGGCCCAGGAACACGGCGATCACCAGCACGCACACGAGGCCTGCCAGCACGGCGGGCAGCACAGGCATGAAGAAGGCCACGGCGTCGGTCTGCTGGCCCTCGGCGGTGAGGGCGGTGGCGGCGCGGATGGTGGGGCCGCCCCAGGGCAGGATATTCATGGTGCCGGCGGACAGGGCCACGATGGTGGCCAGGGTGGTGCGCTTCATGCCCAGGGCGTCATACAGGGGCAGCAGGGCGGGTACGCAGATCAGGAAGGTCACGGCGCCGGAGCCGTCCAGATGGACGATGGCGGCCAGAATGGCGGTGCCGATGGCGATCTTCACGGGATCGGTGCCCACCAGGTCCAGCACCTTCTTGATGATGGGGCGGAAGGTGCCCGCGTCGGTCAGAATGCCGAAGAACAGGATGGAGAAGATGAACATAACGCCGGTGGCGGCCACGGAGCCGATGCCGCTGGAGCCGGTGATCATCTTGCCCATGCTCTTGAAATTCGCCACGAAGTCGATCACGCCGGGAGCGTTTTCAGGGTCGGTGACAAAGAACCCGCAGGCGATAATGCCGGTCACCACGGGGACCGCGATAAGGGCCACCAGGGGAGACGCCTTCTTGGTCATGATGAGGACCAGCATCAGCACCACGGTCAGAAAGCCCAAAAATGCCAACATAGATTTTTCCTCCTCGTTTTCTCTTTCTTGCTTGTTCTCTCTTGGGCCTGTATGTACCGCGGAGTCACCAGGCCCGGAAATGCACGTCGTGCGCTGCAGCTACGCTTGTGATTAAAAGCAAGAAATATGCCAATGATGGGAGGAAACTGAAAAAATAACCAAACGCCTGGGAGACTAGGAGAGAAGGCCTTGTGCAGGTTGCCTTTCCGGAATGAGCAATGCCGAAAAATTCTAGATTCTTAGAAATTCAGAGAAGAGGAAGGATCAAGATTTGTGCCCCAGCGCTTGAAACCGCCTGTGTTCTAAAACTTTAGAATCAAATTCTAAAAATGTAAAACTCAGTTGGAGCCGAGCTTGTTGTAGAGTGTGGCCAGGGAGACGCCCAGCTCTGCCGCGGCCCGCTTTTTTCCCTCCAGGGTGGAGCCGTAGCGCAGCAGCAGCTTGTGGATCTCGCTCTGTTCGAACATCCGCACCCGCTGGGCCAGGGGGATGTTCTCCCGTTCCACGGCAGGGTGCACCAGGCTCTCCGGCAGGGAGTCCCGGACGATGACGCCGTTCTCGGAGAGATAGGCGGAGAACTCCAGAACGTTGCGCAGCTCCCGCACGTTGCCCGGCCAGTCGTGGGCGGTGAGGATGTCCAGGGCCTCCGGGGAGATGGTCACGGAGCGCTTGAGCTTCTTGGACAGCTCCTGGAGAATGACATAGGCCAGGGCGGGGATGTCTCCGCGCCGCTCCCGCAGGGGCGGGATACGGATCTGGAAGGTGGAGAGGCGGTAGTACAGGTCCCGACGGAATTTCCCGGCGGAGATGTAGGCCTGGAGGTCGGCGTTGCTGGCGCAGACCAGGCGCACGTCTACCTCCGTCTCCTCCACGCCGCCCACGGGGCGCACCCGGCCCTCCTGGAGGGCCCGCAGCAGCTTGGCCTGGAGCCCCAGGTCCATCTCCGAGACCTCGTCGAGAAAGATGGTGCCGCCGCTGGCGGCCTCAAAGAGGCCGATCTTGCCGCCCCGCTTGGCCCCGGTGAAGGCGCCCTCCACATAGCCGAAGAGCTCGGATTCCAGGGTGTTGGCGTTGAAGTTGGCGCAGTTGATGGCCACAAACACCTCCCGGGAGCGGGGACTGGCGTTGTGGATGGCCTGGGCATAGAGCTCTTTGCCGGTGCCGCTCTCCGAGGCCAGCAGCACCGCCGCGTCAGTGGCCGCCGCCCGCTGGGCCAGGGATTTGACGGCGCGCACATTCTCTCCCACGGCCACAATGGAGTCGAAGGTGTACCGGGTGGAGCTGGCCTTGTTCACCCGGCGGAGCACCTGCTTGTTCCGCTTTTCGTAGGCCTCCACCTCCGTGCGGAAGTCATAGGCGTCCCGCATGAAGGTGACTACCGACAGTCCGCCGGCCACCTGGCCGTCCAGAAGGACGGGATACATGTTGACAAAGTAGATGTCGTCGTTTTCCTCGGTGCGGGGGGCGTGGAGGATGGGCGTCCCTGTCACAAGCACCTCGGGCAGGCGGGCTCCTGGGCGTACCTCCCGCAGGGGACGGCCCAGAATTTCGTCCGCCGTCTTTTTTACGAAATCGAGATAGGATTGGTTGGCGAATACGATCCTGGCCTCCGAGTCGATCATCAGAATGCCCTCCCGCATGGATTGGAGGGCGGCGCGCAATTCCGCGTAGTGGGTCATGGGGGCACCTGCTTTCTGCCCGGCAGGGCGTTGGTGAGCCGTGTGATAAGACAAGTATATCTTCGATGATGCCGGATTGCAAGCGGCTGATGATGTCCGCGGCGCTCCGGCACCGTTCTTTTTCTATAAGGACTGGTTTTTTCTCATTTTTAGTAGTATGATATTTTTGAGGCTCCGCATGGGCACAATCATTCGAGAAAATGTCTCCGTTTGGTAGCATTTTCACGGGTGATACTATGGAAATTAAACGAATGCGGGACCTGCGGGAGGATAGCGACCAGACGCAGAAGGACATAGCGGATGTCCTGAATATGCACCGCAGCGTATACCGGCGCTATGAGAGCGGTGAGCGGGAGACGCCGGCCTGGGTGATCGTGAAGCTGGCGGACTATTATAAGGTCAGCACCGACTACCTCCTGGGCCGCACGGACCAGCGGACGCCCTATCCGCCCATCCGCAGGAGATGAGGAAACTGGCGGTCTTTGCCGGGGCCTTCTGTCTTGGGATTTTTTTGGCGCAGTATCTTCTTCCGGAGAGCTGGCTCCTTCCCGGGGCGCTGGCATGCCTGGCACTGGGCTGGGCGTCCTTCCTGCTGCCCTGGGAGGTCCGCCGCCGGAGCGTGGCGGTGTGCGCCGCCCTGGCGCTGGCTCTGGGGTGGAACTGGCTGTATGTCCGGCAGGTCCAGCGGCCCATGGAGGCCCTGGCGGGCACGGAGGGCATAGCAGTCATGACCCTCCGCGGCTACGCGGAGGAGACGGACTACGGCGCGAGAGCGCCCGTAAAGCTGGAGGGCCTCCCCTTTGGAGGCGTGATGTTCTACGGAGACGCCTCTCTGCTGGAGCTGGAGCCGGGGCAGACGGTGAGCGCCCGGGTCCGGTTTCAGAGCGCCGCCAAGATTCGGGACACGGACGTTACCAGCTTTACCTCCAAGGGGATCTTCCTCCTGGCCTACGGGCGGGGAGAGGCGTCCCGGGGCCCCGGGACCATGGATTCGCCCCGCTGGTGGCCCGCCCGGCTGGGCCGGGCCGTGGCGGAGAGGATTCAGGCGCTCTATCCCAGCGGCGCGGCGGGACTGCTCACCGCCATCCTTACCGGAGACAAGAGCGGCCTCTCCCAGAGGGACGCCGCCGCCCTGTCCCAGGCGGGGCTGTACCACATCATGGCGGTCTCGGGGATGCACTGTGGGTTTCTCCTGACCCTTGTGACGCTGGTGACGGGGAGGCGGCGCCGTCTTACGGCGGCGCTTGCCCTGCCCCTGCTGGCGTTTTACGCCCTGCTCACCGGAGCGAGCCCCTCGGTGGTGCGGGCCTGTGTCATGCTGGCGTTTCTTATGGCCGCGCCGCTGTTTGAGCGGGACGGCGACCCGCCCACGGCTCTGGCCGCGGCGCTGTTCCTGATCCTGCTGGTCAATCCCTTCGCCGCTGCGTCGGTGAGCCTGCAGATGTCCTTTGCCGCCGTGGCGGGCCTTTTGTGGCTGACGCCGAAGCTGATGAAGCTGCTGGCGGGGGAGCGGCCGCGGGGAAGAGGCTTCCATCTGCTGGCCGCCAGCTTCTCCGCCACCATGGGCGCGCTGGTGTTTACCACGCCGCTGACCGCCCGGTACTTCGGCGTCCTGGCGCTGGTTTCGCCCCTGAGCAGCCTGCTGTGCCTCTGGGCGGCGGGGCTCACGTTTATGCTGGGGCTGCTGTCCGTGGCGGCGGGCTTTCTATGGATGCCCCTGGGGGCAGCCCTGGCCCTGGTTCCCAGGGCGCTGGCGGAGTATATCCTGGCCATGGCCCGCCTGCTGGCGGGCATTCCGTACCACGCGCTGTACTATGCCAATCCCTATTTGAAATACTGGCTGATTTACGCCTATGTTCTCTTTGCCCTGGCCTATGCGCTCCGGCCGAAGAGCCGCTGGAAGTATGCCGCCGCGGCCTTGCTGGCGGCGCTGGCATTGGCGGCGACGGCAGCTCTGGGCCAGCGGCGCTGCCGGGCGGATCTGGATGTATTCGTCCTGGATGTGGGACAGGGCCAGTGTGTGCTGCTGGCCTCCCAGGGCCGCTTCGCCCTGGTGGACTGCGGCAGCGGGAACCGCTGGCTCAGCGCCGGGGACATCGCGGCGGACCATCTCTTGTCCCTGGGCTGCGGGCGGCTGGACTATCTCATTCTGACCCACTACGACAGCGACCACGTCTCCGGGGCCGCCGCCCTGGCGGAGCGTCTGGAGATCGGGACGCTGCTGGCGCCGGATGCCGCGGACAGCGTGGGACTGCGTGAGACGGTGTTCTCCGCCGCGGAGGGGGCGGACGTCGGGCTTGCCCGGGACCTCCGGGAGCTCTCCCTGGGCGGCGCCCGGCTGACCGTCTATCCCCCGGTGGGGGAGGGCGGAGACAACGAGGAGGGTCTGGCCGTCCTGGCCTCCGCCGGGGAGCTGGATCTGCTCATCACCGGCGACATGGACCGGGCCACGGAGAAAAAGCTCCTGGCGGCCTGGGACCTGCCGGACATCGAGATTCTGGTGGCCGGCCACCACGGCTCCAGGCACTCCACGTCGGAGGAGCTGCTGGAGGCGCTGCGGCCGGAGACGGTCTGTATCAGCGTGGGGAGCAATTCCTACGGGCACCCCTCGGAGGAGGCGCTGGAGCGGCTGGCCCGGCAGGGCTGTACCGTTTTCCGCACGGACCTCCACGGGGACGTCCATCTATCATTGAATCGGGAGAGTTGACCATGGCCTATGGAAAAAAACCGTCCGGCGGCAGCGGGGCGTTTCAAAAATTCAAGGGGGACCTCTCCGGGGGGACTCTGGGCGGGGCGTACATCTTCTACGGCGAGGAGAGCTATTTGCGGGAATACTATCTGGAGGCCCTGCGGAAGAAGCTGATTCCCGCGGGCTTTGAGGAGTTCAATTACCACCGGGTGGAGGGGAAGGACGTAAATGTTCAGGCCCTGACGGAGATGGCGGAGGCCATGCCCATGATGGCGGAGCGGACGCTGCTGGTGGCGGTGGACTTTGACATCTTCAAGCTCAACGAAGAGCAGCGGGACAGGCTCATCGCCCTGCTGGAGGACATCCCGCCCTACTGCTGCATCGTGTTTGTGTACGACACGGTGGAGTACAAGCCCAACAAGACGATGAAGAAGCTGTGCAAGGCCATCGACAGCCATGCGGAGGCGGTGGAGTTTCGCCCCGCCAGCGGAAGCGACCTGGAGGCCTGGGTCGCCCGCCGCTTCCGGGCGCTGGGAAAGGAGATCGACCGCCAGACGGCGGAGTACCTGATCTTCACCTGCGGCGGGCTGATGACAGGCCTGGTGCCGGAGATCGCCAAGATCGGGGCCTACGCCAAGGGGAAGTCCATCACCAGGGCGGACATTGACGCCGTGGCGGACCCGGTGCTGTCGGCGGAGGTGTTCCGCCTGTCCGACGCGGTGCTCCAGGGGGACTATGACCGGGCCTCCGCTATTCTGGGGGACCTTTTGAAGATGCAGACGGAACCCATTGTGATCCTGGCGGCCCTGGGGAGCCAGCTGCGGCGGATCTACACCGCGCGGCTGGCCATCGACAGCGGACGGGACAAATACTGGCTTATGGAGCTGTGGGACATGCGGTCGGACTATCCGGCAAAGCTGCTGCTGTCCGCCGCCCGGCGCGCCAGCGCGGAGTGGTGCGCCGGCGCGGTGCAGATGTGCCAGACCCTGGACCGCCGGATGAAGAGCGAGAAGGGCATCGACCCGGCGGGAGAGCTGAAACTCCTGCTGGTGCGGCTGGGAGCGGCACGGAAATGAGAAAAATCAAGGAAGTCATCGTGGTGGAGGGCCGGTACGACAAGAACACCCTGGCCCAGACGGTGGACGCGACGATCATCACCCTGGGGGGGTTCTCCGTATTCAACGACCGGGAGAAGCTGGCCTTTCTCCGCCGCCTGGCGGAGAAGCAGGGCCTGATTGTCCTGACGGACAGCGACGGCGCGGGCTTTGTCATTCGGAACTACCTCAAGGGTGCCCTGCCGGGGGACCGGGTCAAGCAGGCCTATATCCCGGATGTCCAGGGCAAGGAGCGCCGCAAGCGCCGCCCCGGCAGAGAGGGCAAGCTGGGAGTGGAGGGTATGCGCCCGGAGGTGCTGCTGGAGGCCCTCCGCCGGGCCGGGGCCACCTTTTTGGACGAAGGGGCGGAGGAGCCCTCCCGGGGCGAACCCCTTACCAAGGCGGACCTCTTTGCGCTGGGTCTCAGCGGCGGAAAGGACAGCGCCGCCCGGCGGCAGGCCCTGCTGCGCCGCCTGAATCTGCCGGAGCACCTGACCGCCAACGGCCTTTTGGAGGCGCTGAATCTCCTCTACAGCCGTGAGGAGCTGGAGGACCTGCTCCAGGAGGACGGCGGAGAAGCGGACCGCCCGCAATGAAATTTCCCGGGATTCCCGGGAGACGACAAAATTTGACAAAAACGGCCAAACCGCGGTGGTACACTTATTGGTGGCCCTGTTTGAAAAATGCCGAAATACCCGGAACCGGATTTTTTGACCGCTGAGTATTTCGCGTCTTTCAAGCAGGGCCGGATTTTTATTGTGAAGAGAGGTCCTGGTGTGCGGAAGATTTGGTTTGGCCGGTCGGAGTGCCGCGGAGGGGCGGTATGCTATTATCTGGTGGCGGAGGAGGCGGCGGGCGTGGAGCGTTACGGCCTCCAGGTGCGCTTTGGAGAGGAGACGGAGACCGTGGCGGACGTCACCAGCTCTCAACGGCAGATCCAGGCGCTGCTGGCGGCGATGGCCCGGGGCGGCGTCACGCCTGTCACGGCCCGGGATGTGGTGGAGGACTGGCTGAACGACCCTGAGGCGTGAGCGGTACTTGACAATTGGGAGCGGATATATTATACTAACGCAGATATAAAACTGCGGAGAAGGGAAGCAGTACCCGGCGGGCGGAAGCGAAGAGAGGGAGCGGACGGTGCAAGCTCCCGGGAGGCCCCCGGAGAAGTCGTCCCGGAGCACCGCGGCTGAAGGTCGAGTAAGCCGCGGCGGTGTCCCCCGTTACCGGGAAGGGCGTGAGAGCGCCCGTGAGCGCGCGCCGGAGAGGCGCGAATTCAGGTGGTACCGCGGACAGATTTGTTCGCCCTGAGCCGAGAGGCTCAGGGCGTTTTTCTTTTGAGGAGGGAGAGATGGAGTTTCGTTTTGAGACGAAATACAATCAAAAGGGATTGACGGCCATGGCCCGGGTACTGCGTAAGACGATTCGGAAAAAGCGCAGCCGAAGGAGCCATGTATTTGGCTGGTGCGTCGTGGCGCTGGCTGTTCTGCTGATTGCCGCGCAGAGGATGCTCGGTGAGCCGTGGACGTTTCAGAGCACTCTGAATTTGGGCGTCGGCGTGATATTGATCGCAATCTTGTTTACCGAGGATCAGGTCAACGCGTTCTTTGCGAAAAAGAAGATGCTGCCCGGCACGTCGCTTGCGAAGAGCGTTTTTACAGAGGAGGGCTATACTTCGGCCACAGAGGCCGCGGTGACGGAATTCCGCTATGAGACGGTCCGGCAGGTATGCGAGACGGCGGATTACTTTGTGTTCCTGTTCAGCCGGCAGCATGGACAGATTTATGACAAAGCCGCCCTGAGCGGCGGTACGGTTGAGGAATTCCGGGCATTTATCGCCGAAAAGACCGGAAGTCCTGTTGCATATATCAAATAAGAACGTAAGTTTACAGAATAGGAGAGAACGACAATGAACAAAGAACTGCCGAAAGTGTACGAGCCCCAGCAGGTGGAGGGGCGCATCTATGAGATGTGGGAGAAGGGGGACTGCT
Source organism: uncultured Oscillibacter sp. (assembly GCA_947644365.1). Lineage (GTDB taxonomy): Bacteria > Bacillota > Clostridia > Oscillospirales > Oscillospiraceae > Oscillibacter. Next base: position 116,457 of record CANRYZ010000001.1, on the reverse strand, counting down.
TCAAGGGCGACCCGGACCCCTCCAAGAAGCCCTTCTCCATCGTCATGCCGCCCCCCAACGTCACAGGCCAGCTCCACATGGGCCACGCCATGGACTGCACCCTCCAGGACATTCTCACCCGCTTCAAGCGGATGCAGGGCTACGCCACCCTCTGGGTCCCCGGCGTGGACCACGCGGGCATCTCCACCCAGGTGAAGGTGGAGGAGGACCTGCGGGTCAACGAGGGCCTGAGCCGCTATGACCTGGGCCGGGAGAAGTTCCTCCAGCGGGTGTGGAAGTGGAAGGAGAAGTACGGAAACCGCATCGTTCAGCAGCAGAAGAAGATGGGCGTCTCCTGCGACTGGTCCCGGTCCCGGTTCACCATGGACGCTGGGCTATCCAAGGCCGTCCGGGAGACCTTCTGCGAGCTCTACGACAAGGGCCTTATCTACAAGGGGAGCCGCATTATCAACTGGTGCCCCCACTGCGTCACCGCCCTCAGCGACGCCGAGGTGGAGTACCAGGACAAGCCCGGCCACCTCTGGCACATCCGCTACCCCCTCTCCGACGGCTCCGGGGACCTGGTTGTGGCCACCACCCGGCCTGAGACCATGATGGGCGACACCGGCGTGGCTGTGAACCCGGAGGACGAGCGGTTCAAGCACCTCATCGGCAAGACCTGCATTCTGCCTATCATGAACCGGGAGATCCCCATTGTGGGGGACGAATACTGCGAGATCGGCTTCGGCACCGGCGCGGTGAAGATGACCCCCGCCCACGACCCCAACGACTTCGAGGTGGGCCTCCGCCACAACCTGGAGACCATCCGCTGCATCGCGGACGACGGCACCATCAATGAAAACGGCGGGCCCTACAACGGGATGGACCGCTATGAGTGCCGGAAAGCTATTGTGAAGGACCTGGAGGAGCAGGGGTATCTGGTGAAGACCGAGCCCTACAGCCACAACGTGGGCACCTGCTACCGCTGCCACAACGACGTGGAGCCCCTGATCTCCGCCCAGTGGTTCGTGAAGATGGAGCCCCTGGCCAAGGAGGCCCTGCGGGTGGTCAACGAGGGCGAGGTCCAGTTCGTCCCCGACCGCTTCGCCAAGACCTACACCAACTGGATGGAGAACGTCCACGACTGGTGCATCTCCCGCCAGCTGTGGTGGGGCCATCAGATCCCCGCCTGGTACTGCGACGACTGCGGCCATATCAACGTCAGCCGTCAGGACCCCACCAAGTGCGAAAAGTGCGGCTCTGAGCATCTGACCCGGGACCCCGACGTGCTGGACACCTGGTTCTCCTCCGCCCTGTGGCCCTTCTCCACCCTGGGCTGGCCGGAGAAGACGGAGGACCTGGACTTCTACTATCCCACCTCCGTCATGGTGACCGGGTACGACATCATCTTTTTCTGGGTCTCCCGGATGATCTTCTCCGGCTGTGAGCAGATGAAGAAGATCCCCTTCCACACCGTCCTCATTCACGGCCTGGTCCGGGACGACAAGGGACGGAAGATGTCCAAGTCCCTGGGCAACGGCATCGACCCCCTGGAGGTGGCGGAGAAGTACGGCGCCGACGCCCTCCGCTTCAACCTCATCACCGGCAACAGCCCCGGAAACGATATGCGCTTCTACACCGAGAAGTGCGAGGCCATGCGGAACTTCGCCAACAAGATCTGGAACGCCAGCCGCTTCGTCATGATGAACCTGGGAGACCTGGAGACCTACGCTCTCCCGGCGGCGGATATGCTGGAGCGGGAGGACAAGTGGGTTCTCTCCAAGCTGAACACCCTGGTCAAAGAGGTCACGGAGAACCTGGACAGCTACGAGATCGGCGTGGCCTCCGCCAAGGTCTACGACTTCCTGTGGGACACCTACTGTGACTGGTATATCGAGCTCACCAAGACCCGTCTCAACGGGGAGGACCAGAAAGCCGCCCTGACGGCCCAGAACGTCCTGTGTTACGTGCTGGTGGAGCTTTTGAAGCTGCTGCACCCCTTCATGCCCTTCATCACCGAGGAGATCTTCCAGGCCCTGCCCCGCCAAGCGGGCTCCGCCTGTGAGGGCGGGTTCCTGATGACCTCCCGGTGGCCGGAGTACCGGGAGGAGCTGAGTTTCCCGGCGGAGGAGGCCGCCATGGAGGCCGTGATGGACACCATCAAGGCCATCCGGGCCCGCCGGGCAGAGATGAACGTGCCTCCCAGCAAGAAGGCGGAGGCCCTGCTGGTGACCGCCGCACCGGACGTCTACGCCCAGGGCCTGCACTTCATCCAGCGGCTGGCCTACGCCTCCCGGGTGACCTTCGCGGAGACGGCTCCCGCCGACACCGCCGGTCAGGTGACGGTGGTGACCCACAACGCCACGGTGTACCTGCCCCTCAGCGAACTGGTGGACGTGGCCGAGGAGCTGGCGCGCATCGACAAGGAGATCGAAAAGGCCAAAAACGGCCTGCGGATCGTGGAGCAGAAGCTCTCCAACGAGAAATTCGTCTCCCGGGCCCCGGAGGCGGTGGTGAATGTGGAGCGGGAGAAGGCCGCCAAATACCAGGAGCTCATCGCCAAGCTGGAGGAGTCCGCCAAGGCCATGCGGGCATAAAGCGTACCGGGGCCCGGCCGGAATTCCGGCTGGGCCCCGCGTGAGACCGTCAGATGTCCGGGGCGGAATCGGCCGCGGCTGCGGAGACCGCCCGGAAAATGAAAAAAGTGGAAATTTATAGAGGGATTCCCAGGGTTTCGACAGAAAGCAAAAGCCGGACATGCTATCATCACCGTAAGGCGTAGAGCCTTACGGTGATTTTTTTGTGCAAAAGTGGAAAAGGGGCGAGAGATATGGAGATCAACGCAAAGAGCGCGGACAGGCAGCTGCTGCTGGAGCTGTCCGGGGAGATCGACCACCACGGCGCGCGGGACGCCCTGCGGGAGTTGGAGCTGGCGGTGGACGCGGCCCTGCCCGCCAGACTGGTGCTGGACCTGGCCGGCGTGACCTTTATGGACAGCTCCGGCATCGCGCTGATCCTGCGGGCGCAGCAACGGATGCAGATGCTGGACGGCAGCGTGCTGGTGTGTCATGTGCCCCCCCAGGCCCGGCGGGTTTTGGACGCTGCCGGCGTGGGCCGGCTGGTGACGATTCGATAGAGGGAGGTTTACATAATGAAGACAAGAGCATCCAATGAGGTGACGCTGGAATTTCCCAGCCGCAGCAGCAACGAATCCTTTGCCCGGGCCGCCGCGGCCAGCTTCGCGGCCCAGATGGACCCCACGCTCAACGAGCTGGAGGACATCAAAACCGCCGTCAGCGAGGCGGTGACCAACGCCATCGTCCACGGCTATCCGGACTCCATCGGCAAGGTGGTGGTGAAAGTGCGGATCTGCCCGGAGAACACGCTGGAGGTCACGGTGCGGGATTATGGGCGGGGCATCCCGGATGTGGACAAGGCCCGGCAGCCCATGTTTACCACCGGAGGAGCGGAGCGCAGCGGCATGGGCTTTACCATTATGGAGAGCTTTATGGACAGGCTGACCGTGCGCTCCGTGCCGGGAAAGGGTACGTCCGTGGTGATGAAAAAGCGGTTGGCGCCCCGGCTGAAAGCGGCGAAATGAGCGCGGCGCTGGAGCTTTTGCGGGCGGCGCAGGAGGGGGACCGGGACGCCTGCGAGCAGGCGGTCATCGAGAACAACGGCCTGATCTGGAGCGTGGTGCGGCGCTACTACGGCCGGGGCGTGGACCCGGACGATCTGTATCAGCTGGGCTGCCTCGGTTTTTTAAAGGCCATCCAGGGCTTTGACTTCGACTACGGCACCTGCTTTTCCACCTACGCCGTCCCCAAGATCGCCGGGGAGATTCGGCGGTTTCTGCGGGACGACGGCGCGGTGAAGGTGGGCCGGAGCCTGCGGGAGCAGTCCCAGATGCTCTACGGATTGCGGGAGCGGCTGCGCCACGAGCTGGGCCGGGAGCCGGTCCTCTCGGAGCTGTCGGAGGCCTCCGGCCTGACGGCGGAGGAGATTGCCCAGATCGACCTGGCCACCGACGCGCCGGAGTCCCTCCAGCAGGAGACCATCGACGGACTGACCCTGGAGGGCGTGCTGGGTACGGAGGCCCCGGAGGAGGCCCTGGTGGAGCGCATCGCCCTGCGGGAGGCCATCGACCAGCTGCCGGAGAAGGAGCGGATGACGATTCTGCTCCGGTACTTCAAGGGGCTGACCCAGGAGAGGACGGCCCGGGTGCTGGGAGTGTCCCAGGTGCAGGTATCCCGGCTGGAGCGCCGGGGTCTGAAACGGCTGCGGGAGAGCTTCGGGCCGTGAAGTAGGACTCGTCCTGAAACTCCGTCATGGTGTTCCAGTAGCGTTTTGGCATGTTTGTCATCCGGCACTTTGGGTTGTATCGCTCTTTGATGGCGATGGTGTCGTAAAACCGCTTCCACAAAAGACGGTAGGCCGCCTCGTTTTCGTCCGGCGGAGCCATCTGGAAGTCCGCCAGGGGGCGGATCATGGCCTTCCCGGCGGCGTAGAAGAGCGCCTCGCGGTGGGTGCGGTCGTAGAGGAAGAACTTTTCGTTGAGGTAGCGGGCGCAGAAGTGGCCCCGAAGGATGGGGAGCACCCGGTTTTTCGGCTCGATCTCACCGCCCAGCACGCCTCCCAGATCGGAGAAGCGGACAAACCCCTTAAGAAGATGGGCCTCGCCCTCCAGGTGCCGGACGGCCCTGGCCACGGGGTAGAGGACCGGATCGGAGAGGTTTCCCAGGAAGCCCGGGCCCTCCCGCAGCAGCTTCCGCACCAGGCGGTACAGATGGATCTCCCGGTCCGGCAGACAGGTGAGAAATCCCTTGCGAACCAGCTCCGCCGCCCAGGGGGAGCATTTGACAATTTTCCGGTACACCCGGCCCGCGTGGTCCCGGTCGGTGGGGATGGCGCGGCTGGCGAACAGCGTTGGAATAAAGTCCTCATCGCGGCAGATGGCGGTGAGGACTTCTCTGTTGGCATAGCTGTCAAAGACGCAGCATAGAAAGCCCTCAAAGCTGCCGTCATAGCAATAGACCATTTCCGTCATAAGGACCTCCCGCTTACACGGCGGCGAAGAGGGACAGCTGCTCCATGGGCGGCTGGGGCAGCAGGGGGCGTTCCGCGGCGATCAGTCCCCGCAGAAGGCTGTCCGGCGTGAAGCGGAGACCGTCGGCGGTTTTGCCGGAGGCTGTGAGAAAGTATTGAGCCCGCTTCATCACCACGCCCAGCTTCGGCAGATTTTCCAGGTGGAGGGGACCCGTCCGGCGGGCGGCCAGGATGCTCCTGGCGGAGGTGACGCCCACGCCGGGAATCCGCAGCAGCGACTCGTAGTCCGCCGCGTTGACTTCCACGGGAAAAAAATCCAGATGGGCCAGGGCCCAGCTGCACTTGGGGTCCACCCGGGGGTCAAAGTCTGGGTGGGCCTCATCCAGCAGCTCCTGGGCCCGGAAGCCGTAGAACCGCAGCAGCCAGTCCGCCTGGTACAGCCGGTGTTCCCGCAGCAGCGGGGGCTTCACGTCTCTGGCGGGCAGCAGGGCGTGTTCCACCACCGGCACATAGGCGGAGTAGAATACCCGTTTCAGCCGGTAGCGGTCATAGAGGCCCTGGGTGAGGCGCAGGATGTGGAGATCGTTGTCCGCCGTGGCCCCTACGATGAGCTGGGTGCTCTGCCCGGCGGGGGCGAATTTCGGGGCGTGGCGGTATTTTGCCAACTCCTCCCGGCTCTGCTGGTTCCGCGCCTGGATCTGGCGCATGGGGGTCAAAATCGCCTGTTTGGTCTTGTCCGGCGCCAGGGCCTTCAGCCCCGCCTCCGAGGGGAGCTCGATGTTGACGCTGAGGCGGTCCGCCAGAAAGCCCAGCTGCTCCACCAGCTCCGGCGCGGCGCCGGGGATGGCCTTGGCGTGGATATACCCGTTGAAGCGGTAGGTCTCCCGCAGAAGGCGCAGGGAGCGGATCATCAGCTCCGTGGTGTAGTCCGGACTGCGGAACACGCCGGAGGAGAGGAACAGCCCCTCGATATAATTCCGCCGGTAGAAGTTGATGGTCAGGTCCGCCAGCTCCTCCGGGGTGAAAGCGGCCCGCTTTGTCTCGTTGCTGCGGCGGTTGACACAGTATTTGCAGTCGTACACGCAGCGGTTGGTCATCAGCACCTTGAGAAGCGTGACGCACCGCCCGTCGGCGGAGAAGGTGTGGCAGCACCCGGCCAGGGAGGTGGAGGTGTTGCCGATATACCCCTTTTTTGCCGTGCGGCTGCCGCCGCTGGAGGTGCAGGCGGCGTCATACTTGGCGGCGTCTGTGAGAATGGTCAGCTTTTCCAGGACGTCCATGGGAACGAGCTCACCGGGACCGCCGGGGGCGTTCGATGGCGTCGATTACCCGGAAGAGCTGAGCAGTAAGGACCGACGCGCCGATCACGATGAAAAACAGAGTCCAGCCAGTCATAGAGAGACCTCCCTTGAAGCCGCTGCTGGGTATGGCGGCAAATAGAATGTTTGTTCGATTCATATTCTATATCGAACATTCGTTCTTGTCAAGAGGAAATTCAGAAAATATAGAGGCGGCTGTCCCGCGTCAGGACAGCCGCTCTTTGAGGGTTCAGGATTCTCTCTGTTCCAAGTGTGTCTCGGAGCCGGTAAAGGCCAGGAAAACCGGATGATGCGATGAGAGATCCACTTGTTTTTCCTGTGCTCCAAGCGTCTTTGCCTGAAATCCGCCTGTTTTTCAGAGGGTTTCTAAAATTCTTCCGTCCGTGGAGAGGACCGTTACCTGCCAGGGGATAAGCTTCCCACTGGCCTGGAGGGCCCGCTTCACGGCGTTTTCCAGGCCGCCGCAGCAGGGGACCTCCATGCGGACAATCGTCACGCTTTTGATATCGTTTCCGGCGATGATCTCCGTCAGCTTTTCAGCGTAGTCCCCATCGTCCAGTTTGGGGCAGCCGATGAGTGTGATCCGTTTTTTCATAAAGGCGTTGTGGAAGTCGCCGAAGGCATAGGCGGTGCAGTCGGCGGCGATGAGCAGGTTTGCCCCCTCGAAGTAAGGGGCGCGGACGGGGGCCAGCTTGATCTGCACCGGCCACTGGGACAGCCGGCTGGCAGCCGGAGCGGCGGGGACGGGCTCCTCCGCCTGACGGCGGAGCGTCCGGGACTGCGTTCCGGGACAGCCCTGGGGCGCGGCCTTCCCGGCCTCTTTTGCCCGCAGGACGGCGGACTCATCGTAGGCCGGGGCCTCCCGCTCCTCAAAGGTGATGGCCCCGGTGGGACAGGCGGGCAGACAGTCCCCCAGGCCGTCGCAGTAGTTTTCCCGGGTCAGGACGGCCTTTCCGTCCACCATGTCGATGGCGCCCTCGTGGCAGGCGCTGGCGCAGGCTCCGCAGCCATTGCATTTCTCCTGGTCAATTTTGATGATTTTTCGCAGCATAAGGGTCTCCTCCGGCGTATTTTGAGGGAATTATACTGTAAAAACGGTTGACGGACTGTTGCGGCCGCAACAGTTTCCGCAATTCTTTTTTGGATGCATTTCCGGGCGTCTCCGCTCTTGCTATTTTCTGAAAAATCTGTATAATAAGTCCCAACAGGCAGAGTAGGAACACATGTGTCAACGGGCGGCGGGGCCGTCCTCAGTGCCGGGAAGACGGGGAGTTGCTTTCCGGACGAAAGGGAGACCGCAGTATGTGTTCCGCATCCCGCTGCCGCATAAGGGGGACCTCCTCTGTGCGGCGTACTGCCGCATCAGAAGGAGGTATTTTTATGTCCAAAATCAACACCCGGGCCCTGTGCCGCGTCGCCATGCTGGCGGCGCTGTACGTGCTGCTGAACAACACCATCGCCATCAAGGCGGGGAATCTGCGGATCACCTTCGCCTCGCTGCCGGTGGTGCTCTCGGCGCTGCTGTTCGGGCCTCTGGAGTCCGTCCTGACGGCCTTTGTGGGGGAGTTTATCAATCAGCTGATAGGCGGCTACGGCATCACCGCCACCACGGCGCTGTGGCTGATCCCCCCGGCGGTGCGGGGCGCGGTCATCGGGGCCGCGGCTCTGGCCCTCTGCCGTACGGAGCGCCCTCTGGAGCGCCGCCCAATACTGGCGTATGCCGTCTGCGTGCTGGCGGCTCTGTGCACCACCGTTTCCAATACGCTGGTCATCGCCCTGGACGCCCTGATCTACCACTATTACTCCAGGGCCTATGTCTTTGGGGAGCTCCTCTACCGCCTGGGCTCCGGCGTGCTGATCGCGGTGATCGTCGCCACCGTGGCTCTGCCCATGGCCTCGCTGCTGCGCCGCCAGGGCCTGGCCCGGACGTAGGAGGGAGCGCGCCATGACCGGACAGGAGGCCATTGCCTATATCCACTCCTTCCAGTGGCAGGACCACGCCCCGGGGCTGGACCGTATGCGCGCCCTGCTCCGCGCCCTGGGAGACCCCCAGCGGGGACGGCGCTTCATCCACGTGGCGGGCACCAACGGCAAGGGCAGCACCTGCGCCTGTATTGCCTCCGTGCTCCGCGCCGCCGGATACCGGGTGGGGCTGAACACCTCTCCCTACCTTGTGACCTTCCATGAGCGGATTCAGGTGGACGGGGAGATGATCTCCGACGGGGAGCTGGCGGAGCTGACGGAGGAGGTCCGCCCCGCCGCGGAGGCCCTGGCGGAGCACCCCACGGAGTTTGAGCTGATTACCGCCATCGCCCTGCTGTATTTCCGCCGCAGGAACTGTGACGTCTCCGTACTGGAGGTGGGACTGGGAGGCGCCCTGGACGCGTCCAACGTTATCGACGTGCCGGAGGCCGCCGTCCTCACCGCCATGGGCATGGACCACGTGGACCTGCTGGGTCCCGCTCAGGCGGATGTGGCCGCCGCCAAGGCGGGCATCATCAAGCCCGGCGGGGACGTGGTCAGCTATGGCGGCTGCCCGGAGGCGGACGCGGTGTTCCGCCGGGTGTGCGGAGAGCAGGGGGCCCGCCTCACGGAGGTGGACTTCTCCCGCCTGCGGCCCCGCTTCGTGGGGCTGGATGGGGCCCGATTCGATTTTACTCCCTATGGAGAGCTGTATCTCCCCCTGACAGGGGCCTACCAGATGCGCAACGCCGCCCTGGCCGTCACAGCGCTGGAGGTCTTGCGGGAGAAGGGGTGGCGTATCTCCGAAGAGGCCGTTCGCCGGGGGCTGGCCCAGGTGCGCTGGCCCGGGCGGTTTGAGGTTTTGCGGCGGGCCCCGGTGTTTCTGCTGGACGGGGCCCACAACGGCCACGGCATGGCCGCCGCCGCGGAGAGCCTGCGGACGCTGTTTCCGGGACGGAAAATGGTCTTTGTGCTGGGCCTGCTGGCGGACAAGGACGTGTCCGCCATGCTGGACCTGCTGGCGCCCCTGGCGGAGCGGGTCTTCACCCTCCGTCCCGGCAGTCCCCGGGCCATGGAGGCGGAGGCGCTGGCGTCGCTGCTGGCGGAGCGGGGCGTCCCCGCCCGGGCCTGCGCCGCGGCGGGGGAGGGGGTTCGGGCCGCCGTGGAGGCGGCGGGGCCCTCCGGCGTGGTCTGCGCCCTGGGGTCGCTGTACCTCTCCGGGGACGTCCGCCGGGCCGTGGAGGCCCTGGCGGCGGAATAGATAAAAACAAGGCGCCCGCAAAGCGGACGCCTTGTCTTATGACAGGCTTAGCGTAAATTGTTTTTGTCGCTGAAATACTTCCGGGTCTCCATGGCCACCACGCCGGAGAGGGCGAACAGGCCGATGAAGTTGGGGATGGCCATCAGGCCGTTGAAGGTGTCCGCCACGTCCCACACGAACTCCAGGGGGGACACGCAGCCCACGACCACCACCACGATGAAGATCATCTGGAACACCCGCACGGCCTTGTGGCCCCGGGCGTCCTTGTGGCCGAAGAGGTACTGGACGCACCGGGTGCCGTACAGGGACCAGCCCAGGACGGTGGAGAAGGCGAAGAGCGCCAGGGCGATGGCGACAAACAGGGACGCGAACTTGTTGCCGAAGACGGTGGCCAGGGCGGCGGTGATGAGCTCGCTGCCGGGCTTCACGCCAAATCCGATCTCCACGCCGCTGCAGATGATAGTCAGAGCGGTGAGGGAGCAGATGACGATGGTATCGATGAACACCTCGAAGATGCCGTACAGGCCCTGGTTCACGGGGCCCTTGGTGTCCGCCGCCGCGTGGGCGATGGCCGCGGAGCCCAGGCCCGCCTCATTGGAGAAGGCGCTGCGCCGCAGGCCCCAGATGATGGTCTGCTTCAAGACGATGCCGGTGGTGGCGCCGAACATGGCCTGGGGCGTGAAGGCGGTGGAGAAGATCATCTGGAAGGCGTGGGGAATGTTGCCCGCGTGGGCGCCGATGACGATGACGGTGAAGAGGATGTAGAAGACGCTCATAAAGGGGATCAGCTTCTCCGTGACGGCGCCGATGCGCTTGATGCCGCCCAGGAGAATCACCGCCACCAGCACGGCCAGCACAATGCCCATAATCCACTTGAGGATGGTCTCCATGCCGGCGGAGACGGAGGTGAAGGCGGCGAAGGCGCCGATGACGGAGCCGGTGATGCTGTTCACCTGGGACATGTTGCCGATGCCGAAGCACGCCAGAGCGGCCAGGCCCGCGTAGAGCGCCGCCAGCCACTTCCAGCTTCCGCCCAGGCCCTTGGAGATGTAGTACATGGGGCCGCCCACCCAGTCGCCCTTGCTGTCCCGCTCCCGGAACTTGATGGCCAGGACGATCTCGGAGTATTTGGTCACCATGCCCACCAGAGCCGCCAGCCACAGCCAGAACACCGCGCCGTAGCCGCCCAGGGCGATGGCCTGGGAGGTGCCCACGATGTTGCCGGTGCCCACCGTGGCGGACAGGGCGGTGGTCACGGCCTGCATGGGCGTCACGGCGCCCTCGCCGGCCTCCTGCTTCTGGAACATCTTGCCTACGGTGTTCTTCATGGCGTGGCCGAAGTGCCGGAACTGCACGCCGCCGCAGCGGATGGTCAGAAACAGTCCGCCGACAATGGCGCAGGGCAGAAACGTGTACATCCACGCAAAGTCGTTCAGCGGGCCCTTCAAAAAGCCCAGAATCGCATCTAAGATTCCCATAAATTCCCTCCATATTGTTGAGTGTACGCCGGGTCTTGAACGGCAAAAAGAGCCGCAGGCGCGGCTCCGGGAAAACAACGGACCTTCCCCCGGCACACGCCGGCGGAGGCGGTCCCTCTGTCCTTTTACCTGAGAGATTCGGCAGTCTCCCGCCTTGCACCTTCGGTACCCGGCGCCGCCGGGCTTCTCCAGAGCCGCATCCGTTCCCGGTCCCCATCCGGTCCTCCGGATGCCTGAGAGTGTCACTCCTTCGGCAGGCATGCGCCATTTTTCCAGGAACTTCCTATGCCATTCTTTAGATTGTGGTATTACCTTAGCACGGCGGCGGCAAATTGTCAATTGCGTTTTCCACCAAAATGTCCGTTTGGTAAAGACTTATATTCCCGCTATATGGACAAAAGAGGCCGCCCCGTCATGGGCGGCCTCTTTTCATGGTTATCTCACAGCTGCCGTACGGACACCACGCCGGGGATGGCCCGCGCCTGGTCCATCAGGTCCTCCTGATGGGTGCCTTTCCGCAGACGCAGGGTGAAAATGGCGCAGGCGTTGTGCTTTTCGGTGCTGTCGGAGCGGATGATGCCCATGTTCAGAATCTTCATATCCGCCTCCCGGAACAGCCGCAGCAGCTCCTCAACGCAGGATTTGTCGGTGTGCTCGATGTAGAGATTGACCTCCGGCGCGTTTTTCAGCATCCGGTACTCCAGGCGGGAGAAGAACAGCTCCGCCACCAGGATCAGCGCCGTGGCAAAGATGCCTCCCTCGTAAAAGCCGCCGCCCAGTGTCAGACCGATGATGGCCGCCGCCCAGAGACCCGCGGCGGTGGTCAGGCCCTTGACCCGCTGGCGGCGGGTGACGATGATGGTGCCCGCGCCGATGAAGCCGATGCCGGCCACCACCTGGGCGCCCAGGCGGGCCATGTCGGTGTACTGTCCCAGGCAGAGGTAGAGGTATTGGCTGGTGAGGGTCGTCATGGCCGCGCCCAGACAGATCAGAATATGGGTGCGGAACCCCGCGGGGCGGCGCTTGAACTCCCGCTCGACGCCGATGACGCCGCCGCAGATCACGGCCAGCAGCATCCGAATGGTTACGGACAGCAGCGTTACTTCCCGCAGACCGTCAAAAATTGATAGCATATTTCTCGCCCCTTTCCTTAAATGTCATGGACCACATAGACGTCTTCCATCTCGGAGATGGAGGCCAGCAGTTTGGCGTGGCCGCCCTTGTGGTGCATCCGGAGAGCGAAGATCGCGTTGGGGTGGTGGGACACGCTCTCCCGGCCGTGGTCCACCTCGGCCTCATAGATCTGCGCGTCCTGGGCCTTGATGCGGCTGATAATCTCCCCCACGTTGTCCAGAGACCGGAACTCCACATAGATATTCATGTTTCGGGCATTTTCGATGATCAGCAGCTCCAGGGGCGAGAGAACGTGAACAGACAGGAAGATCATGAAGAACGCTATGGCCACGCACTCGTAGAACCCGGCGCCGATGGCCAGACCCATACAGGCGGAGGCCCACAGGCCCGCCGCGGTAGTCAGGCCCTTGACCTCCTGCCGGCCGGTGACGATGATGGTCCCGGCACCCAGAAAGCCGATGCCGTTGATGACCTGGGCGCCGAAGCGGCTGACGTCCGTGCGGATGCCCACCTCCGCCGCCAGAGCGGCCCAGCCGTGGTTCAGCATGTAATATTCGTACTGGCTCAGCAGCATGGTCAGCGCCGCGCCAAGGCACACCAGCATGTATGTACGAAAGCCCGCCGGGCGGCCCTTCCGGCCCCGCTCCAGGCCGATCATGCCGCCGAACAGCATGGCCAGCGTCAGCCGAAGCAGCACGGACGGCGTGTTCAATTGCCGCAGGCACTCCAATGCCTCGATCATAAAAAAGCCTCCTTTCCAGCGCCTGGCGGACAGGGAATAAGAGAGGAGAAGAACCGGCCGCGCCGCTTCTTCCCCAATCCGTATCTCTTTTGCTCAGGCCGCCGGAGCATCGATTGAAAACGTTTGCGTTTTCACACTCCCGTCATTTATTTCTTTATATCTACCATACATCCGGGGAGATTGTCAATCTTATCTGCGGAATTTGTGAAAAATTCGGATATTTCCATAAAAAATCTGACAAATTTTTGGCCGTTTTTCAGCGTGATATATTTTTCATATTTGTCCGCTATGGATTTATGACGAAATTATTTTATTTTTACACACAAAAAAGCAGGGAATTTTTCCGGAAGATGCGATTTTATAAATCGCAAACGTTGACAGAGATCGGGCGCGGATATTTTCTGCCCCGGTGGGGAAATTCTTTCAAAAGGGTCTTGACAAATACCCGGAGGGGGTATACTATAGATATACCCTAGTGGGGTATATTTTGCGGGGAGGCACGGAGATGGAACCTCAGAGCTGCGACTGCCATAAGACAAAGGAACGCTCTCCGGAGGAGTACAGGCGCCTGGTTCACCGGCTCAACAGGATCGAGGGCCAGATCCGGGGGATTCGGGGCATGGTGGAGAAGAGCGCCTACTGCCCGGACATCCTGGCCCAGGTGGCCGCCGCCAACGCGGCGCTGAACGCCTTCAGCCGGGAGCTGCTGGCGGAGCACATCCGCACCTGCGTGGCCCGGGATGTGCGGGAGGGCAGGGCGGAGACCCTGGACGAGCTGGTGGCCACCATTCAAAAGCTGATGAAATAGGGATCGGATAAGGTCCGTCGGGAGGAACTATGGAACAATATAATGTCACGGGCATGAGCTGCGCCGCCTGCTCGGCCCGGGTGGAAAAGGCGGTGTCCAAGGTGCCGGGAGTCACGTCCTGCTCCGTGAGCCTTCTCACCAATTCCATGGGCGTGGAGGGCAGCGCCGCCGCCGGGGAGATCATCCGGGCGGTGGAGGAGGCGGGATACGGCGCCTCCGTCAAGGGCGCTGGCCGGCAGGCCGTCTCCGTCTCGGAGGCGGAGGAGGCCCTGCGGGACCATGAGACGCCGGTATTGAAGCGGCGTCTAGTATGGTCCCTGGGCTTTCTGCTGGCGCTGATGTACTTCTCCATGGGGCACATGATGTGGGGCTGGCCGGTCCCGGCCTTTTTCCGGGGCAACCACGTGGCCATGGGCCTTTTGCAGCTGCTGCTGACGGCGGTGGTCATGGTGATCAACCAGAAGTTTTTCGTCAGCGGCTTCAAGAGCCTGTGGCACCGTTCGCCCAATATGGATACCCTGGTGGCCCTGGGGTCCACGGCGGCCTTTGTGTACAGCACCTACGCCCTCTTCGCCATGACGGACGCGCAGGTTCGGGGGGACATGGAGGGCGTCATGGCCTGCATGATGGAGTTTTACTTCGAGTCCGCCGCCATGATTTTGACCCTGATTACGGTGGGCAAGATGCTGGAGGCCCGGTCCAAGGGCCGGACCACCGACGCTCTGAGAGGGTTGATGAAGCTGGCCCCCAAGACCGCCGTGGTGGAGCGGGAGGGCCGGGAGACGGAGGTCCCCATTGAACAGGTGCGCAGGGACGACGTCTTCGTGGTCCGTCCTGGGGAGAATATCCCGGTGGACGGTGTGGTGGTGGAGGGGACCAGCGCCGTCAATGAGTCCGCCCTGACCGGCGAGAGCATCCCGGTGGATAAGGCGCCGGGAGACGGGGTTTCCGCCGCCACGGTGAATCAGTCCGGCTTTCTCCGGTGCCGGGCTACCCGGGTGGGGGAGGATACCACGCTGTCCCAGATCATTCAGATGGTCAGCGACGCGGCGGCCACCAAGGCCCCCATCGCCAAAATTGCCGACAAGGTCTCCGGAGTGTTCGTCCCGGCGGTGATCTCCATCGCCGTGGTGACCACCGTTGTGTGGCTGCTGCTGGGGCGGAGCCTGGGCTTCGCCTTGGCCCGGGGCATCTCCGTGCTGGTGATCTCCTGTCCCTGCGCCCTGGGACTGGCTACGCCCGTGGCCATTATGGTGGGCAACGGCATGGGGGCGAAGAACGGCATCCTCTTCAAGACCGCCGCCTCTCTGGAGGCCGCGGGCCGCACGGAGATCGTGGCCCTGGACAAGACGGGCACCATTACCCGGGGCGAGCCCAGGGTGACGGACGTCCTCCCGGCGGAGGGGACGGACGAGGCGGAGCTGCTGCGCCTGGCCGCCGCCCTGGAGCGGAGGAGCGAGCACCCCCTGGCGAAGGCCGTCCTGCGAAAAGCGGAGGAAGAGGAGCTTCCGGCGGAGGATGTCACGGACTTTCAGGCCCTGCCCGGGAACGGGCTGACCGCCCGGAGGGACGGCGCCGTTCTCAGCGGCGGAAATCTGGCCTTTATCCGCACCCGGGCGTCGGTGTCCCAGGATATGCAGGCCAGGGCCGAGGCCCTGGCGGGCCAGGGAAAGACGCCGCTGTTTTTCAGCCGGGACGGGGTCCTTCTGGGCGTCGTCGCCGTGGCGGACGTCATCAAGGAGGACAGTCCCCAGGCGGTGCGGGAGCTGCGGAATATGGGGATCCGGGTGGTGATGCTCACCGGCGACAATCAGCGGACCGCCGAGGCCATCGGCGCCCAGGCCGGGGTGGACGAGGTCATCGCCGGGGTATTGCCGGACGGCAAGGAGAGCGTGATCCGGAGGCTGAAAGAGCAGGGGCGGGTCGCCATGGTGGGCGACGGCATCAACGACGCCCCGGCCCTGACCCGGGCGGACACCGGCATCGCCATCGGCGCGGGGACGGATGTGGCCATCGACGCGGCGGACGTGGTGCTGATGAAGAGCCGTCTGAGCGACGTGCCCGCCGCCATCCGGCTCAGCCGGGCCACGCTGCGGAATATCCACCAGAACCTCTTCTGGGCGTTTTTCTACAATACCATCGGCATTCCCCTGGCGGCGGGACTCTTTATCCCCCTTGGGCTGACGCTGAACCCCATGTTCGGCGCGGCGGCCATGAGCCTCTCCAGCTTCTGCGTAGTCTCCAATGCCCTGCGGCTGAATCTCTTTGACATTCGGAACGCGGGCCGGGATAAGAAAATCAGAGTAAAACACAAGGAGGAAGCAAAGACTATGGAAAAGACCATGAAGATCGAGGGCATGATGTGCGGACACTGTGAGGCCCGGGTGAAGAAGGCGCTGGAGGCCCTGCCGGAGGTGGCGGAGGCCGCCGTCAGCCATGAGAGCGGCACCGCCGTGGTGACGCTGTCCGGGGAGCTCTCCGACGCGGCGCTGAAAAAGGCCGTGGAGGACCAGGACTACAAGGTTACCGGAATTCAGTGAGACGCAAGACAGGCCGGATTTTTCCGGCCTGTCTCATTTTCTCTTGTAAAACAGGGCATTGTGTGTTAAAGTGGCGAATAGAGTACAAAGAAAGTGGTGGTCCTATGGAGAACAATATTTTTAAAAGTGTGGCGTTTGGCGGATTCGACAAGCAGGATGTCGTCGCCTATATAGAGAGGACCGCCCGGGAGGCGGCGGAGGCCCAGGAGAAGCTCCGGCAGGAGAGCGACGGCCTGCGTCAGGAGGCCCAGACCCTGGGCGGGCAGGTATCGGAGCTCCAGGCCCGCGTAGAGGCTCTGGAGGCGGAGAACGCCCGCCTGCGGGAAGACCTGGCCCGGGAGAGCGCCCGGCGGCAGGAGCTGGAGACCGTGGAGAAAGAGGCGGAGCGCCTGCGGGCCCAGGAGGAGGCCCTGCGGGGCGACGCGGAGTCCTACGCCCGGTTCCGGGAGCAGATCGGCGCCATTGAGTGCGAGGCCCGCCAGCGGGCCGCCGGACTGGAGGATGAGGCCAGCACCCGCCTGCGGCGGCTGGCGGAGCAGTTCCAGGTCCAGTACCGGACGCTGATGAGCACCTTTGAGACCACCGCCGCCCACGTCAACAGTGAGCTGCGGAAGATTGAGGTGAACCTGACCCAGCTTCCCCGGGCCATGGACCGGTCCGGCGCGGAGCTGCGGGAGCTGGAGGCGCTGCTGGAGCGCCGGGAAAAAGAGGATTGAGCGGGAGCGCGGCGGACTGCTGTCCGACGCGCTCCTTTGCGCGCCGCAGGAGGCCGGGGCCGCGCCATAGACAAAGGCGGTTCCATTGCCTATTGTCAGCCGGGACCGCGGCCTGTAAAATAGGGTTACTCTCTCCCGGACGGAGCGGCGGAGGAATAGAATGGAAAACCGGGTTTAGAATAAGCGGGAGAGCCCTGGGGAACCGGCGCCGCCGCCGGGGGAGGGCGATGTCAAAAACCGCCGGAGTCTGTTTTATAGCTGGCAGAATGCCGGATTGAGGCAGATTTTTCTGCCGGACAAGGCGATTTGACGCGGGAATCCTGGCGGATTTCAAGTCAAATCAACGCAGCTCCGGTGGAAAAAGATGCTTTAAGACGGCGTTTTGACGGTTTTAAAACAGACTCTAGAGCTGGGAAAAATATCTTGCGTTGACGGTATGGATATGGTATGATAAACAGGCTTATGAAAGGCCGCCCATATCCCTGGCGGGCGGCTTGACAAGGGCTTTAAAATCGCGTTACAGGAGAGAAGGTGAAAAACGGATGTCCCTGGAAGCAATCGAAAAGGTCACGCAGGTGGAGGCCGAGAACCGTGAGCGGAAAGCAGCTGCTGAGGCGGAGGCCCAGAGGATCGTCGCCGACGCGGAACGGGAGGGGCTTGCGCTCTTGCAGCAGGCGCGGACCGGCGCGGCGGAGAGCGGAAAAGAGCTGCTGCGGCAGGCGGAGGCCAGAGCGGCGGAGCGCGCCGCTGAGATCGACCGCGCCGCGCAGGCGGAGGCCGCCGCCCTGCGGGAGACGGCCGGACAGCACCTGGCGGAGGCCGCGGAGTTTATTGTCGGAAGGGTTGTGAAGCACTGATATGGCCATTGTAAAAATGAAGAAGCTCCGTGTGATCGCGATGGCCGGCCGGCGGGGAGAGCTGCTGGAGGGGCTTCTGCGCCTGGGATGTGTGGAGATCAGCGAACCGGAGGGAAAGGAGCAGGAGTGGTCCGCGCTTCTGCGGCGGGGCCAGTCCCGGCTTCTCTCCGCCAAGGAGGACATCACCCAGGCGGGCACCGCCCTGGCGGCGCTGAAAAAGTACGCCCAGACCAAGGACGGGCTGTTTATCCAGCGCCGCCCGATCTCTGAGGACGAATTCCTGAGCGGAGAGACGGTGGAGAAGGCCCGGGCTGTGAGCCGGGAAGTGGGCGGACAGCTCCAGGCCATGGCCCGGCTCCAGAACGAGGAGAGCCGTCTGCTGGCCCGGCAATCGTCCCTGCTGCCCTGGCGGTCCCTGGACATGCCCCTGGAGCTGGAGGGCACGGAAAACGCGCTTTTCCGGCTGGGCGTGATGCCGGGCGGGGCCGACGTCGGCGCCGTCAAGACCGAGCTTGCGGCGTCGGACGCGGCGGCCGAGCTCTATGAGCTCAGCGCGGACAAGCAGCAGAACTACTGCCTGCTGGTGTGCCACCGGGCGGACGAGAGCGCCGTGATGGAGGTCCTGCGGCCCCACGCTTTCAGCGTGGTGTCCTTCCAGGGGCTGACCGGAACGGCGGCGGAGAATCTCCAGGCCCTGGACCGGCAGCTGGCGGAGAATCGCAAGGCCCAGTCCCAGGCGGCGGAGGCCATCGCCGCCAAGGGCGGAGAGAAGGAGCTGCTCCAGCTCTATACGGACCGCCTGCGGGCCGAGGAGGCCCGGGAGGTCAACGCCGAGCGCCTGCTCACCGACGGCACCATCCTCTTCTTCGAGGGCTGGGCCCCGGCGGAGCGGATGGGGGACGTGCAGTCCCTGCTGGAGAATCTGGGCTGCGCCTGGGAGGCCTCGGATCCCACCGAGGAGGAGATCCCGGAGGTTCCGGTGCAGCTGAAAAACAACTGGCTCACAAAGCCGCTGAACATGGTGACGGAGATGTACTCCCTCCCCGCCTACAACAATGTGGACCCCAACCCCCTTATGGCGCCGTTTTTCATCCTGTTCTACGGCATTATGATGGCGGACATGGGCTACGGGCTGCTGATGTTCCTGGCGGGCACCATCATTTCCCGGAAGTACCGCCCCAAGGGCACCATGGGCCACATGATGGGTCTGCTGCAACTGTGCGGCGTGTCCACCTTCATCATGGGAGCCGTCACCGGCGGCTTCTTCGGGGACTTTTTGACCCAGGTGGTGAAGATCACCACCGGCGGCGATTTCGCCCTGCCGGCGCTGTTCACGCCGTTGAACGACACCCTCATGATCCTGGTGGGCGCCATGGCCCTCGGCCTGGTGCAGATTATCACCGGCATGGCCATCAGCTTTATCCGCAAGGTCAAGGCCGGAGCGGTGCTGGACGCCTTTTTTGAGGAGGTCACCTGGTGGATCGTGTTTGCCGGCATCGGCCTGATGGCCGTGGGCGTGACCAACGTCGTGCTCTACGCGGGCCTGGCCCTGATCGTCATCGGGCCCCTGGTCACCGGCCAGGGCTTCGGCAAGATCATGGGGATCTTCGGGTCGCTGTACAACCACGTGACGGGCTACTTCGGCGATATCTTGTCCTATGCCCGTCTCATGGCGCTGATGCTGGCGGGCAGCGTCATCGCCCAGGTGTTCAATACATTGGGCGCGATCCCCAACAACATCGTTATTTTCCTTGTGATCTCCCTGGCCGGCAACGCGCTGAACTTCGCGCTGAACCTGCTGGGCTGCTACGTCCACGATCTGCGTCTCCAGTGCCTGGAGTATTTTGGGAAATTCTACGAGGACGGCGGCAGGCCCTTCCGGCCCCTGGCTATGGAGACAAAATACGTGGATATTACCAAGTAAATTTTATTTAGGAGGAACACTACAATGAATGGACAGGATCTTATTCTGGCAATCGAGCAAAACGCTGCGGCATCGTCCTTTATCGGCGCCTTCGGCGGTCTGGCCCTGGCTCTGCTGGGCGCGGGTCTCGCGGCTGTGCTGCCCGGCATCGGCTCCGCCAAGGGCACCGGCATCGCCGGCGAGGCGGGCACGGGCCTTCTGTGCCAGGACCCCAGCAAGTTTGGTAAGGTCATGATTCTGCAGGTTATCCCCGGCACCCAGGGCCTGTACGGCCTGGTGGTGTGGTTCTTCGCCATCTTCTCCATGGGCCTGCTGGGCGGCGAGCTGCCCCAGATGACCGTGGCCCAGGGCTGCCAGTACCTCTTCGCCTGCCTGCCCATGGCTCTTGGCGGCCTGTTCTCCGCCATTGCCCAGGGCCGCGTGGCCGCCGGTTCCATCAACATCCTGGCCAAGAAGCCCGACGACTGGTCCAAGGGCATGGTGCTCTGCATCACCGTGGAGTTCTACGCCATCCTGTCTCTGCTGGCTTCCATGCTGATGATCATCAACATCTCTTGATTGACCCCGCAGAAAGGGGATTCAGAACATGAACGGAATTGAAAAAATCACCGGACGCATCACCGCGGACGCCCAGGCGGAGGCGGAGCGCGTCCTGAGCAATGCCCGGGAGGAGGCCGCCCAGATCACCGCGAAGTACAGGGCCCAGGCGGACGCCGAGTCCGCGGACCTGGCGGCGAAGAACGCCAAGGCCGCCGCGGAGCGGGAGGAGCGCCTGGTCAGCGTGGCCCAGATGGAGGCCCGGAAAGTTCTGCTGGCCGCCAAGCAGGAGATGGTGGAGAAGACCTACGCCCTGGCGCTGGAGAAGCTGTGCGCCATGCCGGAGGAGCGGTACGTACAGGTGCTGGCGGACCTCCTGGTGCAGGCGTCCTCCACCGGCCGGGAGGAGGCCGTCTTCTCCCCGGCGGACCGGGACCGCGTTGGCAAGGCCGCCGTGGCCAAGGCCAATGAGATCCTGGCGAAGCAGGCCGCGCCGGACGTGCCCCAGGGGGGGTCCAAGGTCACGGATCTTTTGAGCAAAGTGGCCACCAGCGTCACCGCCATCGCCAAGGGTACGGCGATGCTGACGCTGTCTAAGGAGACCCGGCCCATTCAGGGCGGTTTTATCCTCAAGGACGAGAACGTGGAGGTCAACTGCACCTTCGATACCCTGGTGCGCCTGCAAAAGGCGGAGACCGCGGGAGCGGTGGCAAAGAAGCTGTTCCCGGAGGCATAACAAGGAGGAAGTGTCTTGGCTAAAAAAATCAAAGACACCGATTACCTGGTCATCTCCGCCCGGATCAAGGCCATGGAGAGCACTCTTCTGACCCGGGAGCGGATGGAGCAGCTTCTGGAGGCCCGCAGCGAGGAGGAGGTCGCGAAGATCCTCCAGGACTGCGGCTATCCGGAGCTGGACGCCGCGGACCCGGAGGCCATGGACGCGGCGCTTTCCGCCGCCCGGGAGGCCACGCTCTCCGACCTGGCCGACGGCGCGCCGGACCCCAGGTATATCGACGTTTTCAAACTCAAATACGACTATCACAACGCGAAGGCCATCTTAAAGGCGGAGGCCATGGACACCGACCCGGAGCATATGCTCATGGACATGGGCCGGGTGAGCGCGGCGGAGCTGCGGGAGGCCATGCGCTCCGGAGAGCTGGACAGCCTGCCGCCTCTGCTGGCGTCCGCCGTGGCGGAGGCCAAGGAGGTCTTACAGACCACCCGGGACCCCCAGCTCAGCGACATTGTGCTGGACCGCTGGTTCTACCGGGACATGGACGCGGTGGCGGAGGCCACAGGCAGCGCCTTTTTGCACGGTTATGTGCAGGTCCAGATCGACGCGGCCAACCTGCGGACCCTGGTCCGCACCCTGCGGATGGGCAAGAACGAGGAGTTTCTGCGGGGCGTCCTCTTTGAGGGGGGCGACGTCGCGCCGGACGCGATCCTGGCGGTGAGCGCCGCCCGGGGAGGCGGCCTTGCGGAGCTGTACGCCCCCACCCGGTTCCAGGCGGCGGCGGAGAGCGGCGCCCGCGCCCTCCAGGGCGGGCCCCTGACGGAGTTCGAGAAGCTGTGCGACGACGTGGTGGGGGACTATCTCGCGGGGGCTCTGTTCGTGCCCTTCGGCGAGGCCCCGCTGGTGGGGTATCTGGCGGCCCGGGAGACGGAGTACACCAACCTGCGCATTCTGCTGATGGGCAGGGGCGCGGGCATTGATCCGGAAGTCATCCGTTCCCGCCTGCGGGCGAGCTATGTGTAAGGCGGTGTAAGTTATGGCTGCTGCATATCAAATCGCCGTCATCGGCGACTGGGAGTCCGTCATGGGCTTCCGTGCCCTGGGGCTGGACACCTATCCCGTCACCTCCGTGGAGGAGGCGAGGGAGAAGGTCCGGGAGCTGGCGAAGACCAACTGCGCGGTGATCTATCTCACAGAGCAGCTGGCGAAGGATATGGACGACGTGCTGGCCCGGTATAAGGACGAGCTCCGTCCCGCCATCATTTTGATCCCCGGCCGGGAGGGTTCCCTGGGCATTGGCAAAAACAACATTCAAAGAGCGATTGAACGAGCCGTAGGCGCTGACATCCTCTGAGAGGTCAAGGGGGAGCGGGCTCCCCCTTGAGAATCCCCCACCGTCCAAGGCGGCTGGGGCCGGGGGATTTTCGCCGCGTACACGCCGCGGCGAAAATGATGTCATTTTCTTGATTTGCCTTTGGCGAATCGACCGGGGAAACCGCGGGTTTCCCTTGGCCCCTTTCCGGGCGTGGCTTTAGACGGGGAGGGGATACCCTTCCGGCAAATTTATCCTGAAAGAAGGTCGTATAAATTTGAGCGGCAAAGTTGTTAAAGTTTCCGGACCGCTGGTGGTCGCCACGGGACTTTCGGACGCCAATATGTCCGACGTGGTCCGCGTTGGCCCCCAGCGTCTGATCGGCGAGATCCTGACCATGAAGGGCGACACCGCCTCCATCCAGGTCTACGAGGAGACCTCCGGCCTGGGACCCGGGGCTGACGTCATCACCACCGGCGCGCCCATGAGCGTGGAGCTGGGGCCCGGCATGATCGAGGGTATCTACGACGGCATCCAGCGCCCGCTGGAGAAGATCGTGGAGAAGGTGGGCGCCAACATCTCCCGCGGCGTGGAGGTCCCCGCCGTGGACCGGGAGAAGAAGTGGGAGTTCACCGCCACCGTCAAGGCCGGCGACAAGGTCACCGGCGGCGACATCATCGGCACCGTGCCCGAGACTCCCGTGGTGCTCCACAAGATTATGGTGCCCCCCAATATGAAGGGCACCATCAAGGACATTCAGAGCGGCTCCTTCAACGTGACGGAGACCATCGCCACCCTCACCACCGAGGACGGCAGAGACGTCCCCCTGACCATGATCCAGAAGTGGCCCGTCCGCGTGGGCCGGCCCTACGAGAAGAAATATTCCCCGGAGCGGCCGTTGTGCTCCGGCCAGCGGATCATCGACACCATGTTCCCCATCGCCAAGGGCGGTACGGCGGCCGTGCCCGGCCCCTTCGGCTCCGGCAAGACCGTGGTGCAGCACCAGCTGGCCAAGTGGTCCGATGTGGACATCGTGATCTACATCGGCTGCGGCGAACGCGGCAACGAGATGACCGACGTTCTGCGGGAATTCCCCGAGCTGAAGGACCCCCGCACCGGCGAGTCCTTGATGAAGCGGACGGTGCTGATCGCCAACACCTCCGATATGCCCGTGGCGGCCCGCGAGGCCTCCGTCTACACCGGCATCACCATCGCCGAGTATTTCCGTGACATGGGCTACGACGTGGCGGTTATCGCCGACTCCACCTCCCGCTGGGCCGAGGCCCTGCGCGAGATGTCCGGCCGTCTGGAGGAGATGCCCGGCGAGGAGGGCTATCCCGCGTACCTCGCCTCCCGTCTGGCCCAGTTTTACGAGCGGGCCGGCAGCGTGGAGTGCCTGGGTAGCGACGAGCGCCGGGGCAGCCTGACCGCCGTGGGAGCCGTGTCGCCTCCCGGCGGCGACCTCTCCGAGCCCGTGTCCCAGTCCACCATGCGTATCGTCAAGGTGTTCTGGGCCCTGGATTCCTCCCTGGCCTATAAGCGCCACTTCCCGGCCATCAACTGGCTGACCTCCTACTCCCTGTACCTGGACACCTTGAAGCCCTGGTTCGACGAGAATTTCGGGCCGGAGTTTATGCGGGACCGGAGCCGTGCCATGAGCATCCTCCAGAACGAGGCCAGCTTGAACGAGATCGTCCAGCTGGTGGGCAAGGACGCCCTGTCTCCCGCCGACCAGCTGACCCTTGAGGTGGCCCGCATGGTCCGCGAGGACTTCCTCCAGCAGAACGCTTTTACCGACATCGACGGCTTCTCCAGCTATGACCGGCAGCAGAAGCTCCTGGCCATGGTGCTGCACTATGAGGAGCTGTGCCGGGCGGCCATCGCCAAGGGCGCGCCTGTGGCGAAGCTGTTCGACATTCCCTCCAGGGAGCAGATCGGCCGCGCCAAGAGCGTCCCGGCGGAGGAGTACGTTCAGGTCTACCAGCAGATCGAGCAGGACATGGCGGCGGAGATCGAAGCCGTGACCGCTCAGGGAGGTGAGAACTGATGATTCGTGAATACAGAACCGTAGAGGAAATCGTCAGCCCGCTGATGATGGTCCGCATGGTGGAAAACGTCACCTACAACGAGCTGGTGGAGGTGGAGCTCCACGACGGCAGCACCCGCCGCGGGCAGGTGCTGGAGGTCAACGGCGACACCGCCGTGGTCCAGCTGTTTGAGTCCGCCGCCGGCATCAACCTGGCGGACGCCAAGGTTCGCTTCCTGGGACATCCCCTGCAGCTGGGCGTGTCCGGCGATATGCTGGGCCGCGTGTTCAACGGCATGGGCCGCCCCATCGATGGCGGTCCGGAGATCCTGGCGGAGGAGTACCGGGACATCGACGGCCTGCCCATGAACCCCGCCGCCCGGGACTACCCCAACGAGTTCATCCAGACCGGCGTTTCCACCATCGACGGATTGAACACCCTGGTCCGCGGGCAGAAGCTGCCCATCTTCTCCGGCTCCGGCCTGCCCCACGCCAACCTGGCGGCTCAGATCGCCCGCCAGGCCAAGGTGCTGGGCGACGAGGCGGCCAACTTCGCCGTGGTGTTCGCCGCCATCGGCATCACCTTCGAGGAGTCCGAGTTTTTCGTCAACGAATTTAAGCGCACCGGCGCCATCGACCGTACCGTGCTCTTCTCCAACCTGGCCAACGACCCCGCCGTGGAGCGTATTGCCACGCCCCGTATGGCCCTGACCGCCGCGGAGTACCTGGCCTTTGAGAAGGATATGCACGTGCTGGTCATCATGACCGACATCACCAACTACGCCGAGGCCCTCCGTGAGGTCTCTGCCGCCAAGAAAGAGGTTCCGGGCCGCCGCGGTTTCCCGGGCTATCTGTACACCAACCTGGCCACCCTGTACGAGCGGGCCGGCCGCCAGCTGGGCAAGAAGGGGTCCATCACCATGATCCCCATCCTGACCATGCCCGAGGACGACAAGACCCACCCCATCCCCGACCTGACGGGCTATATCACCGAGGGCCAGATCATCCTCTCCCGTGCGCTGTACCGCCAGGGCATCCACCCGCCGGTGGACGTGCTGCCCTCTCTGTCCCGTCTGAAGGATAAGGGCGTTGGCGAGGGCAAGACCCGGGAGGACCACGCCAGCACCATGAACCAGCTCTTCGCTGCCTACTCCACCGGTAAGGACAACAAGGAGCTGATGTCCATTCTGGGCGAGGCGGCCCTGACCCCCACGGATCTGCTGTACGCCAAATTCGCCGACGAGTTTGAGAAGCGGTATGTGAACCAGGGCTACGAGGAGAACCGCTCCATCGAGGAGACCCTGGACCTGGGCTGGGAGCTTCTGAGCATTCTGCCCAAGAGCGAGCTGAAACGTATCAAACCGGAGCTGATCGAGAAGTACTGGCCGAAGAAAGACGAGCAGTAAGGAGGGGTGAGCCATGGCGAATATCACGGTAAGCCCCACCCGAATGGAGCTCACCCGCCTGAAAGGCAAGCTGCGCACCGCCCAGCGGGGCCACAAGCTGCTGAAAGACAAGCGGGATGAGCTGATGAAGCAGTTCCTGGAGACGGTCCGGGAGGTCCGGGCCCTCCGGGCCGAGGTGGAGGAGGAGCTGATGACGGTGCACAAGTCCTTCACCGTCGCCTCCGCTCTCATGAGCTCCGAGGCCCTGGAGCAGGCTCTGGTCTACCCCAAGCAGAGCGTGGAGCTGACCATGACCTTCCAGAACATCATGTCCGTCAACGTGCCTATCTATGACTTCCAGACCCAGACCCGGTCTGATTCCGACATCTACCCCTATGGCTTCGCGGCTACCTCCGGCGAGCTGGACACCGCCGTAGACGCCCTGGGGAAGGTGTTCCGGAAGATGCTCAAGCTGGCGGAGATCGAGAAGTCCGCCCAGCTGATGGCGGAGGAGATCGAGAAGACCCGCCGCCGGGTCAACGCCCTGGAGTACGTGATGATCCCCAATACCCAGGAGGCTATCCGGTATATCAACATGAAGCTGGATGAGAACGACCGCGCCACCACGATCCGGCTCATGAAGGTGAAGGATATGATCCTGAAAGAGGCCATTGAGGAGAAGCGGGAGGCGGACGCCCGGGCTGTGGAAGCCTTTGGCGGCAAGCAGGACCCGGTGTAATCTTAAAACCCAGAACGAGTGGGAGGACGGTTTCAGCCGTCCTCTCATTTTGCCTTTGCGCATAAATTTCCAGTAAGTGCCTTGACAAATCAGGGGAATTTGAGTAAAGTGGTCTCCGGAAAACATAGAAGGAGATATGACCATGTATTGTGTACAGAGCATTACCTCGGATCTGGTATACGTAGGGGCTTCAGACCGCCGTCTGGCCCTTTTTGAAAATGTGTTTCCCATTCCCAGGGGCGTCAGCTACAATGCCTATCTGATGCTGGATGAGAAAACGGCGCTGCTGGACGCTGTGGAGGAGGCGGTGGCCGTTCGCTTCCAGGAGAATCTGGAGCACAGCCTGGCCGGCCGCCCCCTGGACTACGTGGTGGTGAACCACATGGAGCCGGACCACAGCGCGTCCCTGGCGGGCGTGCTGCGCCGCTGGCCGGAGGCCCGGGTGGTGGGCAATGCCAAGACCCTCGCCATGCTGGCCCAGTTCACCGGGGAGGACCTCTCCAGCCGGGCCGTGGTGGTGAAGGAGGGAGACACCCTCTCTACCGGGAGGCACACCTTCACCTTCGTCATGGCCCCCATGGTCCACTGGCCGGAGGTCATGGTGACTTACGACGCCACGGACAAGATCCTCTTCTCCGCCGACGCCTTCGGCACTTTCGGAGCCCTCAGCGGCAACCTCTTTGCCGACCAGGTGAATTTTGAGCGGGACTGGCTGGACGACGCCCGCCGGTACTACACCAATATCGTTGGTAAATATGGAATGCAGGTGCAGTCCCTGCTGAAAAAGGCCGCCGGACTGGACGTCGCCATGGTCTGTCCCCTCCACGGCCCTGTCTGGCGGGAGAACATCAACTGGTTTGTGGAGAAGTACCAGCGCTGGAGCACCTATGCGCCGGAGGACCAGGCGGTGGCCATTTTCACCGGCTCTGTCTACGGCAACACGGACAACGCGGCCGATATTCTGGCGGCCCGGCTGTCGGAGAAGGGCGTGCGGAACATCGCCCAATATGACGTGTCTCACACCGATGTGTCCCAGCTGGTGGCGGAGTGCTTCCGGTGCAGCCATCTGGTGTTTGCCGCGGCTACGTATAACAACGGCATCTTCACCCCCATGGAGAATCTGCTGCTGGATTTGAAGGCCCACAACCTGCAAAGCCGTACGGCGGCTGTGATCGAAAACGGCTCCTGGGGTCCCCAGGCGGGGAAGCTGATCCGGGAGATCCTCTCCGGCATGAAGAACATGACGGTGCTGGAGAGCGGCGTCACGGTGAAGTCCGCCGTGCAGACGCCCCAGCGGGAGGCGCTGGAGGCGTTGGCGGATGCCATTGCGGCGGACGTGGCGCAGGGCTGAGGGGACGTCCGCCAATAAAGTTTAGGGCCGCCCTTTTCAAAGGGCGGTGGGTCCAGGGCAAAGCCCTGGCGGGTCTGGGCGGAGCCCAGCCGTTTGCGTTTCTATAACTATAAGTAAAAGCCCGGAGACGAATGTCTCCGGGCCTGTTTTCTGCGTTTCAGCGGCTCTCCAGGGGGCGGCGCCCCCTGGACCCCCGCGGCCTTTGAAAAGGCCGGCGAAACTTTTACAGCAGCGTGATTCCCGCTTTTTCGCAGCCTTCCACGGTCTCCCGGTCCCACAGACTGGCCTGGACCTCCCCGATATGGCAGGTCCCCAGTAGCAGCATGCACAGCCGCGATTGCCCAATCCCGCCGCCCATGGACTGGGGAAGCTGGCCCTTTAAGAGCATCTGGTGGAAGGGCAGCTGCCGGCGGTGGTCGCAGCCGGCGGCGGTGAGCTGGCGGTCCAGCGATGCGGCGTCTACCCGAATGCCCATGGAGGACACCTCAAACTGACTTTGAAGCACCGGATTCCACATGAGGATGTCGCCGTTGAGCTCCCAGTCGTCGTAGTCCGGGGCCCGGCCGTCGTGCTTGATGCCGGAGGCCAGAGTTTTGCCGATCTGCATCAGGAATACGGTGTGGTGCTCCTGGCAGACGGCCCGCTCCCGCTGGGAGGGGGTGAGGTTTGGATAGCGGTCCTCCAGCTCCTGGGTGGTGATGAAGTACACGTCCCGGTCCGGCCGGAAGGTGAGGACGGGGTAGGCGTTCCGCAGGGCCGTGGCGGTGTCGCAGATGCAGCCTACGATGTCGCGTACGGTGTCTTTCAGATATGGAACGGTGCGGTTCTGGGGGGAGATGTGCTTCTCCCAGTCCCACTGGTCCACGTAGATGGAGTGGAGATTGTCCAGCTCCTCGTCCCGGCGGATGGCGTTCATATCCGTGTAGAGTCCGGTGCCCTCTTTAAACTCGTACCGTTTCAGGGCCAGGCGCTTCCACTTGGCCAGGGAGTGGACCACCTGGCCCTCGGTCCCCACGTCGGGGATGTCAAAGGACACGGGGCGTTCCACGCCGTTGAGGTCGTCGTTCAGGCCGGTGGCGCCGTCCACGAACAGGGGGGCGGAGACCCGGTGCAGGTTCAGCCGGACAGTGAGGTTGTGCTGGAAATCCGCGTGGATCAGCTCGATGGCCCGCTGGAGCTTGTTGTTGGTCAGGGGCATCTTGTAGCCGGCGGGAATGGTGAGTTTGCTCATGTGATGAAACCAGTCCTTTTATTATAGAATATAGATTTTGGGGGAGCTCAGTGGACGAGCGCGGCCACGGCCGGGGTGACATAGGCCTCCACAAAGGAGGCGGTCAGAAGAAGGGGAACCAGTACCGACAGCAGCATCTGAGAGGCCAGCGTCATACATGCCCACAGAGATTGGGCGCTTTTGTCCTTCCGGCAGCGGCGGGTCAGCTGTCCGCAGATGTACAGGCCCGTGCCGAAGGCCAGGAACAGCGCCGGCAGCTCCAGCACGCCGTGGGGGAGCAGGGCGGCCAGGTAAGCCAGGAGGGAGAGGCCCTCCGCGGCGTACCACGACGCCATCACCCCCAGCATCATGGCGTTCACGCCCAGAGCCAGGGCGGGCAGCTGGATAAAGGGAACCAGGCCGTAGAGCATGATGAAGGCTGTGGCCTGCACGTTGTTGAGGAACAGGGCCAGGGCGGAGATTTTCCCGCTGGCGTCCGTGACGTCCATGCCGTTGAGCGTGGAGAACATCATGTCCACCAGCTTGGCCCGGAGGTCCGGGAGGATCATACACACGGCGAAGAACAGCGCCCAGATGGCCATAAAGGCAATGGCGGAGCGCCGGACCTCCTCCCGCAGCCCGTCCGCCCAGGCCTCCCGGAGACCGCCGAGAGGGGAGCGTGGGATGTTGTCGTTCATGCCAGCATATCAAGCCCCGCCCGCAGACGGCGCAGGGCCTCCTCCCGGCCCAGGATGTGGCAGATCTCCACCGCTCCGCCGGGAGTCACCAGCTTGCCGGCGGCGGCGATGCGGATGGGCCACATCAGCGTGGCGTTTTTCACCCCCAGGGATTCCGCCAGAGCGATGAGGTGGTCGTGAATGGCGTCCTGGGTCCACTCCGGCAGGGCGGCCAGCGCGGGGATGGCGGCCTCCAGCATGGCCTTGCAGACCTCTGGGTTGGTTTTGGACTTCTTGTTGGTGAAAAACTCCACGCCGTACTCCGGTACCGCGTCAAAGAAATCCACCTTCTCGGGGATGTCCGTCAGCTTTTCGCACCGGGCCTGGAGCAGGCCGGCCACGGCTGCCGTGTCGATGGCGGGGTTCTTCACCGTCTGGCGGATATAGGGCTCCGCGGTCCGGGCGAATTCCGCCGGGGGCAGGGCCCGCAGGTAGGTGGCGTTGAAGTAGTCCAGCTTGGCCATGTCGAAGATGGCGGGGGACTTGGAGATGCCGGCGATGTCAAAGGCGTCCACCAGCTCCTCGAGGGAGAAGATCTCCTGCTCACTGCGCTCACCCTTGGGCGCCCAGCCCAGCAGCGCCACATAGTTGAGCACGGCGGGGGTCAGATAGCCCTGGGCGATGAGGTCTTCATAGGAGGGGTCGCCGTGGCGCTTGGACATCTTGTTGTGCTGGTCCCGCATGACAGGGGAACAGTGGACATAGGTGGGAATGTCCCAGCCGAAGGCCTCGTACAGCAGATTGTACTTGGGAGCGGAACTGAGATATTCGCTGCCCCGCACCACGTGGGTGATGCCCATCAGATGATCGTCCACCACATTGGCGAAGTTATAGGTGGGCAGGCCGTCCCGTTTTAGCAGAACCTGGTCATCCAGGGTCTTGTTCTCCACAGTGATGTCCCCGAAGGAGACGTCGTGGAAGGTGGTGCTTCCCTCCTGGGGGATGCGCTGGCGGATGACATAGGGCTTTCCGGCGTCCAGGTTGGCCTGGATTTCCTCCGGACTGAGACTGCGGCAGGGGTCGGCGGCGCGGTCAAAATTGCCGGAGTCCTCCTCGGACTCGGTCTTCTCGCAGAAGCAGTAGTAGGCCGCGCCCTTCTCCACAAGAAGATGGGCGTACCTGCCGTAGAGGTCCCGCCGCTCCGACTGGATATAGGGGCCCACGGGGCCGCCCACGTCGGGGCCCTCGTCGTGGGTCAGGCCGCACTCCCGCATGGTGCGGTAGATGACGTCGGTGGCGCCCTCTACCAGGCGTCCCTGATCCGTGTCCTCGATGCGGAGGATAAAGGTGCCGCGGCTGTGGCGGGCGATGAGCCAGGTATACAGCGCGGTGCGCAGGTTGCCCACGTGCATGTAGCCGGTGGGGGAGGGGGCGAAGCGGGTGCGGACCATCCCTTTGGGAATCCGGGCCTCCATCTCCTGAAAAAAGGCCATATCAAGAGCCATAGGAAAAACCTCCTGTTGGAAATTTGTCTCAACATACATTTGACATTATGGCGGCTGCGGCGCGGATTGTCAAGGCCGGGATGGCCCCGCCGGCGAAATTCGCCTTGACATTCACTGGATAAGGTGGTATAGTACGCCCATAAAACCTTTGAGAAAGTGTAAGTACCCCTGGCAGGGACTCTTTAAGAGAGCTCCGGACGGTGGAAGCGGGGCGGGGACGGCCAGGGTGAATGGGCTTTTGAGGGCGGACCGAACGCATGGCAAGTAGGCGAGCCGGAGGGGACTCCGTTATCAAATCCGGCGTATGTCGGTACGCATTGAGGGGGCGTGAGGATTCACGCCAAGCCGGGTGGCACCGCAGAAGTGAGGAACCGCTTCTGTCCCAGCGCGAAACGCGGGGGACAGGGGCGCTTTTTGTTTGCCGTGTGCCCGGGCCGGAGGCGCGGGGGATGTGAACAAATCTTAAATTCTACGGCAGAACCGGCGCCCGCCCCGCCGCTTTTCATTGCCTAAAGTGGAAAGGTGTGGTACAATACCCACTGAGTGAGCCTTTGGGCGTTTTATCCGCCGCCGGAGGGGCGGCGTCAAATCGCAGATACGAGGTGTCTAATCATGGAAAATCAAGAGCGGAAAAAGAGAGTATTCAGCGGCATCCAGCCCAGCGGCGACCTGACCCTGGGCTCCTATATGGGCGCGATCAAGAACTGGGTGGCCATGCAGGACGACTACGACTGCGTGTACTGCATCGTGGACATGCACGCCATCACCGTGCGGCAGAACCCCGCGGACCTGCGCCGCCGGGCGCTGGAGCAGCTGGCCCAGTATCTCGCCTGCGGCCTGGACCCGGAAAAGAGCATCCTGTTTGTGCAGAGCCATGTGCCGCAGCACGCGGAGCTGGGTTGGATCTTGGGCTGTTACACCCAATTCGGCGAGCTGAGCCGCATGACCCAGTTTAAGCAGAAATCCCAGCAGCACGCAGACAACATTACCGCCGGCCTCTTCACCTATCCGGTGCTGATGGCGGCGGACATCCTGCTCTATCAGGCGGACTACGTGCCGGTGGGAGAGGACCAGCGCCAGCATGTGGAGCTGTGCCGGGACATCGCCCAGCGCTTCAACGGCGTGTACAGCGACACCTTCGTTCTGCCGGAGGCCTTTATCCCCCGCGTGGAGCAGGGGGCCCGGATCATGAGCCTTGGCAATCCCCTGAACAAGATGAGCAAGTCGGACCCTGATGGCTGCGTCAATCTCATGGATTCCCCGGAGGTCATCCAGCGGAAGTTTAAGCGGGCCGTCACCGACAGCGAGACCAGCGTCCGTTACGACAAGGAGAACAAGCCCGGCGTGTCCAATCTGCTGACCATCTACTGCGCCGCCGCGGGCAAGACTATGGAAGAGGCTCAGGCGGAGTTCGCCGGCCAGGGCTACGGCGTGTTCAAGCCCGCCGTGGGAGACGCGGTGATTGAGCTGCTGCGCCCCATCCGGGAGGAGGCCGCCCGCCTGATGGGAGACAAGGCGCATCTGGAGAGCATCTACCGGGAGGGCGCCCGGCGGGCCGGCCGGGTGGCCCAGCGGACGCTGGACAAGGTCCACCGCAAGGTCGGCTTCATCGCCCGCTGAGAGAGGAGCGCCATGGCTTTTCAAACACAGTCGGTCGCCTACGTGGTGCTGGCCCTGCTGGCGGCCCTGGTGATCAGCTTTCTGATGACCCCGGTGGTCAAGTCCTTCGCCTACAAGGTGGGGGCCATCGACGTGCCCAAGGATGACCGCCGGATGCACAGGAAGCCGATCCCCCGCCTGGGAGGACTGGCCATCTTCTTCGGCTTTATAGTCAGCATCCTGCTCTTTGTGGAGATCACCCCGGAGATGCGGAGCATCCTCCTGGGAGCGGTGGTCATTGTGGTGCTGGGCGTGGTGGACGACATCATGGCCCTGCCCGCCATGCTGAAATTCGTTATCCAAATCGTGGCCGCCCTGATCCCAGCCCTTAACGGCGTGGTGATCCAGGCCTTCTCCAATCCCAACATCTTCTCGGATAATCTCTACTGGGTGCTGGGCTGGCTGTCCGTGCCCTTCACGGTGCTGTGGATTGTGGCGATTACCAACGCCGTGAACCTGATCGACGGTCTGGACGGCCTGGCGGACGGCGTGTCCGCCATCTCCGCCACCACGGTGCTGGTGATCGCGCTGATGGCTTCGGAGATCCAGGTGGCCATTGTTATGGCGGCCCTGGTGGGGGCCTGCGTAGGCTTTATGCCCTATAACCTGAATCCCGCCAAGATGTTCATGGGGGACACCGGGGCCACGTTCCTGGGCTATATCCTGGCCACCATGTCCATTCAGGGGCTGTTTAAATTTTACGCGGTGATCTCCTTTGCGGTGCCCTTTTTGATTTTGGGCCTGCCCATTTTTGACACCGCCTTTGCCTTCATCCGCCGTATCGCCCACGGCCAGAGCCCCATGCACGCCGACCGGGGCCACATTCACCACCGGCTCATCGACATGGGGCTGAGCCAGAAGCAGGCGGTGGCCACGCTGTACGTGATCTCCGCCATTCTGGGGCTCTCCGCCGTGGTGCTGACCACCGGCGGGGAGCAGAAGGCCATGCTGCTCTTCGCCGCGCTGTGCATCGTGGGCGCGGTGGCCGCCCGGGTGGTGTTCCCCAAGGAAATCCGGGAGGAGATTCACGAGGAGCTGGAAGAGCTCAAAGACCACGGACGTCGTGAGGAAGAGAAGAAAGACGAGGAGCTGTAAATGGACAAGCTGCGGATCATGAGCGTATTCGGCACCCGGCCGGAGGCCATCAAAATGTGCCCTTTGGTGAAGGAGCTGGCGTCCCGCTCCGGGATCGAGAGCCTCTGCTGCGTCACCGCCCAGCACCGGCAGATGCTGGACAGCGTACTGGAGGTCTTTGACGTAAAGCCGGACTGGGACCTGGATATCATGACTCCCCGGCAGACCCTCTCCACCATCACCAGCAAGTGCCTTACCGGCATGGACGAGGCCCTGGAGGCGCTGAAGCCGGATATGGTGCTGGTTCACGGGGATACCTCCACCACCTTTGCCGGGGCCCTGTCCGCTTTTTACCACCAGATCCCTGTGGGCCACGTGGAGGCGGGACTGCGCACGTATGACAAGTATTCTCCCTTTCCGGAGGAGATGAACCGACTGCTGGTCTCCGGCATTGCGGATCTGTTTTTCTGTCCCACCGCGGGAAACCGGGAGAACCTGGTCCGGGAGGGGCACACGGAAAATCTTTTCATCACCGGGAATACGGTGATCGACGCCTTGCGGACGACTGTGCGGGAGGATTACCGCTTTGCGGCGGAAGAGCTGAACCGCCTGCCCTACGGGGAGCGGAAGGTCATTCTGGTCACCTGCCACCGGCGGGAGAACTACGGCGATCCCATGCGGAGCATTATGCTGGCCCTGCGGCAGATCGCGGAGCAGCACCCGGACGTGGAGTTGGTGTATCCTGTTCACCTGAGCCCAGTGGTCCGGGAGGCGGTGGACAAGTACCTCCGGGGCGCGCCCCGGGTTCACCTGATCGATCCCCTGCCCGCCGATGAAATGCACAACCTGATGGCCCGGTGCTATCTGGTGCTGACGGACTCCGGCGGCATCCAAGAGGAGGCGCCTGCCCTGGGCAAGCCCGTCCTGGTGATGCGGCGGGAGACGGAGCGGCCCGAGGCCGTGGCCGCCGGCACTGTGAAGCTGGCCGGCGTGGTGCAGGACGACATCGTTACCATGGCGGAGCGGCTGATCTGCGACCGGGCCGCCTATGAGCGGATGGCCCACGCCGTAAATCCCTACGGAGACGGCCATGCCTGCCGCCGCATTGCCGACGCCATCGAGTGGCGGTACGGCTTGCGGAGTGAGCGGCCGGAGGACTATACGGCCTGAGCGTGGAGCAAAGGAGGGAGAATGTGGATAAGGGGTGGCGGAGCCGGATCACAGTGGCTTTTTTGGCGGTTACCGTGCTGATTATCGCGGTGATGCTCAGCGGCACGCTGCGCCGCACCTCCCATATCACGTTGCCCTCCAGTGAGCAGGCGCCGGGCCAGGCCGCCGTGACCGGAGATGCGTTGACGGTGGTGGAGGTGACGCCGGAGACGGTCCAGGCGGCCGTCGCCACCCTCGCCCGGCCGCAGGAGTACCGCCGTACAGTGACGGTGGAGCAGCTTTGGAGCGGCGGCAGCGGCACCTATGAGACGGCGGCGGCGGTCAGCGGCGGCTGGACCCGGACGGACCGGACGCTGACCGGGGGCCGGGTGCGCCACGCCCTGACCGACGGGGAGACCACCCACATCTGGTACGACCAGGAGACGGCGGTCTATACTGCACCGGCGGGGGGGATTTCCGCCGACGACGAGCAGACCATTCCCACCTATGAGGACATTTTGGATTTGCCGCCGGAGAGCATCGCCGCGGCGGATTACCGGACCATCTCCGGCGTCAACTGCATCTATGTAGAGACGGCGGAGGACCCGGAGGGGTATGTTCTGCGCTACTGGGTCAGCGTGGACACAGGATTGCTGACAGTCTCGGAACGGCTGCTGAACGGGGAGCCGGTCTACCGCATGGCGGCCCTGGCGCTGGACCAGGACCTTCCCGCCGCTGAGGATTTCACCCTGCCGGACGGCACGGTGGTTTTGGAAGAGGCGTAAACGCCAGCCGGAGAGAGGCTCCGGCTGGCGTTTATATAGTCAAAACACTTGAAAATCGGTATTCCGATTTTCAAGGCGGGCATCGCCCGCCGGCACATAAAATGTGCCGTGTTTTGCCTATGAAGTCCACCGCCAAGCCGTTTCACGGCTCTTGGGGCGCATACGCGCCCCAAGGTTGAAAAGAAGGAAATCCTTCTTTTCAACTGCGGTGACTATAAAATCAGAAGCAGCCCCAGGGCCACCAGCAGTTCCTCGTCCGCCTCTTCCCGGGAGAGAAAGAACAGCAGCCCCAGAAGCAGCAGGTCTCCGGTGTCCACATGGTTCAGATGGAGCTGGTCCAGGATATGCCGAAGAAAGCCGGTCAGCCCGTCGGCGGCCTGTCTCGGCGGGGGCGGAGGCCTTCCTGGGCCTGACTGCTGCGGCTGACCCTGTTTTGGCGGCGGGGGCGCGGTGCCGCCGGAGGACGGAGGAGGTTCCGGCTGGGGCGGCGGCGGAGCGGCGCGGGGCTCCTCCTCCGGCATCCGGGTATAGGTGCCGTTGTCGTTGCGGATATAGCGGTTGTACATCCCTCACCCCTCCCATCCGGACAGGAATTTCTTCCCCAGGTGGAACAGCCGGGCCAGCTGGAGGGCCCGCTCCACCTTGTTCTGCTTTTCCTCCTTCAGATAGGGGCGCAGGGCGTAGAGCAGCGCCCGGGCGTTGCTGTCCCGCTGGCCGCCCAGCTCCTGAATCAGGGGCAGGAGCCGGGTGAGGAGCTTGGGGTCCATTCCGCCGGCCAGAGAGGAGAGGGAGGAGAACAGGTCTCCGCCGCCCGGGGGCGGCGCGGACTGCTGAGGCGCCGGCTGCGGCGGGGGCGGGGGAGGTTCTGCCCCCGGCCCGGGCCCGGAGAGGGACTGGGCCAGCTGCATGATCTGGGACATGGCGTCCGGATTGGACAGGATGCTGTTCAGCTTGTCGTCAAATTCCGCCATATCCGCTTACCCCTTTGCCCTCTTATTTTTGAACGGCCCTGTTGATCCGTTCCACCAGGTCGGCCCCGCCGGGGCTCTGCATCACCTGGTTCACCAGCCTTACCATCTCCTCGGGCCGGCCCTTGGCGGCGGACTGTACCGCCCGCTGCAAAGCGGCGCCCTGGTCTCCCTGGGTCAGCATCTGCATCAGGGCCTGCCCGTCCCGGGACTGCATCAGCGAGCGCAGCATGGCGGGGTTTCCTTTCAGCTGGTTCACCAGCCGGGTAGTCTTGTCATCCATAAACGCATCCTCCAAACGGTGGTTTTTATCCAGTATATGAGGGAGAATGCGAAAATGTGCCTGCGGATCACCGCAGACACATTTTGGGGGTTCTTATTTTTTCACCTTCGCCGCGTCGCAGTCCTTTGCCAGGGGACAGCCTTCGCATTTGGGGGACCGGGCGGTGCAGGTGTCCCGGCCGAAGAGGACCATCCGGTGGCAGAAGTTGTTGGACTCCACCGGCGGGATGGCCTGCCGCAGCTGCCGTTCCACCTGGAGGGGGTCCTTGGAGCCGTCGGTGATCCCCAGCCGCCCGGTGATGCGGATACAGTGGGTGTCGCAGACATAGCCCTCCTGGCCGAAAATATCGCCCAAAATCAGGTTGGCAGTCTTACGGCCCACGCCGGGGAGACTGGTGAGCTCCTCCATGGTGCCGGGGACCCTGCCGCCAAAATCGTCGATCAGCCGTCTGGCGCAGCCCACGATGTCCCGGGCCTTGCCGTTGAAGAACCCGCAGGAGCGGATGTACTCGCCCACCTCCGCCGGGTCTGCCTCCGCGAAGCTCTCCAGGGTGGGGAAGCGGGCGTACAGGGCGGGCGTCACCTGGTTTACCCGCGCGTCGGTGCACTGGGCGGAGAGCCGCACGGCAAAGAGCAGCTCGTAGTCCTTCTCGTATTGCAGGGAGCACAGGGCGTCGGGGTAGACGCCCTTTAGTGTTTCAATAATGCGCTTGACCGCGGCCTTGGATTTCATACTCGTCACCTCACCATGACAGGATACCATAAAATCCGGCTCTTGGCGAGGAAAATTTCAAATTTTCCAATTTTCCATTTTTATACAATCACTTGTGAAAAAAGGTGGAATTTTGCTTTGACCTGTGATATAATTTTTCTGGAAATTTTGGAAGAGGAGAGGGCTTGTGGTGAATAAAAAGATGGTATGCGGCGTCCTGGTGACAGTCGTGGGACTTGTGTTTTCCGCCTTCTGCTTCTTTTACACAGTTATGCATCCCTGCATTCACAATGGGACCGGCGGCCTGATGGGGGCATTTCTCGGCGCGGATACGCTGATTCCGTTTGTCATTTCAACGGCCGTCATGTGCGCCGGCCTTTTGCTCTGTTTGATAGAGGCGTACCGAAAACAGTAGTTTAACAGGAGGGAGGGTTCCCTATGCAGCGTCCCCTGGCGGATGAGATCCGCCCCCAGACACTGGACCAGGTGGTGGGTCAGCGCCACATCCTGGCCCCCGGCGCGGTGCTCCGCCGCCTTATCGAGAGCGGGACCGACGCCAACATGGTCTTTTACGGTCCCTCCGGCACCGGCAAGACCACCATCGCCAACATCATCGCGGAGCGGACACAGAAGACCCTGTACCGCCTCAACGCCACCACGGCGTCCCTCCAGGACATCAAGGACATCATCGGCGACGTGGGGACGCTGCTGGCCCCCGGCGGGGTGCTGCTGTACCTGGACGAGATCCAGTATTTCAACAAAAAGCAGCAGCAGAGCCTGCTGGAATTCATGGAGAACGGCAAGCTCACCCTGATCGCTTCCACCACGGAGAATCCCTATTTCTATGTGTACAGCGCCCTTCTCAGCCGCAGTACGGTGTTCGAGTTCAAATCCGTCTCCCCGGCGGAGGCGGAGCCCGCCGTTTTGCGGGCGCTGGAGATTGAGAAGGAGCGCAGCCCCCTGCCCCTGGCCTGGGAGGAGGGAGTGCCCCTCCACATCGCCACCGCCTGCGGCGGGGATGTGCGCAAGGCCATCAACGCCGTGGAGCTCCTCTGCCAGGCGGCGGCACCGGAGAAGGGTGCGCTCCGTCTGACGCTGGAGGACGCGGCCCAGCTCTCCCAGCGCAGCGCCATGCGCTATGACAAGGGAGGCGACGCCATGTACGACATCGCCTCCGCCCTGATGAAATCCCTCCGGGGCAGCGACCCCGACGCGGCGCTCCACTACCTGGCCCGCTTTCTGGAGGCCGGGGACCTGGTGACTCCCTGCCGGCGGCTGCTGTGCTCCGCCAGTGAGGATGTGGGCATGGCCTATCCCCAGGCCGTCGCCATTGTGAAGGCCTGTGTGGACACCGCCATGCAGCTGGGGCTTCCGGAGGCCCAGCTGCCCCTGGCCCAGGCGGCGGTGCTGCTGGCCACAGCGCCCAAGTCCAACAGTGTGATCGAGGGGATCGGAAGGGCCAGGGCGGACGTAAAGGCGGGCCGCACCGGGGACGTGCCCCGGCAGCTCCAAAACGTACATGCCGACACCATCGGCTTTGACAACCAGCAGCACTATCTGTACCCTCACAACTTCACCGGCCACTGGGTGGACCAGCAGTACCTGCCCGACGCCTTGAAGGGCGTGAAGTATTACGAGTTTGGGGACAACAAGACGGAACAGGCCGCCAAGGCCTACTGGGAGAAGCTCAAGGGGAGGGAGCTGTGAATACCGTCTCCACCGGCTCCTTTTCATATCCCGGCGGGGAGTAGGTCCAGCGGTCCAGCTTTCCGTCGGTGATCTGATACCGCAGGGGCTCCGGCTCCTCCTGGGGCGGCAGCTTTTCGACGATCTGGAGCTTGATTTTCATCCGCTCCGGCCGGATGCTCTTGATGTAGACCGACACCCCGTCTCCGGGGGACAGATTCTCCCTGGCGTCCGCCAATCCGGAGAGGTTGGGAGCCAGTTCGATGAAGCTGCCGTACTCCTTGACGCTGCGGACGGTGCCCCGTACGGTCTCTCCGGCGGCGAAGCGGCTGGCGTTCTCCATCCAGGTGCCCAGGAGCTCCCGCATGGTCATGGTGATCCGGCGGTTCTCCCGGTCAAAGGACCGCACTGCCGCCAGGATCTTCTGCCCCTCCCGCACCCGGACGCCAGGGTGGTTGATGCGAGAGACGGACATTAACTCAATAGGCAGTATGGCCACGATGCCGCAGCCGACGTCCACAAAGGCTCCGTAGGGCTCCAGCCGGGTCACCCGGCAGGCGAGCACCATCCCCGGCTCCAGGCTTTCAAGAAAGAAGTCCATGGCGGCCTCCTGAGCGGCCCTGCGGCTGAGGACGGCCTCCGGCGCGCCTTTTTCATCGGCCTGCAGGCGTTGGACCTTGAAGCAGGCCGTCTTGCCGACCCGGGACAGAACGGCAATGTCCCTTTCGGCTCCGTTGATCCAGGGAGCGATGGCCTCCGGGCGGGAAATTCGGCCCGGAATACCGCCCAGGTCTATATGTAGGGTGTGTCCGGCGTCGCACCGCTGGACGGGGGCCTCCAGCACGGCGCCGCTCTCCAGGGCTTCCCGCAGGCGGCTGAGCGTGAGGCGGACGGGAGGGCGCAGGCCCTCCGGAGGGAACAGCTTATTTTCCGGCATATTGATCGCATCCTATCTGCCGCCCGGCGCGGCGTTTTTGAGGAAGCTCTGATTCCATCAACGTGCGCAGATTTGCATCAGAGGTTTCTCAATATGAGACAGTATATGCGAAGAGGATGACAGGAGGAACCATATGGACTTGCGTCTGCACGATAGAGTGGAGCTGAAAAAACCCCATCCCTGCGGGAGCACCCAGTGGGAGATTCTGCGGGTAGGGATGGATATCAAGCTGAAATGCCTGGGCTGCGGCCATGAGCTGATGGTGCCCCGGTCCAAGGCGGAGAAGAGTATTCGGAAAATCCTGACGGAGGAGGAGAGAACGTGAGAGGAAAGATGAAGCGCGTCATGGCGCTGGCGCTGGTGGCGGTGCTGCTGCTGGCGCTGGTGGCCTCGGCATTGATGCCGTTTGTGCGCTGATGGATACCGGCGCAGAAAAAAGAGCCGCGAAAGCGGCTCTTTTTTGGCGTCCGATTTAAATAGGGCTCAGTTTACATAAACGTGCACAGCAGAATGGGCAGGAAGATGGCGGGAACCAGGTTCATGACCTTGATCTTGGTGAGATTCAGCATGTTCAGGGACAGGGCCGCGATCAGCAGGGACCCCACGCAGGTCATTTCCGCGATGACGGCGTCTCCCAAAAACGGGGAGAGGACGGAGGCCAGCAGGGAGATGCTGCCCTGATACAAAAATAGCGCCGCGGCGGAAAAGGCCACGCCGATTCCCAGGGAGGAGGCGAAGACAATGGAGCTGATGCCGTCCAGCAGGGACTTTGCCTGGAGAGTCTCATAATTTCCCGTGAGACCGTTCTCCAGCGCTCCCACGATGGCCATGGCCCCCACGCAGAAGAGGAGGCTGGCGGTGACAAAGCCCTCCGCCACAGTGGCGCCGCCCTCGCCCTGGGTCAGGCGGACCGTCTTTTTCTGCACCCAATCGCCCAGGGCCTGCATCCGCCGGTCCAGGTCCAGCAGTTCGCCTATAATGGCGCCAGCCACCATGGAGAGGATCGCCACCAGAGTGTTGTTTCCCTTCAATGCCCCGCTGATGCCGATGTAGAGGACGCACAGGGCCACGCCGTTCATGATAATGGTCTGGAGCCGCTGGCCCAGGGCGGCGCTGCCGGCGGGAAGGCGGGAGGAGAAACGGGAAGCCAGCCATTTCAGCAGCAGTCCCGCCATGGACCCGGCCAGGACGGCCAGGGCATTGATAATGGTGCCTGTCAGCATATCGAATCGCTCTCTTTCTGGTCAAGGATGTCCCGCACCACAATGCTGCCCAGCAGCAGACCCGCCGCGGCGGGGAGCCAGGGATTGCTGGCGGGGACGCTGCGCCGTCCCGGCGGCGGGGCCTCCAGCTGGCGGCTGGGAGCGGCCTGCTCCGGGCTGAACACGACTTTTTGATGGAGGATGCCCCGGTTTCGCAGCTCTTTTCGCATCACCCGGGCCAGGGGACAGCCGTAGGTCTCCGAGATGTCCGCCGCCCGCAGCTGGGTGGGGTCCAGCTTGTTGCCAGTGCCCAGGGCCATGACGAGGGGGATATTCAGCCGCCGGGCGGTCTCCGCCAAGTCCAGCTTGCAGCTCACAAGGTCGATGGCGTCCACGATGTAGTCATACCGGCGCCCGGCGGGGAAGAAGTCCTCCCGGTGGGCGGCGTCGTAGAGGCCGTGGATAGGGTGGAGGACCGCCTCCGGATGGATGTCCCGGACGCGGGCGGCAGCGGCTTCCGCCTTGGGCTGGCCCACGGTGGACCACAGGGCCTCCAGCTGGCGGTTCAGGTTGGTGACGGAGACGGTGTCGCTGTCCACCAGCGTCAGCTCTCCGATACCCGCCCGGGCCAGACACTCGGCGGCGTAGCTGCCCACGCCCCCCAGGCCGAATACGATGACGTGGGCGGCGGCCAGCCGCTCCTGGCCCTCCCGGCCCCACAGCATCTCATTGCGCAGGAATTGTTCCTTCATAAGGCGGCCTCCATAAGAGAAACGGGACGGCCCCCGGGCCGTCCCGTTATCCCAAGAATCTGCTGAGATCAGCCGACGTACTTCATGCCGGAATCGCTCTTGTCAATGGTGTGGTCCTGAGCGAAGGACTCGTACCACTCGTCCATTTCGGCGTTCGCCAGGTTTGTGCGGACCTGAACCTTCCAATAGGGCGTGCTCTGGCCCACGAAGTACATGATGTGGTAGCCGAAGTCCGTCTCCACGATGCCGCTGTCGCCGGGCTTGCGGCCGGCGTCAAAGCACCAGTCGTTGAAGGTGGGGACCATCATGCCCTGATAGACCTCCGTGTAGATACCGCCCTGGGCGGCGTTGCCGTCGGCGGAATTCTCCCGGGCCAGCTCGGCGAAGGAGTCCTCCGTGGCCGCGCCGGACTTCCACTGG
Organism: uncultured Oscillibacter sp.; assembly: GCA_947644365.1. Classification (GTDB taxonomy): domain Bacteria; phylum Bacillota; class Clostridia; order Oscillospirales; family Oscillospiraceae; genus Oscillibacter. Next base: position 73,590 of record CANRYZ010000001.1, on the reverse strand, counting down.
GCGTACAGCTCCTCGGCCGTGGCCTTGGCGGCGGCCCGCTTGGCGTCCACGTCGGCCTGGTAGCCCTCGTCCTCGTTGGAGAGGGTGGTCTCCTCGGGGCGGACCAGCACGTGGCGCACGTCCACGGTGTTGTACTCAAAGCGGGATTTGCTGTGGAACAGGGCGACGGTGTAGGAGGCGGAATTCTCGATCACCTTGGTATCGCCGTCTTTCCGGGCGTCGTTGAAGGCCCACTCCAGAGTGGGGTTGGCGGCGTAAGAGGCGCTCTCCGGATGGGAGTAGGTGATGCCGTTGTCCGGGTCTGCCAGAGACTCGAGGCTCTCGCCGTCCTTGTAGGCGGCCAGGATCTCCTCCGCCTTGGCCTTTGCGGCCGCCATGGCGGCCGCGGTCTCCTCCTCGGTGGGCTCCACGGTGTTGCCCTCGGCGTCGGTGGTGGACTCGGCGGTGCCGGAGACGGTGACGGACTCGTAGTTCACCCGGTCATACGCGTTGCGGTCGGCCTTGTAGGCGTCGTCCAGATCTGCGTCGGAGTAGACGAGGCTCTCCTCCTTGGCGGCGGCGTAGGCCTCGTACTGGAGGGTGGCCATCAGCCGCTGGCCGTAGACTTTCTCGGTCATAAGGCCGCCCAGATTGGCCTGGAGGTAGCGGTCCACGGAGACGCCGCTGCCGGCGGCGTTGTCCCGGATGGTCTTCATACCGGCGTCATAGCTCTCCTGGACGCTGGCGGGGTACTGGAAGCCCTCGTCCTTGGCGGCTTTCAGCACGGACTGGATGGCGGCCATCTGCTCCAGGGCCTCGTCGGTGAAGTAGTCCTTCCAGGTCTGGCCCACGGCGTCGGGCTCCAGATTCAGCATGGCGGCGTCGCCCTCGCCCAGGGTCTGGCCGGCGAGGGAGGCGTTGGGATTCAGGCTCAGCATTCCGTAGGAGAGCATGGTGTAATTGTTGTTGATGAAGTTGCGGTAGACGTTCTGATAGTGGAAGGTCACCTCGGCGGCGGTGTACTTCTGCCCGTCGACGGTGGCGGCGGTGGCGGTCTTCTGGATGATGTTGCTCTTCCAGACGATAACGGTGATGGCCACCAGCACGAATACCACGGCGATGACGCCGTAGAGGATGCTGCTGCGCTTTTCCTCCTTGCGCTGCTGTGCCTCACGGGCGGTCTTGGGGTCGGTCCAGCCGGTGCTGTTCAGCTCCTGACGGGCTTTCTTTTCTCTAGATGCGCTCATTTGTTGTTTCAGTCCTCTCAAGTATTGGTGGTTCCTGCCGTTTTTGCGGCCGGGATTTTACGCACTTGCCTATTATACTGGATTCCGCTCTATTGTGCAAGTGGAAATTCTAAACCCTGTGGCGGTTTTGTGAATTTTTGGTCTTTTTTCCAATTGGGGAGCCGTCCCCGCCCATGAGGGGCCGGAGATTTACCGGGTTTGACGCGGGCCTCTGCGGAGAGGATATCCTCCCCGCCTGAAACCAGCCTGAAATTTTTATTAGGCCATTTTTCAAACAGGGCCTGGTGCTGCAAAACAAAACAGGGCAGTTTGCCTGCCCTGCAAAAACGTACCCCGCGAAGGCCGTGTAGACCCGTTATAACCTGCACCTTTACGGACAGGTGGGTCGCCTCCAGCGCGCTTTATCGCTTCCAACTTCCAGCCGCAGACGGCAGCCGGGAGGCCTGCGAACCACGCGCTGATCCGGCATCCCGTATAACGAAATGTGGGTTAAAAAGAGATCTATCACGAACCCCGCAGGGTAGTATTATCCTATCACATTCCTGGCGGAAACGCAAGGGGTTATTCGTCCCCGTCCTGGAATAGGCTCTCCATAAACAGGTCGTACACCGCCTCTAATTCCTCGTCGGAGTCCAGGGTGGAGAGAAGGTCCTCTCCGTCCTCGTGGATGACCTTCAAAATCACCAGGCCGTTGTCCGGGTCGTCCTCGTTGTCCTCGGTCTCGGCGGGGAAGAAGGCCTGGTACATCTGGCCGTTGAATTCCAAAGCGTCGATAAACTCCAGGGCGATCTCGTTGCCGTCCTCATCGGTGACGGTGATAAAGGTGGGGCCGAACTCCTCGCTCATAGGGCGTCCTCCTTCTGCCTCAGCGGCTTTGCATGTATTGTACATGAGTTTTTCGCGGATTGCAAGGGCTGAACTTGTGAAAATACGGCAAAGACGGCCCTTTGGACGGGATATATTCTGCGCAAACCGGTGGGAATCATACAAATTGGAAACTATTTTTCCGGAAAATACGACAATTTCAAACTTGACAGGGGATGGTACAATAGTAAATATTATGGTGCATTATAAGTTTCCGCGGGCGGCTGTCCAAATTGGACGGGCTCTGAGCGGATTTTACCGGAATTCATGATTCAGAACGGAGGTGCCCTAGTTTTGGAGCACGAGAAGAGACCGCAGGCGCCCCGGGAGACCGGCCGCCCAGGCGGCAGGCCCCGAAAGCGGCGTGGCAGCCCGGTCCGCGTGGCGGCCGGGATCTTTGGCCGCGTCCTGTTTGGCCTGTTTACCGTGGCGCTCATCGGCGTCCTCACCGCCGGGATGTTCGCCTATGTCTTTTTGCAGTATATCAACACCACCGTGGCCCCCAGTCTCACGGTGTCCATGGAGGACTACGAGCTGGACCTCAGCTCCTTCATTTACTACCAGGACCAGGAGACCAAGGAGTGGGTGGAGTATCAGACCATCCACGGCGACGAGGACCGGATTCTTGTGACCTTTGACCAGATCCCGGACGCCATGTGGCAGGCGGCGGTGGCCATCGAGGACCACCGGTTCTTCCAGCACCACGGCGTGGACTGGTACCGGACTCTGGGCGCGGTGAAGAGTTTTCTGACGGGCGGGGATACCTTTGGCGGGTCCACCATCACCCAGCAGGTGCTGCGGAGGATGACCGAGGATACGGAGGTTACCGTCAACCGCAAGATTCGGGAGATCATCCGGGCGCTGCAGTTTGAGAAGAACAACACCAAGGAGCAGATTCTCACCCGGTATCTCAACACCATCTACCTGGGCAAGGGGTGCTACGGCGTCCAGACGGCGGCCCAATACTATTTCGGCAAGGACGTGTGGGACCTCAGCACGGCGGAGTGCGCCAGCATCATCGCCATTACCAACAACCCGGAGATCTACGGCCCCATGTCCACCATCACCATCACCCGGGAGGACGGCTCCACCACCACTCCCCGGGCCGCCAACAAGAAGCGGCAGGGGATCATCCTGGACCGGATGGCCGGAGGGGAAGAAGGGGATGTCGTCAACCCTGACACCGGCAAGCCCTATATCACCGAGGAGGAGCGGGACCGCTACAGGGCGGAGCCCCTGAACTTCACCGACGGCACCGTGGAGGCGGATGATCTGGTGGCCGAGGCCAACGCCAAGGCGGGCCGGAGCGGCATCAACAACTGGTTCGTGGACCAGGTGCTTCTGGATGTGTCGGCGGACCTGGCCAAGAAGTACGACATTAGCAAGGAGGCGGCCCTGAAGCTGATGTACCGCAGCGGCTACCGGATCTACACCACCATGGACCCCAAGATCCAGGACATCGCCGAGGCCGTCTACGCAGACCGGAGCAATCTGGACGTCACCTCCAAGAAGGGCCAGGTCATCCAGTCCGGCATCACCGTCATGGACCCCTACACCGGGAATGTGGTGGCCATCGTGGGCGCCATGGACCCCAAGGAGGGGAACCTGATGAGCAACTACGCCACCATGAAAAAGCAGGTGGGCTCCTCCATGAAGCCCCTGACGGCCTACGCCCCGGCCCTGGACGCGGGGACCATCACCCCCGCCTCCACCTTTGACAACTACCCCGTCCGCCTGGAGGGGGGAAGCCCCTGGCCCAAGAACTCGCCCAACAGGTACACCGGCTGGACGTCGGTGCAGGAGGGCATCCGGCGGTCCATCAACACCATCGCCGTTCAGGCGCTGGAGTCGGTGGGCACGGTGGAGGCCTACGCCTTCGCCACGGAGAATCTGGGACTGGCTCTCCACCCCAACGACATGGCCCCCAGCCCCTTGGGCATGGGCGGACTGACCTACGGCCTGAACACCGTGGAGATGGCGGCGGCTTACTCCTGCTTCGTCAATAAGGGCGTCTACAACAAGCCCCGGACCTACACCTATGTGGAGGACTCCAAGGGCAACGTGATTCTGGAGAACCAGCCGGAGTCCCACGTGGCCATGAAGGAGACCACGGCCTACCTCATGACCAAGATGCTCAACATGGCCGCCACCTCCGGCACCGGCGCCTCCGCCAATTTCAGCGGCATGACCATCGCCGGCAAGACCGGAACCACCAACACCGCCTGCGACCGCTACTTCGCGGGCTACACCCCCTACTACTGCGCGGCGGTTTGGACGGGCTACAAATACGCCGAGCGCATCTCCTACAACGGCAACCCCGCCATCACCATGTGGAAGAAGGTCATGCAGCAGATCCACGAGGACCTGCCCAACAAGTCCTTTGAGGTGCCCGAGAGCGGTCTGACCACCGTGACGGTCTGCGCCGACAGCGGGATGCGGTGTACGGACGCCTGTCACGCGGACATCCGGGGCGACCGGGCGGTCTCCTTTACGATTCCCACGGGCCTGGCCCCCACGGAGGACTGCACCCTCCACACCATGGCCAACTACTGTACCGAGGGCGAGTGCCTGGCCGGGGCGCTGTGTCCCGCGTCCTCCATTGTGGAGAAGGGCGTGCTGAACTACGAGCGGGAGGACTATGGCCCCAACATCACCTCTGAGGACGACCCCTACCTGCTGGTGAACATCCAGAAGGCCATGGAGGAGTCCGGCGGGTGTCCCTACCACGGCGGCGGCGGACTGCCCTACGACCCGGAGAATCCCAGCAACTATGACCCCAACGATCCCAACGGCCCCTTTGACCCCAACTGGCAGCCGCCTGTGGAGCCCGCGAATCCCGGCGATACCACTACCACAGACCCCGGCGCCACCACGCCGGAACCCGGCGAGCCCCAGGAGCCCACGGAGCCTGAAAATCCCCCGGCCGCGGACCCCGGCGCTACCGGCGATCCCGGCGACGGAAACTGGTTCGACAACCTCTGGAATACCCCCACCCCCGCGGCATAACGGCACCCCCACGGTCAATGACCGTGGGGGTGTTTTTCCTATGATTCGGCGGAGCGCTCTGCGGCGCAGTCCGCCGGCTGACCGGAGAGCATCTCCAGACCATGGGCCAGAGCGGGGAGGACGGCCTCCAGGTTCTCCTGGGCGGCCTTGGGGGAGCCCGGGAGGTTGACGATCAAAGTCCCGTGCCGGATGCCCGCCTGAGCCCGGGAGAGCATGGCCCGGTTTGTCGTCTGCATGGAGGCGTACCGCATGGCCTCGGGAATGCCGGGGGCGAGGCGGGTGCAGACCGCCAGGGTGGCCTCCGGCGTTACGTCCCGGGGGGAGAAGCCGGTGCCGCCGGTGGTGACCAGAAGCTGGACATATCCGATGTCGGCGGTCTCCCGCAGGACCCGTTCGATCTGGGACCGCTCGTCCGGCACCACGGCGGTCTGGACCACCTGGTATCCGGCGCCTTTCAGAAGCTCCGCCACCAGCGGCCCGGCCCTGTCCGGGCGCTCGCCCCGGTAACAGCGGTCGCTGACAGTGATAACGGCGGCGATGAACATAGAGAGATTCTCCTTTACGGCTCCCGCAGGAGCATGATTTTCTCCGGGTCGACGGAGACGGTGAGGTTTGTCTGCTCGGGGAGCGCCGCCCAGAGGGCCCGGTCCAGCTCCATGCGGAGCAGGGGAGCGCCGGGGGCGGCGGCCTCTGGCCGCAGCAGGACGATGGCGGAGGACACATCCTGGATAACACGTTCCGCGCGGCAGGGGAAGGCGTTCTTGGCGCCCGGCTCCGCCGGGAGCAGGTGCCTGGCCCGGATACCCGCCCGCCGGATCGTTTCCGGCACAGGCCGTCCGCACTCCAGCGTGAGGCCCCAACCCGGGACCTTCACGGCGGCGCCTGACGGGAGAACGTCTGCGAAGTTCTCGCACCCGGAGAGCCGGGCGGCGGCCTCCGTCTCCGGACGGCGGAACAGCTCCTCCGTCCCGCACACCTCCTGGGAGCGGCCATGGTCCAGGACGCAGACCCGGCTGCAGTTCCGGAACACCTCCCCCTGGTCGTGGGAGACCCACAGCACCGTGCCGGAGAAGGAGGCCAGCGCCTCCGCCAGCTCCAGCTCCAGCTGGCGGCGCAGAAAGCTGTCCAGGGCGGAGAGGGGCTCATCCAGCAAAATGGCCCGGGGCTCCGCGGCCAGGATGCGGGCCAGAGCCGCCCGCTGCTGCTGCCCGCCGGAGATCTGGCCGGGGCGCAGGCCGGCGGCGTCCTCCAGGCGGAAGCGGCGGAGCAGCTCCTCCGTGCGCTCTCGCCGCCGGGTCCGGTCCCGGATGACCGCGGCGATGTTCTGCCGGACGGTCATGTTTGGGAACAGGGCGTACTGCTGAAAGAGATAGCCGGTTCGCCGCCGCTGGGGCGGCAGGTCGATCCCGGCGGCGCTGTCGTAGAGGGTGACGCCGTCCAGCACGATCCGACCCTCGTCCGGGGTCATGATCCCGGCGACACACCGCAGCGTCACGGACTTTCCGCAGCCGGAGGCCCCCAGCAGGGCCAGGGTCTCGTTTCCGGTCTCAAACCGGACCGCTAGATGAAAGCCCCCCAGCCGCTTTTCAATGTCCACAGAGAGGGCCATCAGCCGCCGCCTCCTTTTCTCCCGGTCCGCCGCCGGGCCTCCAGCAGGTTCAGCGCCAGCAGAAAGACGGCGGAGAGGGCGATGTTCACCAGCACCCATCTCAGGGCCCCGGCGTCGTCGCCGGTGCGCCAGAGCTGGTAGACTGTGGTGGAGATGGTTGCGGTGCGGCCCGGGGTATATCCGGCGATCATGGACGTTGCGCCGTATTCCCCCAGGGTCCGGGCGAAGGCCAGCACGGTCCCCGCCAGAATGCCCTGGCGGCAGCAGGGCATCCGCACCCGCCAGAATATCCAGGAGTTGGAGAGGCCCAGGGTCTGGCCGGCCTCCGCCAGGGTCTCGTCAAAGCTCTCGAAGGCGCCCCGGGCGGTGCGGTACATCAGGGGAAAGGCCACCACAACGGCGGCAAAGACGGCGGACCACCAGACCATGACCAGCCGGAGGCCAAAGGCGCTCTGGACCCAGGCGCCCAGGGGCCGCCGGGGACCCAGCAGCATCAGCAGCAGCCAGCCGGTTACCGTGGGCGGCAGCACCAGGGGCAGGGTTAGAACCACATCCAGAACGCCCTTCACCGGCCGGGGGAGCTTGGCGATAAAATAGGCGGCCAGAAGCCCCAGAAAGAACACCACGGCGGTGGAGACGGCGGCGATCCGTATGGAGTTGTAAAGGGGATACCAGTCCATAGGAGCCTCCCGGGAAATCAGCGGCCAACGGGCGTGAAACCGACGCTTTCAAAAATGGCCCCGGCCTCCGGCGTCGCGAGGAAGTCCAGAAAGGCCTTGGCCTCCTTGGGGTGGGCGGTGTTTTTCAGCACGGCGGCGGGATAGACAACAAGGCCGCACATCTCCGCCGCGGCCTCGTCCACCACGGTCAATCCGGCGGAGAAGGCGTCGGTAGCGTAGATAACGCCGCAGTCCACGGTGCCCTCGGAGACCTGGGTGGCGACCTCCTTTACGTTGGAGCCGTAGGTCAGAACGCCGGAAGCGGCCAGAGCGGCCTCGTCCAGGCCGTAATAGGTGAAGATTTTCTGGGTGTACTGTCCCACGGGCACATCGCTGTTTCCAATGGCCAGAAGGACGCCGCCGCTTTCCAACCGTTCCGCCAGGTGGTCAAAGCCGCGGATATTTGCCGGGTTCCCCTCCGGGACCGCCAGAACAACTTTGTTTTCCAGCAGGTCCAGCCGGGTGTCCGGCAGAATGAAATCCGGATTCTCTCCGGCGGCTTCCTCCGGGGCGCCGGCGTTGACGGCGGGAGCTACGGAGGCGTCCAGCTCGTCCATCTGCTTCCGCCCGGCGGAGATGAAGACGTCGCACTCTGCGCCCTCCGCGATTTGCGTTTTGAGAGTGCCGGAGGAGTCGAAGTTAAAGACCAGGGCGGCGTTGGAGCGGTCCTTTTGGTACAGCTCCCCGATTTCCGTTAGCGTCTCCTGGAGGGAGGCGGCGGCAAAGACCGTCAGCTCTACATTTTTGGAGCCGCCGCAGGCGGGCAGGAGCAGCAGGACCAGCAGCATGGGCAGAAGTCGTTTCATAGGCACCGCACTTTCAAAGACACTTTATCGAAGGTAGAATTGTTTACTTTCCAAACCCGCAGTTGGGGTATACGCAGGTTCCACAGCCCAGACACAGTCCCCCCTCGCCCATGGCGGCGACATCCGCCCGGGTAATCTCCACCCCCACCGCGATCCGGGGCAGCACCAGATCGAAGACCGTGGCCCCGGCGTACATGACGCATCCGGGCAGGCCCAGCACAGGGGTGCCGTCCCCGTAATACCCTACCAGCAGCATGGCCCCGGGGAGCACCGGCGCGCCGTAGGAGACGATCCGCGCCCCGGAGGCCCGGATGCCGCCGGGGGTGTTGTCGTCCGGGTCCACGCTCATGCCGCCGGTACAGAGGATGATGTCCGCGCCGGTGGCGCGCATCTCTCCAATGGCCCGCGCCACGTTCTCCACGCCGTCGCCGGAGCAGGCGACGGCCAGCGTCTCAATGCCGTATCCCGCCAGCTTCTCCCGCACCACCGGGGTAAAGGTATCCTGAATCAGTCCCTTTTTTACCTCGCTGCCGGTGGCGACGATCGCCGCTGTCTTTTTCACATAGGGCAGTAGCTCCAAGAGGGGAGCGGGACCCGCGGCGGCCTCCGCCGCCCGGAGGGTTTCCTCCGGGATCACCAGGGGGATGACCCGGGTGCCCGCCAGCTTGTCCCCTCTGCGGACAGCGGTGTTCCCATGCCGGGTGGCCACCATGACGTCCTCAACGGAGTTGACGGCCAGCAGACGCGCCGCGTCCACCCGGAACAGCCCGTCGCAGGCGGCGGTCAGCTCGATCTTGCCCTCTTTGACCTGGCCTCGCTCCATGTGCGTGTTCATGCAGAGGGCGCAGAGCCGCTCCGCGGCGTCGTTCTCGTGGACCATGCCGGGGACCATCTCCCAGACATAGAGGTGCTCCTTGCCCATGGACAGCAGAATGGGGACGTCCTCCTCCGTCACCACATGGCCCTTGCGGAACCGGGCGTCCTTGTAGGTATCCTTGATGATTTGGGTCAGATCGTGGCAGAGCACGTGGCCCACGGCGTCGACGGTACGAATGCGTTTCACTTCTTCTCCTCCAGACGTTCGATCTCGTCTCCGGCGCGGACAGCGCCCTCCCGCACCACCACGGCAAAGATGCCCTCAGTGGGCATGACACACCTGCCCACCGCCTTTTTGATGGCGCAGTCGCTGTGGCACTCCTTGCCGATCTGCGTGACCTCCACCTCCGTCTCCCCGATGCGGAGCCGGGCTCCCACAGGCAGGGCTTTCAGGTCGATTCCCACTGTGTTGATATTTTCCGCGAACACCCCGGCGTCCAGAGGCAGGGGGGACGCGGCCCGCATGGTGTCCACGCTCTCCGTTGCCAGGAGGCTGATCTGGCGGTGCCAGTCCCCGGCGTGGGCGTCGCCTATAATGCCGTGGCGGAGCTTCAGCCGGATTTCCGGGACCGGGTGTTTCGGCTCGCCTTTTTTCTCACTGATATTTACAGACACAACCTTTGCCATATTCACGCCTCCGCCTGATAATCTCCGCTCTTGCCGCCGGATTTCTCCAGCAGGCGGATATTGGTGATGTTCATGTCCTTCTGAACGGCCTTACACATGTCGTAGACGGTCAGCGCCGCCGCCGATACGGCGGTGAGGGCCTCCATCTCCACGCCGGTGACGCCGGTGCAGGTGACGGCGGCACGAATCTCCACCGCGCAGGGGTCCTCCAAAAGGGAGAAGGTGATGTCAATGCCGGTCAGAGGCAGAGGGTGGCACATGGGAATGAGCTCCCAGGTGTGCTTGGCCGCCTGGATGCCCGCCACCTGGGCCACCGCCAGCACGTCGCCTTTTTTCAGGGTCCCCTTTTTGATGTGTTCCATGGTCGGCCGTGAGACGTGGATCTCCCCGGCGGCCACGGCGCGGCGGCAGGTGGCGGCCTTTTCCGTCACGTCCACCATGCGGGCGCGGCCCTGTTCGTTAAAATGTGTCAGCTCCGGCATTGTTCAGCCTCCGATCTGGTTCATGGTTCTGGGGGTGTCGCTGGGGCGGTCCGTCAGGTGGTGCCGGGGGGGTTTCTGGGCGATACCCGCCCGGATGGCGGCCTCCAGCGCAGGGCCGTGGAGGCCCCGGAGGGAAATTTCCTCCCGGCTGTGGAGACAGCCCTTCAATTTGCCGTCCGCCGTCACCCGGACGCGGCGGCATGTGCCGCAGAAGTCGCGGCTGATGGGGGAGATGAGCCCCACACTCCCCAGCGCCCCCGGCAGGCGGTACCGCCGGGCCACGCCCTGGGCGGGGAGCGGCTGTAGAGCCGGGTGTCGTTTCAGAATCTCTTCCCCGGACAGGAAGCAGGACCTCTTCCAGCCGGCGCAGGGGCCCATGGGCATCAGCTCAATGAAACGGACTTCCCAGGGGTGATCCCTGGTCAGGTCCAGAAAGTCGCCGGTCTCATCGTCGTTAAAGCCGCCGATGAGAACCGTGTCCAGCTTCAAATGGGTAAATCCCGCGTCCTCCGCCGCCCGAATGCCGGCCAGGACCTCCTCCAAACGTCCCAAGCGGGTCAGCTGTGAGAAGCGGTCCGGGCGAAGCGTGTCCAGGCTGATGTTCAGCCGGTCCACGCCCGCCTCCCGCAGGGGACCCGCCAGCCGGGGGAGAAGGCTGCCGTTGGTGGTGAGGCACAGCTCCTCCAGTCCCGGAACGGCCCGCAGTCCCCGGCAGATGTCCAGAAGGCCCCGCCGTACCAAGGGTTCCCCGCCGGTGAGGCGGATTTTTTTCACGCCGCAGGCCGCAGCCGCCGTCCCGATCTCCACACATTCCTCCACGGAGAGGATGTCTCCATGGGGGCGCTTCTCCACGCCCTCGGGCCCCATGCAGTATTGACAGCGGTAGTTGCACAGGTCGGTCACCGACAGCCGCAGATAGTCCACGGTCCGCCCGTATTGGTCCTGCAAGGCGCTCCCTCCATTCGTGATACTCGTTTGAGATAAACGCTGCTTCTATCATACCAGCTTCCCGGGAAAAGTCAAGGCGTTTTGCGGAATTTGCCTTGACGGCAGGATGAAAAAAGTGTTATTCTGTGAAAAAGACAACGGAGGGGAGAAGCGATGGAACTGGCGGAGCTGCTGGAGATTCGGCCCGGCGTCACCGCCGTCGTGGGCGGCGGAGGGAAGACGGCGCTCCTGCGGGCCCTGGGGGAGGAGCTGGCCCGGCGGGGGCGCACGGTGCTGCTGTGCGCGTCCACAAAAATCCTCCCGTTTCCCGGGCTGGAGAATCTGGTCTCCCCCGCGGAGGGGGAGCTGCGGGCGGCCCTGGCGGACTACAGGCTGGTGTGCGCCGGCGCGCCGGTCCCCGGCACGGGGAAGCTGACGGCGCCGGAAGTGCCCATGGAGCGCCTGGCCGGGCTGGCGGACTATGTGCTGGTAGAGGCGGACGGCTCCGCCGGGCGGCCCATGAAGGCCCACGCAGCCCATGAACCGGTGATCCCCCCCCTGGCAAATCAGACGGTTCTGGTGGTGGGAGCCTCCGGTTTTGGACGGCCCATCGCCCAGGCGGCCCACCGCCCGGCGCTGTACGCGCGTCTGTCAGGGCTGCCGGAGGCGGCCGCCGTCACGCCGGAGGCCGAGGCGGCGGTCCTGCGGACGGAGGCCCTCCATAACAGAGTTTACGTAAATCAAGCGGAGACGGAGGAGGCTTTTGCGTCCGCCGCCGGACTGGCAAGACTGCTGGACTGCCCCGTGCTGGCGGGGTCTCTGCGGAGAGGGGAGTACCGACAATGCTCACAGTGATTCGGGGGGCCGGGGACCTGGCCTCCGGCATTGCCCTGCGGCTCTGGCGGAGCCATATCCAGGTGGTGATGACCGATATTGAGCGGCCCACCGCCATCCGGCGCACGGTCTGCTTTTCCCAGGCCATTGTTCACGGGGAGACTGCGGTGGAGAACGTGACGGCCCGGCGGGCGGAGGACGCCGCCCAGGCGCTGGAACTGCTCCGCGGCGGCGTGATTCCGGTGCTGGCGGACCCCGAGGGGCGCTGTATTCCGGAGCTGCGGCCCGACGCGGTGGTAGACGCCATTCTGGCAAAGCGAAATTTGGGGACCAGGATCACCGATGCCCCGGCGGTGATCGGCGTGGGACCCGGCTTCACGGCGGGGGTGGACTGCCACGCCGCGGTGGAGACCATGCGGGGCCACTATCTGGGCCGGGTGATCTACGACGGCTCCCCCATTCCCAATACGGGTATTCCGGGCCTTATCGGCGGCTTTGCGGGGGAGCGGGTGCTCCGGGCCCCGGCGGACGGGGTCTTTCACCAGCTGCTGGACATCGGCGCTCAGGTGAAAATGGGCGACGCGGCCGCCGAGGTGGCGGGCCAGCCCATGATCTGCACGCTGGACGGCGTTCTCCGGGGCATTCTGGCGGAGGGCACACCGGTCCACAAAGGGATGAAGGCCGGGGACATCGACCCCCGGTGTGAGGTGAAACACTGTTACTGCGCCAGCGACAAGGCGCTGGCGGTGGGCGGCGGCGTGCTGGAGGCGGTTCTGACGCTGTCCGGCGCGTTGAAGGGAGGAGCGGACCATGCCTGAAAACGAAGTGAAGCTGACCAAGCTGGCCAAGTGCGCCGGGTGCGGGGCCAAGGTGGGCGCGGGCGTTCTGGCCCAGCTGCTGGAGGGCATCCGGGTCCATGAGGACCCGAATCTGCTGGTGGGCTTTGACAAGAGCGACGACGCCTCCGTGTACAAGATCTCCGATGATCTGGCACTGGTGCAGACGGTGGACTTCTTCCCGCCCATTGCCGACGACCCCTATCTCTTCGGCCAGATCGCCGCTACCAACGCCCTCTCCGACGTGTACGCCATGGGCGGGGAGCCAAAGCTGTGCCTGAACATCATGGCGGTGCCCGCCTCCATGCCCAGGGAGGCGGTCCACGAGATGCTCCGGGGCGGGTATGACAAGGTCTACGAGGCCGGGGCGCTGATTACAGGCGGCCACAGTATTCTGGACGACGAGCCCAAATACGGCCTGGCGGTGACGGGATTCGTCCACCCGGACAAAGTGCTGACCAACGCCGGGGCCAGGCCGGGGGACGTGCTCCTCTTCACCAAGCCCCTGGGCATCGGCGTGCTGACCACCGCCGCCAAGGCGGACATGGCCTCGCCGGGGGCCATGGCGCTGGCACAAAAACTGATGACCACCCTGAACAAATCCGCCCGGGATATTATGGTAAACTACCGTGTCCACGCCTGCACGGATGTGACGGGCTTTGGGATGCTGGGGCACGCCTGCGAGATGGCCCAGGGCAGCGGCGTGGAGATGGAGCTGTGGACGGAGGCGGTGGATTTTATCCCCGAGGCGGCGGAGCTGGCGAAGATCGGCATATTGCCGGAGGGGATGTACCGCAACAGGGCCTTCGCCGAGCCCAGCGTGGAAGCGGGAGATGTGCCCCTCTGGCGGCAGGACCTGCTCTATGACCCCCAGACCGCCGGGGGCCTGCTGATGGCGGTGGACCCGGCGGACGCGGAACCGCTGCTGGCGGAGCTGCGGGGCGCGGTCCCCAGCGCCCGGAAAATCGGCGTGGCGCGGGAGTACCGGGGCGGAAAGCATATCTTCTTGCAATAGGGAAAAGCGGACGGCGCAGCCGTCCGCTTTTCCCTATTTCATAGACGTCACAGCTCCGATGAAGGCGGGCAGGTTTGTCTCCAGGTCCACCAGCATGTAGAGGAAGGGGCGGTCCAGATAGACCACCGGAATGGGGTCCGGCTCTATTGGGGCGGCACAGCCGGCGGGCATCTCCACCGCTGTGGCGGCCGCGGCTTTTGTGCCTTTGCCGTCTACAGAGATGAACGTCCTGTGGAGCACCTTGCTGATATACAACGGGCCGCTGGGGGAGGAGCCGATGGCCCCGAAGTCGGCGGTCTCCCAGTGAAAGGCATCGGTCATGCCCATGGCTTTCAGGTTGTCGGACAATTCCACGCGGTATTCCGAGGTAAACTCCGGGATGGCGGTCTCCACAGCGGTTTTCTCAGCGCCGGTGAGAATCCCGTGGAGTCCTTCCCCGGTGAGGGAGGCGGCGTAGTCCTCCAGCTTCATCCCCTTCTCCGGCAGCAGGGCGGCGAAGGCCCACCGCCCGCCCTGGTAGGGCTTGAGAAAGCCCTGGGCGTGCGTATCCCTCAAATACCAGTCCTCAGTAGAGTACATCAGCGTCGCGGGCTGGTCCCGGCCGTCCTCCGTGGTGAAGACGCGCTCCATTTTGATCTGGGTTTTCCTGTAGGGCGTCTCCCACTCGGCCTCCAGAGCCAGGGCGTTGATGAGGTAGAGAACGGCGTCGTCAGGAATCTCTTCGATGATCTCCGGGATCATGCCATGGGTGTTGTCATTGACCCAGCCGTTGATGTCCTGGAGCGCTCCGCTGTCAAACCTCGAGGGAAATACCTCCGCTCCGTACCAATCTGCGGCGGTCTGTAAAAAGTCCTCATTTGCCGTAAAACTGCCGTCGTCCCGGAGCCAGAGGGAGTTGACCAGGTCCACCCGGCAGTCCTTCTCCTGAGGCAGGGCGGCGGTCCAGGAGGCCAGGGCCTCGTTCAGCTCCTCCAGGGGAAGGCCCAGGACGGCCTCCATCTGGGCCAGGGTCTCGCCCTCGGCCCCGTTTGCGGTCATGCCCAGGGCGGAGAGGACGGAGAGGGGAGAAACCAGGATGTTCTCCCCGGTCCAGTTCTCCCGCAGCAGGTCCAGGGAGAAGGCGGTCAGCGCCCCGGCCTGGGTTTCCGCCACGGGCTGAGGGTCGGGGGGCTGGGGGCTCAGGTTTTCCGTTAAGCTCTTGGGAGCGGCGTCTCCTCCGCAGCCGGTGAGCAGGAGCAGCGCCAGCGTCAGGCAGGACAGGCGCGGGAAATATCTCTTCATCACGGTCCCTCCTTTGTGTTGTTACCTGTATAGACGGATTTCCAGTCAAAAAGTTTCGGGGGACCTGAAAAAAATCGTAAGAAATTTGTAAGAAAAATGTCGGGCTGTTCGTAAGAAACGGCTGGTAAGATGAGGTCACCAAACAAAGGAGATGGTTTCATTGAAAAGACGGGTTTATCCGCCCCTGTGCTTCCTGCTGGCCCTGCTGACGGCCTGCGCCCCGCCCCAGGGCGAGATTCAGCCTACGGTCACGATCTGCCGCCGCCCGGCGGCGGTCACCGCTTCCCCGGCGGCCCCGGACGCCGGCGCGGACTGGGTGGACTTCCGCTGCGCCGACCTGCAGGACTGGGACCTGGGGGACATGGGGGAGGCGCTCTTCGCCGCGGACTTTGACACCCGGACCCGGTGGCCGGAAGACCTGCCGGAGGACTTCGATCCCCAGCGGCTCCTGGAGCTGGGGAAGGACCCGGGGCTGGGGCTCCGGAAGCTCCATGAGCAGGGCGTCACCGGTAAGGGAGTCGGCGTCGCCATTATCGACCAGACGCTGCTGGTAGAGCACCAGGAGTATGGAGACCGCCTGCGGCTCTACCAGGAGTACCACTCTGCTGCGGAGGAGGACGCCTCCGTTCACGGCCCCGCCGTGGCATCCATCGCCCTGGGGGAGACGGTGGGCGTGGCCCCGGAGGCGTTGCTGTACTTCATCGCCGACGATGTAATGACCGGCACAGGGGCGGACCGCACCCGGGATATGACCTATTACGCCCAGGATGTGGACCGGCTGGTTGCCCTGAACGAGACCCTTCCGGCGGAGGAGAGGATTCGGGTGATCTCCATGTCCGTGGGCTGGATGGCGGACACGCCGGGGGCCGCGGAGATGGAGGCCGCCATCGGCCGGGCCCGGGAGGCGGGAATCGCCGCGGTCTGCGTCAACAGCCGTGACCCCCTGCTGGAGCCCTGGATGGGCATGGGCCGCAGGCGGTACGGCGACCCCAGCCAGCGGGCGGACTGCCGCCCCGGGGCCTTCTGGGAGGAGAGCCTGTACAGCGGGGAGTACCGGGGGGCGGACGGCTCCCTCCTCCTGGTCCCCATGGACCGCCGGACCACGGCCTCCCCGGCGGGGGAGGGGGAGTACACGTATTATGCCCAGGGCGGCATGAGCTGGGTGGTTCCCTATGTGGCGGGGCTGTACGCCCTGGCATGTCAGGTGCGGCCCGAGGTCACCTTTGAGGGATTCCTGGCCGCGGCCCAGGCCACCGCGAATCCCGTCTCCATCTGGCCGGAGGAGGGGAGGGAGTATCCCTACGGCAGAGTGGTGGACCCGGCGGCCCTGCTGGCGGAGTTGGGAGAGTAGAAAAACGGAGCCTCAAGATTGAGGCTCCGTTTCGCTGCCGCAATGGATTCGGGTCAGGCGATCTTGGCCAGCCAGCGCAGGTCGTAGGGCTCGTAGACCACCTTTTCATAGGCGTCCACATCCAGCAGGACCCCTGTCCAGTCGGAGTGGATGTCGCCGTTCTGCTTGATGAGAATATCGTATAGGATGTCATAGGTCACGCCGTCCGCCGGGTCGGTCTCCACAATGGTGGAGTAGGGCAGGGTCTTGTGGTAGGTGAGCTCCAGCCCGTTGTAGTCAAAGTGGAAGCCGCAGCGCATCCGGCAGCCGTCCAGACCCGTGTACTTGGCGATCTTTTTCAGGTCCTGAAGAATCTTGTCGTGGTCCTCGTCGTACAGGTTCTCCGGCGTGGTGGCGGTGTAGTCAAACCGGAACTGGATGGAGGCCCCGGGGATCTTGCGGAACCGGTCCAGGTAGGGGATCAGGTCCTTGGCGGGGTAATCCTTGTAGAGCACGCAGTTTACCCGGAAGCGCACCGGCAGACGGGAGAGCAGGCCGTCGTTGGACTCTACCACATACTTCTGCATGTGGCGGGAGACGTTGACGCAGGTGATCTTGTGCTTGTTCCGCTCCAAAAACGCCAGCACATCCTCCTCGGACTGGTGCTCGGAGACCGGGAGGGTGGTGTTGATATAGACCTTGTGGGAGGTGGGGATCTCATCCAGCATGATCTGGAGAGCGCCCAGGTCGGACAGGGGCTCACCGCCGGTGAAGACGAAGTCGCACCGGGGGGTGATGGCGTCCATCCGCCGGATGCTGGCGCAGATTTTCTCCAGGGAGAAGCCCGTCATATCCGCGTATTCCTCTTTATTGATACAGAAGGGACAGTGGTTTTTACAGTCGTAGGGAACGAAAATCGTCACCGTGGCGCCGCCCTCCCGGGTCTTATAGGGATGTGTCATGTTCTGATCGGCCTTTCTAATGTGGATGGGAGCCCCGGGCGTCCAGAAGAGCTTTGCCCAGAGGAACCCGTATGCAATTCATAATTGTAATGGATTTCCCCGAAAAGGTCAAGGGGAAATTCCATTCAAATGAGAAAAGGTGAGAAGAGGAGGCTGTACAGCGGAGAGAAAAAATGATATACTATAGTCACCGCGGTTGAAAAGAAGGATTTCCTTCTGTTCAACCCTGGGGCGCATATGCGCCCCAAGAGCCGTGAAACGGTTTGGCGGTGGACTTCATAGGCAAAACACGGCACATTTTATTTGCCGGCGGGCGATGCCTGCTTTGAAAATCGGAATACCGGTTTTCAAGTGTTTTGACTATACCATCAATGCCTGTTTGAAAGGGGGGAGACGACCTGTGGAGCAGCTGACGGCGCCTCTTCAGACCCTGCTGAATATGTTGTGCGGCCTGCTGGCGGAATATCCGCTGGCGGGAGTCTGGTACACCGCCTTTGTGCGGTTTTTATTTCCGGTGCTGGCGGTGCTGATTCTGTGGCGGGTGGTGCGCTCCCTGCTGAAAATTCCCCACACGCCGGAGACCTGGGGTCTCCTGAGCCTGCCCAACGGCGCCTCCATTCCCCTGACCCACTGGGAGAACATCATCGGCCGGGGCAGGAGCGCCGATGTGCATCTGGGCTATCCCAGCGTCTCCCGTCAGCACGCGGCGATCTGCCGGGGGGAGGACGAGGGGTGGACCCTCTACGACCTGGGCTCCAAGGGGGGCACGGAGGTCAACGGCGTGCGGGTGGAGACCTCCGCCCCGGTGGCGATGGGGGACACCATCACCCTGGGAGGCGTGCCTCTGGTCCTTCTGCCCCAGACCGCCGCGGAGCGGGAGGAGCAGGAGCGGAAGCGGCGCGGGGAGCGTCCCGCCGCCATTTTCCCCTCCTTTCTGTGGCTGACCGTGTTCCAGGTGCTGGCCTGCTTGCAGCTGATCGTGGCGGCGGGGGAGACGGCGCCGGTATCGATCCCGTTGGCCTTTCTGGGCCTGACGGCGGTGATGTGGGCATATTTCGCCGTACTGCGCTGTACCCGCTGTGTGGGCTTTGAGATGGAGGCCATCGCCTTTTTCCTCTCCACGCTGTCTCTGGCGGTGACGGCCTCCAGCGCCCCGGGGAGCCTGTTCAAGCAGTTTTTCGCCATTGTGCTGGGGTTGGGGCTGTTTTTGGTGCTGGGGATCTTCCTCCGGGACCTCACCCGGGTGCAGAAGAACCGCTGGCTCATGGCCGCGGCAGCCATCGGCCTTCTGGGGGTCACACTGGTGCTGGGCCACTCCAAGTACGGCGCGGTGAACTGGATCTCCGTGGGGGGCCTCTCCTTCCAGCCCTCCGAAATCGCCAAGATCTGCTATATTTTTGCCGGCTCGGCCACGCTGGAACGCCTGTTCCGGCGGCGGAACCTGACCTTGTTCATTGTGCTGACCGGTATCTGCATCGGCCTCCTGGGGCTGATGAGCGACTTCGGCACGGCGGCCATTTTCTTTGTCACCTTCCTGGTCATCGCCTACCTCCGCTCCGGGGACTTTGCCACCCTGGCGCTGATCTGCGGCGGAGCGGTATTCGGCGCGGGAATCATCCTGCGGTTCAAGCCCTATATCCTCAGCCGTTTTGCCTCCTGGGGGCACGCCTGGGAGGCCGCCTCCACCACCGGCTATCAGCAGACCCGCACCATGTCCGCCGCCGCCTCCGGGGGACTGCTGGGCATGGGGGCGGGGAACGGCTGGCTTCACCGCATCGCCGCGGCGGATACGGACCTGGTCTTTGGAATGCTCTGCGAGGAGTGGGGGCTTTTGATCGCCGTGCTGGCGGTGGGAGCCGTTATCACGCTGGCCTTTTTTGCCGCCAGAGCCGTCCGGGTGGGAAGGTCCAGCTTCTACACCATCGCCGCCTGCGCCGCCGGCTCGCTGCTGGTGTTTCAGACCAGTCTGAATGTCTTCGGCTCCGTGGACCTGCTGCCCCTCACCGGCGTGACCTTTCCCTTTGTCTCCAACGGCGGCTCCGCCATGATGTCCGCCTGGGGGCTTTTGGCCTTTTTAAAGGCCACGGATACCCGGGAGAACGCCAGCTTTGCCATCCGCCGGAGGCCGTCCCGGCAGTTGACGGAGGAGGCCCGGCGGCGGGCGGAATCCGTGGACGACCCCTTTGGCCCGGAAACGGAGGAACCGCATGAAGAAGATTGAACAGCGGGCGGTGGTCTGCCGCATTCTGGCATTGCTGCTGGCGGCGGGACTGTGCCTCTTCCTGATCCGGTATTTCCGCGGCGCCGGGGACTGGGCCTCCTCGGCCTTCAACCGCCATCTCTACAACTCCGCGGGCCAGCTGGCGGCGGGGACGGTGCTGGACCGGGACGGGGACGTGCTGTCCTGGGTGGAGAAGGGAAAGCGCGCCTATTATGACGGCGAGACGGTCCGCAAGGCCACCCTCCACGCGGTGGGAGACCTGCAGGGCGGCATCGGCACCGGGGCGCTGAACGCCTTTGCCGACAAGCTGACGGGCTACAGCCTGCTGAACGGGGCCTTCGGCGCCCAGCGGGGCGGAGAGCTGTATCTGACCCTGGACGCCCGGTATAACTACGAGGCGTACCGGGCTCTGAATGGCCGGGCCGGGACTGTGGCCGTGTATAACTACAGGACCGGAGAGGTTCTCTGTATGGTCTCCGCTCCCAGCTATGACCCGCTGCACGTCCCGGAGGACCTGGAGACCAACGACCGCTGGAAGGGCGCCTATCTCAACCGCTTTCTCTCCTCCGCCTTTACCCCGGGGTCCGTCTACAAGACCGTCACCCTGGCGGCGGCGCTGGAGGATATTCCAGACCTGGAGTCCAGGACCTGGAACTGCACCGGCTCGGTGCGGCTGGGGGAGGAGACCATCGTCTGCTCCGGCGCCCACGGGGAGCAGAAGATCGGGGACGCCTTCGCCAACAGCTGCAACGCCGCCTTCGCTCAGATCGCGGTGGAGCTTGGCGCGGACGCCCTGCGGCGGCACACAGAGAAGGCGGGCCTCACCGGCAGCTATTCCGTCGACGGGATTCCCACGGCCAGGGGCTCTTTCAGGTGGGAAAATATGACCGAGGGCCGCCTGGGCTGGGCCGGCGTGGGGCAGGACCAGGACCTGGTGAACCCCTGCGCCCTGATGGTCTACATGGGGGCCGTGGCAAACGGCGGCCGGGCGGCGGAGCCGTATCTGATCCTGCGGACGAAGAATGCCTTGGGGATACCGTCTTTACCCCACATTCCCAGTAAGACCGGGACGCTGGTGAGCGCCGCCGCGGCGAAAAAACTGACGGATATGATGGCCGCCAATATGGAGAAGACCTACGGCACCCAGCGTTTTTCCGGCATGGATCTGTGCGCCAAGTCCGGCACCGCCGAGGTGGGGGAGGGGCAGACGCCCCACGCGTGGTTTGCGGGCTTTTTGCGGAACGAAAACGCGCCCTACGCCTTTGTGGTGCTGGTGGAGAACGGCGGCGGCGGAAACAGCGTGGCCGGCACCGTGGCGGGGAAGACGCTGGACGTGATCGTAAACGGGTACTGAGGAGAAGCGCCTGTCCGGCGGCATTTTGAAGATAGGAGAATAGATACCGATGAGAGAGAAGAGAGGCTTCCTTTTGCAGACGGTGGGACAGATGAATGCCGGGGCCATTGTCTCCGGTCTGGGATTTTTGCTGTATTTGGCCCTGTCCGCCCTGGGACGGGAGACGGCGGCGGACATCACGGCTGTGGCGTTCGGCCTGGTGTCGGTCTATGTCTTTGCCTCCGTGTCTGCCGGGCGGTCCCGGGACAGGGAGGCGGTAAGCTGCAGCCTCCTCTGGGGCACCGGGGCGCTGGCCCTGCTGCTGGGCGGCTGCGGCATATTGACGGTGAAGCTCTGGCTGGGCCTGTGAGCGGGAGAAAACGCCGGACGTCAGGAGACGTCCGGCGTTTTTTCTGTTTCGCCCATACGGCGCTTTAGACGCCGCATACCCAGGCAGTAGCAGGTCAGCTGGGCCAGGAAGGTGACGGTCCAGGAGACAGGGTAGGAGATGTAGACCGTTTGAATAGTGTGGAACCGGGGGACCTGAAAGAGCGTGGAGACCCAGAGAATCCGCAGGCCGCAGGCGCCGATCAGGGAGATCAGCATGGGGGTGACGGCGTAGCCAATGCCGCGGACGGAGCCCACGATCACATCCATTAGTCCGCAGAGGGCGTAGAGGGCGCAGACGATCCGAAGGCGGTCCATTCCGGCGGCGATGACGGCGGGGCTGTCGGAGTAGATGCCAAGCAGCCGGGGACCCAGCAGCAGGGCGGAGCCGCCCAGCGCGCCGCCCACCACCACGGCGCAGCCCAGAGCCCGTACCATGATGGGCCGGATGCGGTCAAGCCGTCCGGCACCCAGGTTCTGGCTTGTGAAGGAGATATTGGCCTGGTAAAAGGCGTTGACGGAGGCGTAGACAAAGGTCTCGATGTTGTTGGCGGCGGCATTTCCAGCCATGACGATCTCCCCAAAAGAGTTGACGGAGGACTGGATCACCACATTGGACAAGGAGAACAGAATACCCTGGATACCGGCGGGCACTCCCACCTTCATGATTTGACGGAGCCGCAGGGGATAGATTTTCAGCTGCCGCGGGTTTAGGCGGACGGCCCCGCCCGTCCGAACCAGGCAGCGGAACACCAGCAGGGCGGAGACACACTGGGAGGCCACGGTGGCTATGGCCACGCCGGCCACGTCCATCCGGCAGACGATGACGAAAAACAGATTCAAAATCACATTGATGATGCCGGAGAAGAAGAGGTAGTACAGAGGGCGGCGGGTATCGCCCACGGCCCGCAGCAGCGCCGCGCCGAAGTTGTAGAACATCATGGCGGGCATTCCCAGGAAGTAGACGCGCAGGTACAGCGTGGCCAGGTCCAGCACTTCCGGTGGGGACTGCATCCAGACCAGGATGGTGTGGGCTCCGAATACGCCCACCGCCGTCAGGAATAATCCCCCCAGCAGGCTCAGCAGAATGGAGGTATGGACGGTCTCGCGCAGGCCCTCCTCCTCCCGGGCCCCATAGAACCGGGCGGCCAGGATGTTGGCGCCCACGGACAGGCCGATAAAGAGATTGGTTAAAAGGCCGATGATGGAGGCGTTGGACCCTACCGCCGCCAGGGAGTTGTCCCCGGCCCAGCGGCCCACCACAATGATGTCCGCCGCGTTGAAGAGGAGCTGCAGAATGCTGGAGAGCATGAGCGGCAGGGCAAATTGCAGGAGCTTTGGCAGAATTGCCCCGCTGCACATATCGATCTCATAGGTTTTCCCGCAGCTCCGTGCCATGGCGGCAGCCTCCTGAATCCCGGTGGATTTACCGGCTATCGCCGGCAGTTTTACCATTTTAACATGGTCTTAACGGAAAAGCCACAGGAATCACCGGAAATGTCGGCTGAATTCCATGAGAAAACGGCATGTTATTTGGGCAAACAGACGAAAAGCGGGGAGGAACTTTCGTTCCTCCCCGCAGGTGTGTTTTGCTCAGAACAGGGGTACCACGGCGCCGTCGTAGGTCTCCTCGATATAAGTCCTGACCTGCTCGCTCTCAAGGGCCTTTACCAGGGCCTGGATGCCCGCGTTGTTCTCATTGCCCTCCTTCACGGCCAGCACGTTTACATAGGCCTCGGCGGCCTCGCCGGTAGCGGCCTCCACGGCCACGGCGTCGGAGACCTTCAATCCCGCGTCGATGGCGTAGTTGCCGTTGATGACGGCCATATCCACATCCTGGAGCCGGGAGGGAAGCTGATCGGCGGCCAGCTCGATGATCTCATAGTCGTGGGGGTTCTCGGCGACGTCGCTCTTGGTGGCGGAGAGACCCACGCCCTCTTTGAGCTTAATCAGGCCCTCCTGCTCCAGCAGCAGCAGCGCGCGGGCCTCGTTGGTGCCGTCGTTGGGGACCGCGATCTGAGCGCCGTCAGCCAGCTCGGCCAGGGAGGCCGTCTTGCCTGCGTACAGGCCGAAGGGCTCGTAGTGGATGCCCGCGACGCTGACCATGTGGGTGCCGTGCTCCACATTGAACTCATTCATATAGGTGATGTGCTGGAAGTAGTTGGCGTCCAGAGAGCCGTCCTCCAGAGAGTCGTTGGGCGTCACGTAGTCGTCATACTCCACGATATCCAGGGTGTAGCCCTCTTTCGCCAGGAGCTCCTTGGCGACTTCCAGGATGGCCGCGTGGGGCGCGGGGGTCGCGCCGACTCTGATCGTCGTGTCGTCCGCCTTTTTGCCGCCGCAGGCAGCGAGGCTCAGGACCAGCAGAGCGGCCAGCGCAAGGACTGCAATTCTTCTTTTCATGTTACGTTCTCCTTTTCGTTTCGGTTGGATTGATACGCCGGTCGGATTTGACCGACCAGGCGGTACCGATGGATTGAATGATCTGGACCAGGATGACCAGGATGATCACCGCCACGTACATGACGATGATCTGATTGCGCCCGTGGCCCCGCATCAGGGCCACCGCGCCGAGGCCGCCGCCGCCGATGGCGCCCGCCATGGCGCCGTAGCCCAGGATGGTGATGGCGGCGTTGGTTGCGCCGTTGATAAGGGAGGGGCGGCACTCCGGCAGCATGACCTTGGTGACGATCTGCCAGGGGGAGCAGCCCATGGCCTGAGCCGCCTCAATAACGCCCCGGTCCATCTCCCGCAGGGAGATTTCAACCAGCCGCGCCACATAGGGAGCCGCCGCTACGGTCAGGGGGACCACCGTGGCCGCCGTGCCCACGCTGGTGCCCAGGATCAGCCGGGAGAGGGGCACCACCATCACCATCAAAATCAGGAATGGCACGGACCGCAGGAGGTTTACGATGGTATTCAAAACGCTCATCAGCGCCTTGGGCATGGGGCGGACGCCCCCGGTCTCGCCGATGACCAGAATAATGCCCAGCGGCAGGCCGATCATGTAGGCGAACAGCGTCGCCAGAGCGGGGGCGTAGACCGTCTCCCAGACATTGAAGGCCAGCGTGCCAAAGTCGGAGAGGTACGCGATCTGCTCCGGCACCTTGGCGATGCCCCAGCTCTCAAAGAGGTTGATCAGAGCTTCACTCATGGTAGTCCGGCACCTCCTCCACGGTAATATTTTTCTGCGCTTGGATGTAATTTAGAGCTTTTGCGGCCTCGTTGGAGTCCTCCGGCAGGCCCAGCAGCATGGTGCCGATAGCCTTGCCGCCCACGTTGCGTGTGTCCGCCCCCAGGATGTTTACCTTCACGCCGCAGTCAATGGCCAGGGAGGCGATCAGCGGGTCGTAGGCCGTGCCGCCGTTGAAGGAGATTCGGATCACCCGGGTACTGGCGGGAAACTGTGCCGGAACCACGCCGCCGGGATAGACCAGCCGCCGGGCCGCGTCAGTGGTGGGATTGGAGAAGATCTCCTGCACGTCCCCCATCTCCACCACCGAGCCGCCGTCCAGGATCGCCACCCGGGAACAGATCTCTTCAATTACACTCATCTGGTGGGTGATTACCACCACCGTTACGCCCAGCTGCCGGTTCAGGTCCTTCAGCAGGTTCAGAATGGAGATGGTGGTCGTAGGGTCCAGGGCGGAGGTAGCCTCGTCGCACAGAAGGACCTTCGGCTCCGTGGCCAGGGCCCGGGCGATGGCTACCCGCTGCTTCTGCCCGCCGGAGAGCTGGGCCGGATATGCCTGGGCTTTGTCACCCAGGCCCACCAGCTCCAGGAGCTCCTTGGCCCGCTTCTGCGCCTGGGCGGCGGGTACGCTGCCGATCTCCATGGGAAAGCACACGTTTTTCAGACACGTCCGCTGCATCAGCAGGTTAAAACCCTGGAAGATCATGGTGATTTTCCGGCGGGCGGCCCGCAGCTCCCTCTCGGAGAGCGCCGTCATATTCTGGCCGTCCACGGTCACTGTGCCGGCGGTGGGCCGCTCCAGCAGATTCATGCATCGCACCAGAGTGGATTTGCCCGCACCGGAGAGGCCGATGATGCCGAAGATCTCCCCCTGCCGGATGTCCAGGTTGATGTCCTCCAGGGCGTGGACGGCCTCTGTTCCGTCGCCGAAGGTCTTGCTCAGGTGCTGGATCTGAATGATGGATTCACTCACGGTATCGAAACTCCTTTACGGTTCATTTGCGGCAGAAGGCGGATTCGGCCGCGGGAAAATAAAAAATCCTTGAAGCGGCTGCTTCAAGGACGGACGTTTAAACGCCGTGGTACCACCTTGGTTCGCACGCCCCCTCGCGGAGGCGGCCTTTGGAAGTGCGGATCACACTTCTGCGCTGTGACGGGCGGCTCCCGTCGTGACCTGCGCTGACGCGGTCGGCCACGCAACTCCAAGACCATGTTCGGCGGGCCCTTCCGCACCCCTTTGCACCAACCGGGGCTCTCTGTGCCGTATCTGCCTGCTTACTCTTCTCTTCATCGTCTTTGCGGTATGAAATTACTTATCTTGCAGTTTACACAAGAACCGGACTGCTGTCAACGGGGGAAACGACGATAATGCTCTGATTTTTTGATGGAAACTTTATCGGATTTAGACAAACAGACGGAAAATCCCCCTGATTTCGGGGGAAATTTTTCTAATTGGCAGCCGGTATTGGATTGAAAAGGGAGGGTAAAACTGCTATCATCTATGAGAGAAGAAATCCGGAAGGGGGGACGGCGGATGGGAGAGAGACGGAACCGGGTGATCCACTGGCTGCGGAACCTGCTCTGCGGCGTCCTGATCGGCGCGGGAGCGATCCTGCCCGGCGTTTCAGGCGGCGTGCTGGCGGTGGTATTTGACATCTACCGCCCCTTTATGGAGATTCTCACCCATCCCAAAAGGGCGCTGCCCAAGTATTGGCGGTGGCTCCCGCCCCTGGGGCTGGGCTGGTGTGCGGGCTTTATGGGGTTTGCCAAGGGTATCGCGGCGGCCATCGACTTTTCCAGCACCGTAACCACCTGGCTCTTCATCGGGCTGATTGTGGGCACGGTGCCCGCGCTATACCGCGAGGCGGGAAAGGAGGGGCGCTCCGCCGCCTCCTGGGTGAGCCTGCTTTTATGCGCCGGAGGCGTGTTTTCCGGGCTGTTTTACGTCAGCCGCATCGCCCGCTTTTCGGCGGAGCCGAGCTTTTGGTGGTATAATTTCTGCGGCGTGCTGTGGGGCATGGGCATTGTGATCCCGGGTATGACCTCCTCCTCGGTGATGATGGCCCTGGACCTCTACCAGCCGGTGCTGGAGGGGCTGGCGGAGCTGGATTTTCTGGTGTTGTCGGCGTCCCTGCCCGGGCTGTTTCTGACGGTGTTCCTGCTGGCGCGGCTGGTGACCTGGTGCTTCCGCCGCTGGTACTCCGTGGCCTTCCACGGGATCTTCGGCATCGTACTGGCCTCCACGCTGGTGATTGTCCCCACCTCCTACCGGGGAGCAGGGGAGGCCACCCTGTCGGTGCTGTGCTGTGCGGGGGGATTTTTCCTGGCGTTCTTCCTGGCCCGGCTGGACCAGAGGATTAAAATGGATGAGTAGAGGGCGGCGCGGTCATAGACGTGCACCGCCCTTTTTATGGATATACAGATATTTTATGACGGCAGCCGGACGATCCCCGCCTCCACCAGTTTTTGCAGACTCATCAGGATTCCCAGCTTGGCGTGGTACCAGGTGAGTCCGCCCTGGAAGTAGACGGCATAGGGCGGACGGATGGGACCGTCGGCAGACAGCTCAATGGAGCTGCCCTGAACAAAAGCCCCTGCCGCCATGATAACGTCGCTGTCGTACCCGGGCATGGCCCAGGGCTCCGGGGTAACATAGCTGTCCACCGGAGCGGCGGCCTGGATGCCCAGGCAGAAGGCCGCCATGGCCTCCCGGCTGCCCAGGGCCACCGCCTGGATGATGTCGTGGCGGTCCTCCGCGGCGCCGGGCACGCAGGGAAACCCCAGCTTCTCATAGATGCCGGCGGCAAAGACGGCGCCTTTCAGCGCCCCGGCCACCACGGTAGGGGCGAGGAAGAGCCCCTGGTAAAAAGCGGGCATCAGGCCCAGGTTGGCGCCTACCTCCTGGCCCAATCCGGGGGCGGAGAGGCGGTAGGCGCACCGTTCCACGCATTCTCTCGTGCCGCAGATGTAGCCGCCGATGGGGGCCAGGCCGCCGCCAGGATTTTTAATGAGGCTGCCCACCACCATGTCGGCCCCCAGATCCGACGGCTCCATCCGCTCCACGAACTCGCCGTAGCAGTTGTCCACCATGACCTTGACATCCGGTTTTACGGATTTGCAGAAGGCAATCAGCTCCCCAATCTGAGGGACGGAAAAGGAGGGCCGGGTGGCGTAGCCCTTGGAGCGCTGGATGGTAATGAGCTTTGTCCTCTCCGTAATCGCTGCCCGGATGGCGTCGTAGTCGAAGGAGCCGTCGGCTTTCAGGTCGGCCTGGGCGTAGGTGACGCCGTATTCCTTTAGGGAGCACTTGCTCTCCCGGATACCGATGACCTCCTCCAGGGTGTCGTAAGGGGCCCCCACGGGGGAGAGGAGCTCGTCTCCCGGCAGGAGATTGGCGGACAGGGCCACCGTCAGCGCGTGGGTGCCGCAGGTGATCTGGGGACGCACCAGGGCGGATTCCGTGTGGAAGACGTCGGCGTAGACCCGTTCCAGGTTGTCCCGTCCCTCGTCGTCGTACCCGTAGCCGGTGGTGGCGGCAAAATGAGTGGCGTTGACCCGGTTTTTCTGCATGGCGGCCAGGACCTTGCACTGGTTGTACTCCGCGGTCTGGTCAATGCCGTCGAATCGGGGGCGCAGAGCGGCCAGCACGGTTTCGCCGTATTCGTATACCGCCCGGCTGATGCCGAGCTGCTGGTAAATCTGTTCCATGATGTTCATTCCTTCTGTTGGTTTTCTGTCCAAATATAGCAGAGTTTAGAAAAAATAGCAAGAGAAAACCGGCACGGTTCCCGTGCCGGTTTTTGATTGGCTGTTCTCAGAGGCGGATGCCGCCGACGAAATATGTATTGTAGTATCCGCTGGTCAGATCACTGATGATCACGCCGCCGCTCCGGGAGGAGGAGGCGTGAATGTGCTGTCCGCCGCCCACATAGATGCCGGCGTGAGAGCAGGCCTTGCCGTTGGAGCGGCTGGGATCGCAGAAGAACACCAGATCGCCGGGCTGCAGCTCACTGATATTGTAGATCCGGGTGCCGTAGCCGCTCTGCCACTGGCCGGTGGCGGTGTGGGGCAGGGAATAGCCGAAGTTTTTATAGACGTACATGGTGAAGCCGGAGCAGTCGAAGCCGCTGGGGGTGGAGCCGCCGTAGACGTAGCGGGTGCCCAGGTACTGCTTGGCGAAGCTCACCACATCGTTGGCGGCGCCGCCGAGAGATCCTGCGGCGCCGGCCCCGGAGCTGTCGCCGCACATGGTGAGATAATCGCTGCGGATATAGCCGTCCACGCCGTTGGCGGTGATTTTGTACCAGCCGTCCTCAAAGCCGCTGACAGTGGCGATGCTGTTGCGGTTCATCACCGTGAGCACATCGCCGTCGGTGGAGGCAATGGAGCGGACGTTGACGCCGTCGCCCTCCACCCGGCCATAGGCGTCAAAGATGTTGTCCCGGTCAATGAGCATGTAGTCCGCGGAGACAAAACCGGTGTTGCCGTTGTAGTTGATTTTGTACCAGCCGTCCAGCGTGTTGTCCAGCACGGCCACGGGAACGTCCTCATCCAGCATGGTGATGACGGAGGCGTCGAGAGAGGGCTGGGAGCGGAGCCGCAGGGAGGACCCGGTGGTGGCGCCGATGGCCACGGCTATATCGGATTCGGCGGCCAGGGCGGTGGCGCCCATCAGCAGGGCGGCGATCATGGAGAGTGTGGCGATCCGAACCGCCTTTCCAACGAAGTGTGTCATACGTATATGCATCCTTTCGTTTCAGCTTTTGTAGAGGGTGGAGGGGTCTTATTTCCCGGCCAGCGCCCGGTCCAGCCAGATCGCCGCGATGTCCATGGCGGCGTACAGGCTGTCCTTCTCGCTCTTTTTCACGATCCGGCTGCGGGAGTTCTCCGGCTCCGTCAGCTGGAGCTGGATGGATACCTTGGAAGCCAGCTTAATGTCCTGCTCCGGCTTGCTCTCCAGGACCTGCATCATAATAATATATTTGTCAGCCATCGAACCGTAGTAGATGAGGTTATCCACCCGGCGGAGGGGATGGCCCTTGTAGGTGAGACCTTCCGGCTTTACGGGCTTTTTCGTCGCCATCAAAACACTCCTTTGAAATTTTGTAACCAAATTGTAACATGATTTTCCCTCTTTGTCAATGAAACGACGGGAGAATTTTAGCGGAAATCTCCCTTAAAATCCGATAAACGCCGACAATAAGTGCACAAAAATCCGCGGAATTCTTCAAATCAACAGGTTTGTGACATGAAAAATTCCGCGGAAAAAATTTTACGAGATTGTAATCTTTGTTACTTTTGTTACTGATTCAGGTACTTCCGAACCAGAACTTGCAGCAATTCGTCCCGGTCGATTTTGCGGATCAGAGTGCGGGCGTTGTTGTGGTTGGTAATATAGGTGGGGTCCTCGGACAGGATATACCCCACGATCTGGTTGATAGGGTTGTAGCCCTTTTCCTCCAGGGCCCGATAGACGGTGGACAGGATATGGTAGATCTCCTCGTCCTTGTCCATCGCGATGCTGAATTTCCGGGTATAGTCGTCCATGCAGACACCACCTTTCTTTCTCTTACGGGGAAATTTCCGCTATCGAGATTTAGTATACACTTTTTTTGAAAAACTGTAAAGGCTTTCTGCCGGAAATTTAGAAAAGATTTTTACTCCGTCCCTGCCGGAAGCCGGTTTCCGGCAGGGACGGGCATCTTCTCAGCGCAGGACGGCGTCCAGCTCGGTCTTGAGAAGCTCCAGAATGCTCTTCACATCCTCGTCCGCCTCCTCGGCGGTGAGGCTGCGGTCGTCGGCCCGGAGCTCCAGGCTGAAAGCCACGCTCTTTTTGTCCTCGGGAACGCCGGGACCGGTGTAGATGTCAAAGAGAGACACGTGCTTTAAGAGGCCCTTGGCGCCCCGGCGGATGCAGTCCTCCAGCGCAGCCACAGGAATGCCGCGGCCGCACAGCAGGGAGATGTCCCGGGTGACGGCGGGAAACTTGGGCAGGGGGCAGTACAGCGGCTTGCAGCCGGCGCACTGGCACAGGGCGTCCAGACGGAGCTCCGCGGCGAACAGCTCGCAGTCCACGCCGTAGTTGTCCGCCACATGGGGGTGGATCTGGCCCAGGACGCCCAGCGTCGTGTCGCCGCGGCAGATTCTGGCGCACCGGCCGGGGTGGTAGGAGGGGTTCTCCCGCTCCGCCTCATACCGCACGCCGGTGATCCGGAGGCCCTCCAGCACGGTCTCCACCGCGCCTTTCAGGGCGAAGAAGTCCATGCCGCCGCCGTAGGCCCCCAGGGAGAGGACCTTGGGCTCGTCGGCCATGCCGGAGCCGTCGTTCTTGGCGAAGTAGGTGCGGCCCAGCTCATAGAGACGGACGGACTTGTTGCGGTAGTTGTAATTCCGGCTCAGGATCTCCAGCATGGAGGGCAGGGTGGTGGTGCGCATGATGGAGGTGTCCTCCCCCAGGGGGTTGAGAATCTTCATGGAGCTCCGGAGGGGGGAGTCCGCCGGCAGGTCGATCTTGTCGTAGTAGGCGGGACTGATGAAGGAGTAGGTGATGATCTCGCTGTACCCCGCCGCCCGGCACAGGGCGCCCATGGTGTTCTCCGCCTGCTGGGCGGCATTCCAGCCCCGGCGCTCGTTCAGGCCGGAGGAGAGGGTGTCGGGGATCTTGTTGTAGCCATAGAACCGGGCCACCTCCTCGGCGATGTCGGACCAGTGCTCCACATCGGAGCGCCAGGAGGGAACGGTGATGACGTCGCCCTCAAATCCGAAGCCCAGGTCCAGCAGCGTCCGGCGCTGCTGCTCCTCGGGGACCTCCACCCCCAGGAACCGGTTCATCTTGGCGGGCTCGAATTTTACGGTGACGGGCTGGGGGACATAGTTTAAGATGTCGATGACGCCGTCCACCACCTCGCCGGCCCCCAGCAGCTCCACCAGCTCACAGGCCCGGTTGACGGCGGGGAGGGTGTTCAGGATGTCCAGGCCCTTCTCAAACTTGGCGGAGGCCTCGGTGCGCATGCCCAGGGCCAGGGCGGTTTTGCGGATGCAGGCACCGTCAAAGTTGGCGGACTCGAAGACCACGTCGGCGGTATCCGCCACGATCTCGCTGTTCAGCCCGCCCATGACGCCCGCCAGACCCACGGCCCGGGTGTCGTCGGCGATGACCAGCATATCGGAGGTCAGGCTGCGGAGGTTGTTGTCCAGGGTGGTGAGGGTCTCGCCGTCCCTGGCCCGGCGGACCACGATCTTTCCGCCCTTCACATAGCGGTAGTCAAAGGCGTGCATGGGCTGGCCGTACTCCAGCATGACGTAGTTGGTGATGTCCACGATGTTGTTGATGGGCCGCACGCCGTTGGCCCGCAGCCGCTCCCGCATCCACTTGGGGGAGGGAGCGATCTTTACGTTCCGCACCATCCGGGCGGTGTACCGGGGACAGAGGTCCGGGTCGGGGGTCTCCACGTCCAGGAGGTCGGGGAGGGCCCCTTCCGCCCCGCCCTTCACCACGGGGTCGTGGAGGGTCAGGGGCTTCTGGAAGGTGACGGCGGCCTCCCGGGCCAGGCCGATGACGCTGAGGCAGTCCGGCCGGTTGGGGGTGATCTCAAACTCCACCACGTGGTCGTCCGCGCCGATGACGGGCTTGATGTCGTCGCCGGGCCGGCAGTCCTCCTGGAGGATGAAGATGCCGTCGGGGATGCAGTGGGGGAACTCCCGCTGCTCGGCGTGGAGGTCCGCCAGGGTGCAGATGCGCTCCGTCTTCGTGTCCAGGGCCAGGATGTCGTGCTCGTGGATGTTGGAGAGGCCGGTGGTGATGGTGTGGCAGGTCCCGCCGCTGTCGCAGCTTACGGCGAACTGCCCCTTGCCCAGGGATTCCACCTTGGTGACAAAGGCGGCCTTGACGGAGCCGTAGATTTTATATCCGGGGGTGACGCCCGCCGGAATGGAGGGCTTGGCCGGGTCAATGGGGTGGTAGTCATTCAGCAGGGCCGCGGCGGTGACGGCGGCGTAGGGGAAGTCCCGCTCGTCCAGGCCCAGCTCATAGAGGCCGCACATCATGCCGTCGGACAGCACGCCCCGCAGCTTGCCCCGGGTGATTTTTTTGCCGCCGGGGAGGGTGGAGTTGTGCTTGGCCACCGGCACCAGGTCGCCGATGTGGATGTTCCACGCGCCGGTGACGATCTGCACGGGCTCGTCCGCCCCGACGTCCACCTGGCAGACCCACATGTGGTCGCTGTCGGGGTGACGCTCCATAGACTGGATGCGGCCCGCCACGATGTTGGAGATCTCGGCGCCCAGGTCCTCGGTGACTTCCACCTTGGAGCCGGAGAGCGTCATGGCCTCGGCAAAGTCCCGGTCGTTCACAGGGCCTACATCCACAAATTCTTGTAACCATTTACGGGATAGTTTCATAGTTCAAAACTCCTCTTTATATATAAGCGGACGGTCAGTCCCATTCGATTTCTTCGCCGTGTTCCTGAACGAAGCGGCAGAGGGACGTCTCATCCTCTACCAGAGAGCGGATGATTTCCTCGAAGCGCTTGGCCTTGGCCTCGTTCTCCGGGGTCAGGGGCCAGTGGGCCGCGTAGGTGTCCGCCTCCGGGTCTGGGTCCAGGCCCTCCAGGATGTCCGGTGCGTTTTTCTCCAGGTAATATCGGAGCAGGGCCTCCCAGTTGTAGCCGTTCATATAGGCCTCTGGGCAGGCGGCCTCCAGTTTCTCGCCCAGGGCCATGACCCGTTCATCACTGGCCTGGAGCACGAGGCCTGCTTCGTTTTTATAGGTGAAGGTCATTACATAATCCATCGTATCAGGTCCCTCTCATTCATTTCAGAATTGCTCCAGGAAGCGGATGTCGTTTTCGAAGATCAGACGCATATCGCTGATCTTGTACTGGCCCAGGGCCAGGCGCTCCAGGCCCATGCCGAAGGCGAAGCCGGAGTACACCTCCGGGTCGATGCCGCAGCCCCGCAGCACCTTGGGGTGGACCATGCCGGCGCCCAGAATTTCGATCCAGCCCTCGCCCTTGCAGGTGGGGCAGCCCTTGCCGCCGCACTTGTAGCACTGGATGTCCACCTCGCAGCTGGGTTCGGTGAAGGGGAAGTGGTGGGGGCGAAAGCGGGTGACGGTCTCCGGGCCGTAGATCTCCCGGATGACGGCGTTCAGAGTCCCCTTGAGGTCCGCCATGGTGATGCCCTTGTCCACCACCAGACCCTCGATCTGGTGGAACATGGGGGAGTGGGTGGCGTCCACCTCGTCCTTGCGGTAGACCCGCCCGGCGGAGATCATGCGGATGGGCACGCCGTAGGTCTCCATGGCCCGAATCTGCATGGGGGAGGTCTGAGACCGCAGCAGAACCGAGGAGTCCTCCTTTAAATAGAAGGTGTCGGTCCAGTCCCGGGAGGGGTGGTTCTCCGGGGCGTTGAGCTTGGTGAAGTTGTAGTCCGCCTGCTCGATCTCCGGGCCGTCCATGATCTCGAAGCCCATGTTCAGGAAGATCTCCTTCATCTCGTCCAGCACGGAGTACATGGGGTGCTTGTGACCCTGGAGGGGCTTTTTGCCGGGGATGGTGACGTCCACGGTCTCCAGCTTCAATCTGGCCTCCAGGGCCTTCTGGGAGAGGGCGGCGGACTGGGCCTCAATGGCCTCCTCCAGCCGGGCGCGAACGTCGTTGGCCATCTGGCCCATGGCGGGGCGCTCCTCGGCGGAGAGCTTGCCCATCTGCTTGAGGACGGCGGTGAGCTCGCCCTTCTTGCCCAGGTATTTTACCCGGAGGGCCTCCAGGTCCGCCATGGCCTGAGTTTCGGCGATGGCCTCCAGCGCGCCCTTGCGAATGGCTTCCAGTTGTGCTTTCATATGCGTTTAACTCCTTTACTTGGATGTGGGTTGACGGTGGATGGGGCTACATCCCCAGAAGCTCCTTGATCTTGGCCTTGACTACCGTTTTCAGCGGCGGATCCAGGATACTCTCCAGGCTTTTGCCCATGGTCACGGTGTACCGGGGCAGGTCATAGAGGCCGCCGGAGAGGTCTGCCGTGCCGGTCAGAGTGACCACAGTGACCGGAAAGAGCTCCCGGATCAGCTCGTTGGCGTCCGGCTCTGTGAGGCCGAAGGGATACGCGAAAAAGGAGGGAGCCGCGCCGACGTTTTCTTCGATCAGGTCATAGCTCTTCTGAATGTCGTCCAGCACCCGGACCTGAAACTCCTCGTCGCTCTCCTCCGGCTTTCGCTGCACGCCGTTGACGCCGCCGGGGGTAAAGTTTCCGCCCCGGCCGTCGAGATTGTGAAGGGCGTAGGCGTGGGAGCCGATCTCAATGAGGCCGGTCTCGGACATCTCCCGGCACATCTCCCAGCTGAGAAAGGAGCTTACGCCGTTGTCCTGCATAAAGACCATGACGGAGATGACCACTTTGGCCTCAAATTCCTGAAAGAGAGGGAAGGCCAGGTCATAATTGCTGCGGTAGCCGTCGTCAAAGGTGATGAGGACGGGCTTTTTCGGCAGGGGCTCCCCGGCGGCCAGCTCCCGGGGAAGGACGGTGGTGTAGCCGTTGTCCCTGAGCCACTGGAGGTCCTCCCGCAGGCGGGAGACGGTAACGGTCATGTCGTTGCACTCCTGTCCGTCCTCCACCACGTGGTGGTACATCAAAACGGGCAGTTTTTTGCCGGCATAGGGGTCCTCCGCGGCTGCGGAGGACTGGCAGGCCGTCAGGGAGAGAAAGAGCGCGAGAGCCAGGAGCGCTGAAACGGCCTTCTTCCATAGGAGACGCAAACGGATTACCTTCTTTCTGAGATATTGCGGACCGCGCCGGGCATAAAAAAGACCCTTCGTCCCACGACCTGGGACGAAAGGCATCACCCTCCGCGGTACCACCCGGATTCGCGCCAGACGGCGCGCGCTCTGACCCCTGTAACGGTGGGCCTCCGGCCGTGTCTCCACGGCGGCTCCCGGGCGAACCAAACGGCGCGGCGCGGACCGGCTCTCAGCCGGCGGCCAGTCCTCTCTGAGGCGCTGCGAAATCCGTTATTTTCCCGTTCATTGCTGATTTCAAGTACCACTTATACCATAGAAGCCGGAGAAATGCAAGAGGGAAAATGCCCATTTTCTGCCCTGGCTTGCAGGGACGGCGGTCTGGGAAAGGGCCTTGTGCCGGATGGCCGCCTGTGCTATACTCAGTACAATTACACAATATTATAATTTTAGGAGGACCGCTGATGACGATCACAGAGGCCATGGAGACCAGGCATACGGTACGCAGGTACACAGACCGGGCGCTCTCTCCGGAGACCGTGTCGCAGCTGGAGGCGCGGATCGCCGGCAGCAATGCACAATACGGCCTGAAGATGAAGCTGGTGACGGGGGACGCTCAGGCGTTTCAGGCGGTTTTCAGGCTGGTCCTGGCCCGGGGCGTCCAAAATTACATCGTTCTGGCGGGGAGCGCCGGGGAGGATGAGAAGCTGGGCTACTGCGGCTGCGACGTTATGCTCTACGCCCAGACGCTGGGCCTGAATACCTGGTGGGTGGGAGGAACCTACAGCAGGAACAACGTCCGGAGAAGCGCCGGCCTGACGGGCGGCGAACGGCTTGCCGGCATCATCGCGGTGGGCTACGGAGCGTCCCAGGGGGTTCCGCACAGGTCGAAGCGGGCGGAGGATATCAGCGCCTACGACGGCGCCGCGCCGGAGTGGTTTACCCGAGGGGTGGAGGCGGTGCTGCTGGCCCCTACGGCCCTGAATAAGCAGGCGTTCCGGATCACCGGCCGGGGAGACACGGTGAACATGACCTGCGATAACGGCGCTTTCTCCGGCATTGACCTGGGCATCGGAAAGTACCACTTTGAGGTGGGCGCGGGCCGGGAGAATTTCCGCTGGATTTGAAAAAAGACAGAGAAGAGACGGCGTGGCTTCCGGTCTCTTCTCTGTCTGGGGTTCAGTCCTCCCCCTTGTAGGGGTCCAGTACAATGGATACTACGCTGCAGAGGATGCCGCCCACGGCAAAGAGCCACCAGGTAGTGCGCCACAGTCCCAGGGAGAGCCCCAATCCAACGTAAATGGCCGTGACCACCATCATCATGGCGGCCTGTACGGTGCCGATGAGATTCAGGCGGCGCTTGGCCTCCGGGGTGGGATTGTTGTCCCGGTTGTACTTCCAGATCTTGTATTTTTCCTCGTTGATTCCGGCGTAGACGAAAGCGCCCACCGCTCCGGCCACGATCAGGAGGAAGGGGCACATGGCGTAGGACTCGTAGGGCTCCCCCTCGGGGAAGGCGTAGAAAAACAATGACATCAAAACCAATGCAAAGAGGATGGCCCCTACGCCGCCGGCGATGTACCAGACAAATTTCTGGTGATAGGCGTCCTTCTCCTCCTGGGTGTAGAAGTCGGCGATGACCGGATAGCGTTTGCAGAAGTTTTCGTGCTGAATGGCGGAGGCCACAATGACCACGACGCACACGGTGACAATCAGCAGCAGTACGGTGCCGATGAGCATCTCCGGCAGGCCCTGGGCCTCCAGCAGCGCGCAGAGACCGACGCCCGCGATGATGCCGCCGATGGCCAGGGCCATGCGCCTTGCGAAGCGGGTCATAAACTGGTGGTATTTGGCGGTGTCCTCCACCCGGCTCTCCTCCACGCTGCCCCGGAGCAGGGTGTCCAGATTCACATCGTAGAGGTCGCAGATGTGCAGCAGAGTGTCCATCTCGGGAAAGCTCTGGCCGCTCTCCCACTTGCTGACGGACTGCCGGGAGACCTCCAGCTGTTCCGCCAGCTGCTCCTGGGTGACGCCGGCCTGGGCGCGGATGAATTGCAGATTTTCGGGAAATGCCATGGGAAAGTCCTCCTTGTATTTGATGCTCCCAGCGTACCGGAGCGGAGGCCGCAACGCCAGCGATTTCCTGTTGCGTTTGGAGAAAACCGTGTAAACTTTGAGTTGCATCCCTTGAAAACGGACGGTTTTCCGCCGTCATTTCCCGTTTGGCCGGAAAGAAAATGACGCCGCTTTCTCCTGAAGGGTATTCACAAATTTTGACACATGGTATCCGTCGCAGACAGCATGGTGTACCTGAATGGACAGCGGAAGAAGGAGTTTTTCGTTCCGCTCAAAGGACTTTCCCATGGTGAAGATCGGAAGCAGATAGTTTCCCGTATCATAAACATTGATGTTAAAAGCGGTAAAGGTAAGCCAGGGAAGCATGGAGACATCAAAGCAGTTCTCCGGTTTTCCAGGCTTTGGAGAAAAGGCGGAGGCGTTCTCATAGGCTTTGGTATCAGCGGTATAGCGCCGCAGAAACTCCCCGTAATCCGGAGAAAATTCCGTCCAGATAGAGGAGAAGGTCTCTCTGATCTTGTTAAAAATTGTGTAGCTGGGCAGCATCCTGTCAAAAATACCCGGGCCATTGGGCGAGAGGTGTGTGCGGAATTGCTCATAGTCGTTCACAGTATCTGTCAGCAGCCACAGCATGGCGGGGTACAGCCGCTGCTCCCGCAGGGGTGTGACGTCGATTTCCACGTTGACGGAATAGGTGCAGACGACTTCCCGCATGAAGTGCAGATAATACTCTTTTCTGTCCCATTTTTCCACATCAATCAGCCGAAAGGCCATGGTAATCACCACCGGAAATTTATTGACGGTTTCAATTGTAGCATATGTTTGGGGACGCCGCAAGTCCAGCCGGGCGATAGAGGACTTGCGCGGAGGAATCGGTCGCTTAATAATAGTAAAAGCCATAGACTCAATATTAGGCGGAGGTATGTATGATGAAACTGGCCACATCTTCCCAGATGAAGGAACTGGACAGGCAGGCCATTGAGGACCGGGGGATCCCCTCTATTGATCTGATGGAGCGGGCGGCGGAGGGCGTGGCGGAGGCCGTGCTGGACCTGCTGCCCGTCCGGCCGGGAAAGGCGCGGGTGTCCGTGCTGTGCGGCGCGGGAAACAACGGCGGGGACGGCGTCGCCGCCGCCCGACTGCTGTTTTTGCGGGGGATCGGGGTCCGGGTGTTCCTGGTGGGCAGCTATGAGCGGCTGACGCCGGACGCCCTGGAGGAGACCCGCCGTCTCAGCGAGTGCGGCGTGGAGCTGGAGCCCTTTGACCGAAACGATCAGGATCAGACGGGCTGGATCGCCGCCAGCCATGTGCTGGTGGACGCCATATTCGGCGTAGGACTTTCCCGGGAAATCGCTCCGGAGTCGGATTTTGCCGCCGCTGTCGCCATGGTGAACGCCAGCCCCGGGAGAGTGGTGTCCGCGGACATCGCCAGCGGCGTGGCGGCGGACACGGGCGCTGTCCTTGGCTGTGCCGTCAAAGCTGACAGGACAATTACCTTTACACTTCCGAAGACAGGGCAGTTTGTTGGAGACGGCGCGGTTCTGTCCGGTCAGGTGGAGATTCGGGACATTGGCATCCCCGGGGATCTGGTGCGGGAGACGGTCTGCCGGACCCAGACTGTGGAGCGGGACTTTGTCCGGGCGGCGGTGCCGCCCCGGAAGTCGGACGGTCACAAGGGGGATTTCGGGAAACTCCTGATCGTAGGCGGGAGCGTTGGTTACACCGGCGCGCCCTACCTCACGGCCTCGGCGGCGGTGCGGTCCGGCTGCGGGCTGGTCTATCTGGGCGTGCCGGACAGCATCTGGGAGATCGAGGCGTCCCGGTGCGTCTCCGCCATGCCCTTCCCCCTGGCCAGCTGGTGGGGCGGGAGACTCCGGGGGACGGCCCTCCCGGCCATTATGGAAAAGCTGGAGGGCTGCGGCGTCCTGGCCATCGGTCCGGGCCTTGGCCGGAACGAGGACACCGCCCGGCTGGTGCGGGAGCTTCTGGAGCGGACGGAAAAACCGGTGGTGCTGGATGCCGACGGCATAAACGCCCTGGAGGGGCATATAGATACTTTGGACGCCCGGCGGGGCCGGGTCACCATCCTGACGCCCCACGACGGGGAGTTTGCCCGCGTGGGCGGCGGCCTCTCCGGCGGGGACCGGGTGGGGGCGGCCCGGGCCTTTGCCCAGGCCCATGGCTGCATTCTGGTGCTCAAGGGACACCGGACCGTCACCGCCGTGCCCTCCGGCAACGCCCTGGTGAATACCACCGGCGGCTCGGGCCTGGCCAAGGGCGGCAGCGGCGATGTGCTCACGGGGATCATCGCCTCCCTCCTGGCCCAGGGGGCCGCGCCGGTCCAGGCGGCGGCGGGGGGCGTGTGGCTCCACGGCCGGGCCGGGGATCTGGCGGCGGAGCGCCTGACGGCCTATTGCATGACGCCCGAGGACGTGATCCGGGAGCTGCCCGGGGTGTTTCAGGAACTGGGCCTGTAGGAAGAGGTCCATAAAAAAGGAGGAATTTCGGTGCGCAGAGGGCTCTGTGTACCAATGATGGCCCTGCTTGTGCTGCTGACGGCCTGCGCCGGCGGCGAAACGGGGGAGACGGAGACGGTGGACCTGCGCCAGCGGTATCACGATATGGCGGGCTGTACCATGGAGGCGTCGGTGG
Source organism: uncultured Oscillibacter sp. (assembly GCA_947644365.1). Classification (GTDB taxonomy): domain Bacteria; phylum Bacillota; class Clostridia; order Oscillospirales; family Oscillospiraceae; genus Oscillibacter. The sequence goes on along the minus strand of CANRYZ010000001.1, from coordinate 33,595 downwards.
TCTGCGGCCAGGAGGGACTGGAGTGGGAGGCCCTGCTGCGGTGCGAATACACGCCGGACGGGGAGAGCACGGTGGAGGTGCTGGAGCCGGAGATCATCGCCGGGGTCAAAGCGGTGCTCAGCGACAGCGACTGGCGCATCGAGTACGAGGACGCCTGTTTGAACGCGGGGGCCTTGGGCAGCGAGGAGATCAGTCCCGCCGCCTGCCTGCCCCGGCTGATGAATGCCCTGCGGGACGGCTGGCTGCTGGAGGAGAACCAGGAGGAGTGGAACGGGACGGCCTGCCTGCGGCTTGCTGTGGACCAGAGCGGCCTTCAGGACGGGAAGATTGTCTCCTCCGTCTGGCTGCGGCAGGAGGACGGGACGCCCCTCCGGGGGGAGATCGCCGTGGATGGCGAGGTCATTTTAACGGCGGACTTTACGAGCTTCTCTTTTTGTGATACAATAGAACCCGCAGAGGATGGCGGGGCGGCCTGAGGCGTCCCGGCCTTCCAAAAGAGATGCTCGAAGGTGGTTCCGCGAAATGGACGATGCGATTTTACGAAGGACCTGGGCGGAGATCGACCTGGACGCCCTGACCCACAATTACCGCCGGGCCAGAGAGCTGGCCGGGCCAGGGGTCAAATATCTGGGGATCGTCAAGGCCGACGCCTACGGTCACGGGGCGGTGCAGACAGCCGCCCATCTGGAGCGGCTGGGTGCGGAGTATCTGGCGGTGGCCAGTCTGGACGAGGCCCGGGAGCTGCGCCATGGAGGCATCCGGGCTCCCATCCTGATTCTGGGCTACACCCCGCCGGAGATGGTGCCTCAGCTGATCGCCCACAACATCACCCAGGCGGTGTCCGGCACGGCGGCTGCGGAGGCGTACAGCGATGCCGCCGCGGCCTGCGGCGGCACGCTGCGGGTGCACATGAAGGTGGATACCGGCATGTCCCGGCTGGGCGTTCAGGTGCGTGGCGGTTGCTTTGCCGGCGGCGTGGAGGCCATCGCCCGGGCCTGCGACCTGCCCCATCTGGAGGCGGAGGGGATTTTTACACATTTTTCAGTGTCCGACGAGGACGGCGGAGACAGCGAGGCCTACACGCGGGAGCAGTTTGATGTGTTTACCCGGGTGCTGGAGGCCCTGGCGGCCAGGGGCAGGACCTTTGCCCTGCGGCACTGTGCCAACAGCGGCGCTCTGGCCCGGTATCCGGAGATGTACCTGGATATGGTGCGCCCCGGCATTGCCCTGTACGGGGCGGGCGCGGACCGGCGGCGGCTGGGTCTGCGCCCGGTCATGACGCTGAAATCCAGCGTCGCCGCCGTCAAGGTCTTTGACCCGGGCACGGACGTCAGCTACGGCAGGACCTTCCGCACGGAAGGACAGACGCGGGTGGGAGTGCTGCCCATCGGCTACGCGGACGGGCTGTTCCGGGGACTTTCCAACCGCATGGCGGTGCGGACGGCGGGCGGGGCCGCCCCTGTCCTGGGGCGGATCTGCATGGATATGACCATGGTGGATCTCACAGACCAGCCGGACGTCTGTGTGGGGGACGAGGTGGAGATCTTCGGAAGCCGCCAGCCGGTGGACGAGCTGGCGGCGGTGCTGGGGACCATCTCCTACGAGCTGACCTGCGCGGTCAGCAAGCGGGTGCCCCGGGTATATATCCAGGGAGGCAGAGAGGTGGAGCGCAGTCTGCGGCTGCTGCTCTGAGGAGGACCGGGCGCACACTCCGGGCCTGTCCCGCGCATAGGATACTGCGGGGCGGAGACGCCGGAATTTTACCTGCGGGGCAGCGTATAAATTCCGGGCCTGCGTGGGAGAATGAAAGTGGCCTCACCGAAGAGAATTTGGTGACGGGTACTTCTTTCGGCGGAGTGTGAACTTTGTGGATACGAGTGTCAAGCGCGGCGATATTTACTATGCCGATCTCTCCCCGGTGGTGGGCAGCGAACAGGGCGGCGTCCGGCCGGTTTTGATTATTCAGAACGACACCGGAAACCGCTACAGCCCCACTGTGATCGCGGCGGCCATTACCTCCCAGACGGGTAAGGCCCGGCTGCCGACACATATCGACCTCCCCGTGGACCAGAGCTGCGGCCTGAGCCGGGATTCCGTGGTCCTGCTGGAACAGGTGCGGACCCTGGACAAAAAGCGGCTGCGGGAGCGAATGGGCCATGTGGAGGAGCATGTGATGGAAAAGGTCGATACGGCCATCGCGGTGAGCTTTGGACTGCCGCACGACCAACTGGTGTGAATCGCCGGTCCTCCCGGAGGGGGTCTGCTTTTCCGGGAGGACGGCTGTACAGAGGAGGTACATATGAAAAAAAAGAATTGGTTTTTGCGGCTGGCCGCGGCGGCGGCCCTGTGCGGCGTTCTCGTGACCACGGCCCTGGCCGCGGAGGCCGGGTCCGCCCAGGACCCCCTGGTGACCCTGAGCTACCTGAATGAGACGTTTATGAACACCATTATGGCCCGGGTGGATGAGAAAATCGCGGCCCGGACCGGCCAGCTGGGGGGACAGGCCGCCGGCGCCGGGTCCTCTACGGCGGCTGTGTTCACTGTGGTGACGCTCTCCAACGGGCAGACCCTGACCGGGGACGTGGGCTGCGAGGTGATGCTGCGGGTAGGCGCCGCTGTCTGTGTGGCGCCCTCCGCGCCGGGACTGATTGACGAGACCACCGCCGGGACGCTGAACAATGGCGGCGCCCTGGTTCAGAACCACCTCTACATGATGACGATTGAGAACCGGGCCGTCCGGGCTGCCGCCGCCACCACGAAGCTGCTGGTGCGGGGGTCCTATACCGTTTCCTGACGGAAAATCACATAACCAGCCCCGCCTGCGCATAGATTGGCACAGGCGGGGTATGTTTATCTCCCCGGCCTGTGACACGGCTGGGAGGCGGTGGTATGAGCAAGGGATGCGTGGATAAGTTTCCGCTGCTGCTGGACGGCAGACCGGCGGGGGAGCTGACCGTGGAGCGGGAGGCGCTCTATACCTGGTTTGACGCCCGCTGCCGCCTGCCGGGAGAGGGGCTGTGGTGCGCCTGGGCCGTGGGCCGGGAGGGCTCCCTGCGGCTGGGCGTTCTGGAACCCGCGGGGCAGGAGGCGGCGATCCGGCGGAGGTTCTCCATGCGGATGACGGAACCCCTGGGCAGGCTGCTGCGGGGGGAGGTCCGGCCTGCGGCGGAGGAAGATCGGGAGGCGTGGCAGGCCGCGCCGGACCCGGAGTCGCGGTTTCATTCCCCATGGCTGCGGAAGCGGCTGCGGGGAATTTCGGGAGCCCTGGTGCGGACAGAGGCGGACCGGCTCTCTCTGGCGCTGCCCTATGACAGTGAAAAGTCCTTCCCGCTGCCGACGCTCTTCTGCTTTGCGAGTATCCGGTCCATCAACGGCGGGAGATACGCCGTCTTTGTCTTCGACGGAGAGGAGCGGCCGGTGTTTCCATAGATTGGTACAGGTCCTCTCCGGGCGGAGCAGAAAAAAATTTGTTGAAAATGAAATTATGTATACCACATCCGGTGGTTTTGTGTTATAATTTTACAATATAGATATACGTCCATACCTGTCCGCCGCGGAGCCCCGGTAAGGGCACGGGCGGCCGCGAAAGAAACGGCGCCGGCGCGGAACGCCGGCGTGAGAATGGGAGGCCTTTTTTATGAAGTGTCCGTTTTGTGGGTACAGCGAGAGCAAAGTCATTGATTCCCGGCCCGCCGAGGAAGGGGCCAGCATCCGCCGCCGGAGGGAGTGCCTCTCCTGCGGCAAACGGTTCACCACCTATGAGACGGTGGAGAGTCTTCCCATGGTGGTCATGAAGAAGGACGGCAGCCGTCAGAGCTTTGACCGCCGGAAGGTGCTCTCCGGCATGATTCGCGCCTGCGAGAAGCGCCCGGTGCCTCTGGCAGACCTGGAGCGTGTCGCCGGCGAGATCGAGCAGGATCTCCAGAATTCCATGGAGCGGGAGATCAGCACCGAGGACGTGGGGGAGAAGGTCATGGAGCGGCTGCGGAAGATCGACCAGGTGGCCTACGTCCGCTTTGCCTCCGTGTACCGTCAGTTCAAGGACATTGACACCTTCAAGGAGGAGCTGAACAAGCTGCTGCTGGAGGACGAGTGATATTCCGGCGGTTCAGAGGACGTTCCGGATACTGAACCGCTCCATCTCCGCCAGCAGCCGCAGCTGTTCCCGCAGCCCGGCCAATTCTGCCCGAAACTCCGAGAGCTCTTGGGTGGCGGCGAAGGCGTGGCAGCGGCGGTACATAGCTTCTGCCTCGTCCACGGCGCTGTGCTGGGAGACGACGTGGAGATAGGTCTGGCCGCTGGTCCAGTCCGCGTGGCTCTCCGCGAGAGCGGCGGCGGCTCCCGTCCAGTCCTCTGCCTGCGCCAGGGCGTCCGCCCGTTGCAGCTGTGCCCGCCAGCGGGCCGTGTCATCGCCGATCCGCTCCCCGTTCCACAGGGCAAAGGCCAGGAGACACGCCAGCAAGGCCAGAGGCGGCAGGGTACCCCTCATACACCTTCCTCCTTTTTTACGCAGGATACCCGGCCCTGTTCGTCCAGGGTCAGGAGAAAGACCTCCCTGGGGGAGGACGCCTGCCATTGCCGCAGCTGGCCGTTCAGCCAGGCGCGGTCATGGCCGCAGGCGGCGAGATTTCTCGCTAAAACCCGCCCGTCGTTGATGAGGACTGTGGGCAGAGTCACATCGTCCTCCACCTCCAGATCCAGCTGGGCGGCGGTGGGGGGCTGCCGCCGGGTCCAGGGCAGGACGGATAGCTGGCCGGAGTTCTCCAGGATGGCGTATTTCACATCCTCCACGCAGGAGATGCCCTGGCTCCGCAGCTCTTCCAGAAGCTCGTCCAGGGTGTAGCGGTTTTTCCGCATGGTCTGCTGCTGGATGACCCCGTGGCGGATCAGCACGGCGGGGGTGCCGCACACCAGCTCCCGGAACCGCAGGTTCCGCAGAGACAGCTGGCTCATGAGCATGGAGAGAGCCAGAAGCGTTAAAATGGGAATGACCCCGGCCAGCAGCGGAATGCCGAAGTCCTGCATGGGCACGGTGGCCAGGTCTGAGATCATCATGGTCAGCACCAGCTCACTGGGCTCCAGTTCGCCGATTTGGCGCTTGCCCATCAGGCGCAGGCCGATCATAATGAGAAAGTAGAGTATCACAGTGCGCGCGAAGGCGGTCATCATAGGCGGTTTCCCTCCGTCTGAGTAGTGTCTGCCCCTGCCGCAGAATTATTCCTGGATACTGCCTCCAGCGGGGGGCTTTATCATAAAAGCGCAGAGAGAAAGGAGGACTATGGGGAGCACCCATCAAAAGCGCCAGTGCCTGTAATGCAGTAAAACTTTACAGGATGACGAGGAGAGGGAAGGATCGAAGATTCGGCGGATGTCCCTCCGCGCCCCGCGGGCGCGTGACGCGGCCTTTAAATATGCGGGCGACCGCAAAACAAAGGGGCCGCGGCCGCGGAGAGAGCGACAAATCCTGCGCGTTTGTCCTCTTGACTACAATCAGGAGGATTTTCAAATCATGTGTGGAATTATCGGATTTGCGGGACGGCGGGATCAGGCCGCCCCTATTTTGCTGGACGGTCTGGAGCGGATGGAGTACCGGGGCTACGATTCCGCCGGGATCGCCGTCCGTTCGGAGAGCCGGGGGCTCCAGGTGCGCAAGGCCAAGGGGCGGCTGCGGGTCCTGTCGGACCTGACCCGCGGCGGAACGGACCTGGAGGGGACCCTGGGCATCGGCCACACCCGCTGGGCCACCCACGGGGAGCCCAATGACGTCAACGCCCACCCGCATATCAGCGAAAACGGCAGTATCGCCCTGGTCCACAACGGCATTATTGAAAACTATCTGGAGCTCAAGGAGCACCTGATGAAGCTGGGGGTGAAATTTGCCTCCGACACGGATTCGGAGGTGGTGGCCCAGCTGCTGGAGTACCACTACAACGAGTGCCGCAATATGCTGGAGGCGGTGGGCCGTGTCCTGCGCCGCATTGAGGGCTCCTACGCCTTCGGCATCATCTGCTCCGACTATCCCAACGCCCTTATCGCCGCCCGGAAGGACAGTCCGCTGATCCTGGGCAAGGGCGAAAACGGCAACTTCATCGCCTCGGACGTAACGGCCATCATCAAGCACACCCGGGACGTCATCTACATGGAGGACGGCGAGATCGCCGTGGTAACGCCGGACAGCATTGACGTATTTGACGACGAGCTCATTCCAGTGGACAAAAAGTACAATATAGTGGACTGGGATGTGTCCGCGGCGGAGAAGGGCGGTTACGCCCACTTCATGTTCAAGGAGATTCTGGAGCAGCCGGAGGCCCTTCGCAAGACCATCTCCCCCCGCGTCCGGGAGGGACGGATCGTACTGGACGACATCACCCTGACGGTGGAGTACGCCCGGAACATCTCCCATATCTACATGGTGGCCTGCGGCTCCGCCTATCACGCGGGGATCGTGGGAAAGTACGTGTGGGAGCGGCTTCTGCGGCGGCCGGTGGAGGTGGTGCTGGCCTCGGAGTTCCGGTACAGCGAGCCGCTGGTGGATGAGCATACGCTGGTCATCACCATCAGCCAGTCCGGCGAGACCCTGGACACCATGGCCGCCCTGCGGGAAGCCAAGCGCCTGGGGGGCAGGACCCTGGCCGTGTGCAACGTGGTAGGCAGCTCCATCGCCCGGGAGGCGGACGACGTGCTGTACACCTGGGCCGGGCCGGAGATTGCCGTGGCCACCAGCAAGGGCTATTCCACTCAGCTGGCGGCCCTGGACCTGGTGGGGCTGTATCTGGCGGACCTGCTGGGTACCGTGGAGCGGAGCGAGTACGACGCCATCCTGGCGGAGCTTCAAGCCCTGCCGGAGAAGATGGAGCGGTATCTGGAGGATTTCCAAGACACCCAGTATTTTGCCTCCCGGTACTTCAACCACGACTCCGTCTTCTACATCGGCCGGAACCTGGACTACGCCATGGGCCTGGAGGGCTCCTTGAAGCTCAAGGAGATCAGCTACATCCACTCCGAGGCCTACGCCTCCGGCGAGCTGAAGCACGGCACCATCTCCCTCATCGAGCCGGGGACGCTGGTGGTGGCCTTGGGCACTTACGGTCCGCTGTTTGACAAGGCCATGAGCAACGTGGTAGAGGTGAAGGCCCGGGGCGCGGAGGTCCTGGCCGTCACCACGGAGAGCTTCCGGGAGAAGATGGCCAAGACCGCCGACGCGGTGATCGCCGTGCCGGACACCCATCCCGTGCTCCAGCCGTCTTTGAGCATCGTGCCCCTCCAGCTCTTCGCCTACTATGTGGCGCTGCAGCGGGGATGTGACATCGATAAGCCCCGGAACCTGGCGAAATCGGTCACTGTGGAATGACCCCAGCCGCCCGTGCCCTCCGGCGCGGGCGGCTCTTTTCATATTGAAAAAATTTTTTCAAAACCGTCTTGACTCTCACCCCGGGGGAGGGCTTATGCTGTTCCTGAGCTCAAGATTCCATGTCGATGTGGAGGACACACTATGCTGAAAATCGGCGAATTTTCAAAACTGTCCAGGATCAGCATCCGCCTGCTGCGCCAGTACGACGAAAGCGGCCTCCTGACGCCGGAGGCCACCGACCCATTCACCGGCTACCGCTATTACAGCGAGTACCAGCTCCTGACGGCGAACCGGATTACAGCATTAAAGGATATGGGCTTTACACAAAGCTCTATTTCGGAGGTGCTGGAGTGCTATGGAGAGCCGGAAACCCTGGAGCGGTGCCTGCGGCTGAAAAGGGCGGAGGCGGTCTCGTCCCTGGAGGAAGCGGAGCGGCGGCTGCGGCTTCTGGACACAGCCCTGGAACGGCTGAGAAAGGATGAAGCAAGAATGAAATACGATGTGACGATCAAGACGGTGCCGGAGCGGACCGTGGCCAGTGTTCGGCAGATCATTCCCAGTTACGACCGGGAGGGGGACCTGTGGCACATCTACTGCAAGGAGACGGCCCGGATGAACATCCAGGACGGGGACCCGGCGATCTGCGTTGCCGTGTACTACGATGAGGAGTACAGGGAGAGCGACGCGGATGTGGAGATCCAGAAGACCGTGAAAGGAAATTATCCCGATACCGAACACGTGAAGTTCAAGACCGTTCCGGCGGTGCAGGTGGCCTCCGCCACCTTCCGTGGGAGCTATGACCAGATGACGGAGGTGAATGAGGCCGTAGCCGCCTGGGTGCGGGAGAACGGTTGGACCTTTGACGGCGCCGCCTTCTTCATCTACCACATCAGTCCCCACGATACCCGGAACCCCGACGAGTTTTTGACAGAGGTCTGCTATCCTGTCCGGCGGAAGTAAAGGCAGCGGCATCTGACCCGCAAAGCGGAACAGAGGTGGAGGGAATCCTTGGATTCCCTCCATCTTTTTCCTTGACATATATCGGTTACCAATATATACTGAATATATAGACGGCCGATATAAAAGGAGGAGACAGAATGGAATTGGACAAGAGCCTGGTCAGCGGCAGCATGGCCATGCTGGTGCTGAAACTGCTGGAGGACGGGGATAAGTACGGCTACCAGATGATCGAGGAGCTGCGCCGCCGCTCCGACGACACCTTTCATTTGAAAGCCGGAACGCTGTACCCCCTGCTCCACGGCCTGGAGGAGAAAGGGCTGGTGACCGCCTACGAGGGAGAGGCCGCCGCCGGGAAGCCCCGGCGGTACTACCGCCTGACGAAGCGGGGCGGCGCGGCCCTGCGGGAGAAGGAGGCGGCGTGGAACGACTACGCCCGGGCCGTGGGCCGGGTCCTGGAGGGGGGCGCCTGCCTTGCCTGAGACCATTCAAGGGTATATTGAGACGGTGGAGGCGCAGATTCGCTGGAGGCGGGCCCGGCCCGTGGTGTCCCTGGAGCTCCGCCGCCACCTGGAGGACCAGCGGGACGCTTTCGCGGCGGAGGGCCGGGAGGACCCGGAGCGTCTGGCGGTGGAGGAGATGGGGGACCCGGTTTCCGTGGGCACGGAGCTGGACCGGCTCCACCGGCCCCGGCCCCAGTGGGGACTGCTGGGAATGACCATCGCCTTAGCCTGCCTGGGGGCGTTTTTGCGGGTGGGGTTTGCCTGTTCCAGCTTTGTGATGACGGTTCTGGCGCTGGCGCTGGGAACGGCGGCCCTGCTGGGGATGTATTTTCTGGACGTATCCTCTCTGGCCCGCCGTCCCAGGGCCATCTATGTCGGGGCGCTGGCGGCGGGGGTGCTGGCCCTGTGCCTGCTGCCCCATGTGAATTATTATACGGCTTATTACATACGGTATGTCATTCTGCTCTATCCGGCAGTATACGCGCTCTGGCTGTACAGCTGCCGGGGAACCGGATGGCGAAACTTCGCCCTGGCCGTGGCCGGAGGGATTCCACTGGCGGTGATTGCGATGCTGGCTTCTTTTATGTTTGGGCTGTTTATTCTGCTGGTGTGCGGCCTGGTTCTGCTGCTGTGCGCAGTCTGGATGGGATGGTTTGGCCCCGGCCGGTGGAAATTTGCCGGGACCGCGTTGGTCTTGGCTGTGGGGATGCCGGCTCTCTTCTTTGGAATGGGATATGGAGAGAGCTTTGTCATGAGGCTGCGTCTCGCGCTCCATCCGGAGCTGGACCCAAAGGGCGCCGGGTACGCGGGCTGGATCATGAAGAGGTACTTGGAGGATGTCCCGCTGGTCCGGGAGAGGAGCGGCTCTTTTGCGGCCGGTATTGGCTTTGGCGGCAGAATGTATGGCGGCCTGTTTGGCGGAGAGAGGGGCTATACGGAGTTTCGCATAGACCAGGAGTTCATACCGCTGTCGCTGCTGGTGGAATTCGGGTGGCTGGCCTATCTCCTGCTGATGGCGGCCATCACCGCGCTGCTGGTCTGGCTCCTGGTCCGCTGCCTGCGGCAGAAACATCAGGTGGGCCGCCTGACGGCGCTGGCCGTGGTGCTGAGCCTGGGACTGGAGACGCTGTTCAGCGCCGCGCTGAATCTTGGATTTGTGTTTTTTGTCGCCCATCTGCCCCTGGTGTCGGGAAATCTCCACACGGTAATCGACATGGCCCTCATCGGCCTGGCCCTGTCCGTGTTCCGGGGCGGCAGCGTCCTGCGGGATGAGCCGCCAACAGGAAAGCGGCGTTCTGTATTTCCCTGGCGGGTGAAAATATCGGTTGTTTCCACAAAAGAAGAATAAAATTTTGTGAATTTTTCCAAAGTTGGAAAAATCATGAAACAAAACGGTGCCTCCGAGCGTCTTTATAATCAGAGAGAATATAGACAGAGGATGATGGAATGGACAGACGGCACGCCCTGAGTGTGATGGGGCTTTTTCTGGCCGCGGCGCTGGCGCTGGGGCTGGCCCGGTGGGAGGGCGGCCGGTTCCAGAGCATCGCGGAGGACCACCTGCCAAAGCCCCCCATGGCCTCGGCGCCAGATGCGGACGAGGCCCGGCAGATTCTGCGTACATATTTCATGGACCACTACAGCGAGGCTAGCAGCTCCGCCGTCTACACGGACCTGACTCACGACGGCGTGGAGGAGCTCCTGGTGCTGACGGTGGAGAGCGGCCGGACGGGAGAGCCCGCGCCGCTCCACGGCGGCGCCCTGGACGGCGGCAGCTTTACCAGCGCCCAGGTCACGGTGCTGCGGGCGGGGGAGGGCGGAGAGGTTTTGCCCATCTACAGCTTTGCCTGCGGCGCGGAGCACAGTCAGTGGGGAGAGCTGTACCTGAAAAAAGAGGAGGGGGCGGACTATCTCCTGTGGTACGCCCCCTATACCGCCTCGGGCCGGGGGGATTTCCAGCTGGCCCAGTTCTTCCTGGGGGAGGACGGGGCGGTTTTGGACCATCTCCGGGAGCGGATCTTCTTCCCGGCGGGAGAGGGCGAGGCGCAGGAGGGCGATGCGGACGAGGCGGAGATTGCCGCCTTTCTGGCCCGGGTGGAATCGCTGCTGGAGGGAGCGGAGCCGGTGATCGTCTGCGACGTGATCCACGACCCCGTCTCCGGCGCAGACGGCCCCCGGCGGTTCGCCTGCCTGGACGCCCTGTTCACCACGTATTGATCCGGTTAAACCGGCATTTTCTGGCAAACCGGAAAGAGATATTGACCCTGCGCATTTTTTCCGGTATAATGGAAAGACGGCGCCATAAGGTGACATAACACCGCGGCTCTTTCCGGAGCCGCGGCGTTTTTTTCATTTTGTGCCGACAAATTTCGACAGGGAGGAACTGCCGCCATGCACATTCGACTGCCAAAACGCCTCCTGGCCGCGGCGCTGGCGGGGACGCTGGCCATGACCACGGTCTCCGCCGCCTTTGTTGACACCGGGACTCACTGGGCCGCCGGAGCCATCGCCAAGTGGAGCGAGGAGTACCAGATCATCCAGGGGTACGAGGACGGCACCTTCCGTCCCGACAACTCCATCACCCGGGGGGCCTTTGCCGGCATTCTGGACCGCTTTTTAAAATTCCAGGTCCAGGCTCCGGCGGAGACGTTCTCCGACACGGCGGGCACCTACTGGGAGCCGGCGATCCTCAAGCTCAATGCCGCCGGGATCTACCTGGGCAACAACGGCAGGGCGCTGCCGTCGGACACCATCACCCGCCAGCAGGCGGTGACCATGATCGCCCGGGCCTTCGGCGTGGACGCCGCCACCGTGAGCCTGCCCTATCTGGACGCGGAGCGGTTCGCGGAGTACGCCTGGGGGCCGGTGGCGGAGATGACGGCCCGGGGATATATCACCGACAGCCAGGATGGAAATTTCCGCCCTCTGGACCCCATTACCCGGGCGGAGATTGTCAACATTCTCAACAATATGATCCAGGTTCTGGTGCAGGAGACGTCGAGCTACTCCAGCGATGTGGCCGGCACGCTGATGATCAACGCCGAGGGCGGCGCGTCCCTGTCGGATATGACCATCGCCGGAGACCTGATTCTGGCCCCCGGCGTCTCCGGCCCCGTGACGCTGAATAATGTGATCATCCAGGGGACCATCCGGAATTTCAGCGGCGTGGAGCCCACGACCTTCCAGGTGGTGCCCACGGACCCCTTCCAGCCCGGCCAGACGCCGGATCTGCCGCCCGTACCGGCGGGCCCCGGCATCCAGCCCAGCGAGGTTTACACCCCCGGCGTTACTACCGGAGAGACGTTTGAGTACGACAAGCGGACCATTCCCGTCTACGCCGACGCGGAGCCCATCCAGCTCTACGAGGGGGACTTTATGTGGAACGACACCGGCGACCGCCTCATCTACACCGGCAACCGCTTCCGCACCCGGTTCGGCATCGACGTGTCCGCCTATCAGAACCGGGCCAGCGAGAACGAGACCATCGACTGGGAGGCCGCGGCCGCCGACGGCGTGGAGTTCGCCATGGTGCGCATCGGCCTGCGGGGCTACTCCACCGGAGGCATCAATGCCGACGCCTATTACGCCCAGAACATCGAGGGCGCCATGGCGGCGGGTATTGAGACCGGCGTGTACTTCTTCGCCCAGGCCATCACCGTGGAGGAGGCCATCGAGGAGGCGGACTTCGTCATCGAGCTTCTGCGGGACCACGAGATCAACGGCCCTGTGGCTTACGACTGGGAGATGCACAACTCCACCTACCGGGTCTACGGCACCACGCCGGAGATGGCGACTGCCTGCGCCGTTGCCTTCTGCAAGCGGATTCAGGAGGCGGGCTACACCCCCATGATTTACGCGGGCACGTACGTCAGCTACATCAAGTATGACCAGGGGGCCATCGCCCCGTATCTCAGCTGGTATCCGGAGTACAAGAGCGACACCTCGGAGAAGCTCTATCCCACCATCCGCTACCAGATGGATTACTGGCAGTACACCAGCAGCTGTTCCGTTGCCGGGATCGGCGGCCGGGTGGACGCCAACCTCCAGTTTATTCCCTGGTAAATGGCACTGGTATAGAGAAGAGGCGGCAGGCCGACGGCCTGCCGTCTCTTTTGCTGTCAGGATCGCATGTTCTCCTCGGTGTGTCCGCGGGACGGCTTTCTATGGCAGCTCCGAGGGGGAGTGGGGAAGACCCTCGAAGTCCTCCCGCTCCGCCGCGTCCAGATACAGCAGCATCAGGCGGCACCAGCCGGATTCCTCCTCGGTAAATATCCCGCTGGAGAGCGTGTCGTTGAGAGTTTTCCGGGCGGCGGCCAACTCTGGGGGATGCCAGACGCCGTCAAACGCCGCGCCGAAGGCGGCGTGGAACCGCCAGGTTTCGTCCTCGCCGCCGTCTTTGGTCAGATTGCGGACAAAGGCGGCGGGGTTATAGAAAAAGGCGCGGGAGAGAACGTAGTCATAGGATTCCGCGTAGGCGCCGTCGATTCCCTTGGCCGTAGAACCTGTTTGAATCCAGAATATCTCGGATTCTGTATAGGTATCCTGCCGGGAGAGCCAATCCATCAGGGCAAAAATGGTGTCCTCGGGATACTCCGACGTGCCCATCCGCCCCAGCTCCGTCCAGTCCATATCCGGCAGGAGGGTGAAGATGTCCCGGCGGCAGGCGTACTGTTCCTCGGCGGTGAGGTTGTTGTTGGCCGCCAGCTGGTTAAAGGCGATGTATACTCTTTGTGTATCGTTGAGCTCCTCTCGCTCCGGCTCCTCCCGGAGGGAGAAGTCCGGTTCGCCGTCTTTCATGGGGAAGCGGGATATATTGTCGGGGGCGTGGAAATCGCTGCCCGCGTCCAGCATATCCTCCAGTTTCAGCCCCGCCACCAGGCCGTCCCGCATATAGATGTAGAGCGCCAGCGTATAGGATGCTTCGGGATGATAGATGTAATAGTAGTCGTGGGGGACCAGGGTGTATCCGTACGGTTCTTTCAGGCAGTAGACCAGCTCGCCGCCGTAGGCGGCCGTTACGTCGGCTTTGGTGCTGCCGGCGCAAATCCCTCTTGGCGTGCGGATGCCGGAGGAGATGGTGGAGATTCCGGTGACGGCCTCCCATGTGGAGTCCTCCTCAATATGGGTGTATTCTACCAGAAGAGCGCCGCAGTCCGCCCGGTGAACGGTGGCTGCGCGGAAGTCCGTATCACAGACCTCCTCCGGCGCGGTCAGCTCCAGGGAGGTGCCGAAGGGGAAGAGATTTTCCTGGACGCCCAGCTCTAAAAATTCTTTATATCCGTCGCTGTTGGTCCAGATCAGGGCGAAGTCTGTGGCCGGGGCGCGGGTGGGTACAGTTGTATCAGAGAAAGCTGTGTCCTCCGGCGGCGGGGCGGCAGGAGGAGGTGTGTCCGGCTGAAAATTGGCACGTAAGATCCCTCCCGCGGCAAACAGCGCCAGCGTCAGCAGTACGATCAAAATGGGGAAGAGGAACAGCCGCAGGTTTTCAGGAGGACGCCGCTCCTCTTTCGGCCGCTCCGGCGTCTCCGTCAGCTCCGCCACGGACACGCCGAATTCTCTGGCCAGGGCGATGAGGTTTGCCATGTCCGGCGTGGCGGCATTGGTTTCCCACTTGCTCACCGCCTGGCGGCTGACGCCCAGCCGCGCCCCCAGCTCCTCCTGGGAGATGCCCAGGGACCTGCGGTGTTGACCGATCTTCTCGCCTAAGCTCATAGAGCGCCGCCTCCTTTTCCTGCTCAGAATACCACATTTCCCGGGAAAAGGCTACCACCCGGGCGTCAAATATCGGTTGCGGACCGGAAAGGCAGAACAAATTTTTCAACCGGGCGGAGACGGAGGATTGGAAGACCGCAGGATTTTATTTGTAAATTCTTTGTCTACCCCCTATGCAAAAGCGGAAAAATAAGTTAAAATAGACCAAATAACTCCCGCACCACAACAAGAGAAAATGGAGGGCTCACTATGGCAAAACCAGTTTACCGGCGCGTCCTGTTGAAGATCAGCGGCGAGGCCCTGGCCGGCGGCAAGGGTACGGGCCTGGATTTTGAGATGATTGGCAGCGTCTGCGACACCATCAAGGAGTGCCTGGACATGGGCGTTCAGGTGGGCCTGGTGGTGGGCGGCGGCAACTTCTGGCGGGGCGCCAAGAACAGCGGCGGCAAGATGGAGCGCACCCGTGCCGACCACATGGGGATGCTGGCCACCGTCATGAACTGCCTGGCCGTGGCGGACGTGTGCGAGCAGAAGGGCATTCCCGTCCGGGTGCAGACCGCCATTGAGATGCGTTCTATCGCGGAGCCCTACATCCGCTCCCGGGCCATCCGGCACCTGGAGAAGGGGCGTGTGGTCATCTTCGGCGCGGGCACCGGCAATCCCTACTTCTCCACGGACACCGCCGCCGTGCTGCGGGCCGCGGAGATCGAGGCCGACGTGATCCTGCTTGCCAAGAACGTGGACGGCGTGTACAGCGCCGACCCGGTAAAGGACCCCGCCGCCGTGAAATACGACACCATCAGCTATGACGACGTGCTGTCCCAGCACCTGATGGTGATGGACACCACCGCCACGTCGCTGTCCATGGACAACCACATCCCCGTGCTGCTCTTCGCCCTCAAGGACCCCCGGAACATCATCCGGGCGCTGTGCGGCGAGAAGGTTGGGACCATCGTCAAGGAATGACCGCAGACGCGTTCCACGATATTTTTACATTGATTTTATATTGAAAGGAAGGACCCCATCATGCTGAAAGACGAGTATAAAGTTTACGAGGAGAAAATGAAGAAGAGCATCGACTCCGTGGCTGCGGATTTCGCCTCCGTGCGGGCGGGCCGGGCCAACGCCGCGGTGCTGGACCGCATTATGGTGGACTACTACGGCACCCCCACCCCCATTCAGCAGATTGCGGCCATCGCCTCTCCCGATCCCCGTTCCCTGGTCATCACCCCCTGGGACGGCTCCGCCCTGAAGGCCATTGAGAAGGCCATCCAGAACTCCGACCTGGGCATCAATCCCCAGAACGACGGCAAGGCTATCCGTCTCGCGTTCCCCCAGCTGACGGAGGAGCGCCGCAAGGAGCTGGTCAAGCAGATCCGCAAGTACGCCGAGGGCGGCAAGGTGGCGGTGCGGAACATCCGCCGGGACGCCATGGATAATTTTAAGAAGCAGGAGAAGAAGTCCGAGATCACCGAGGACGAGATGAAGATGGTGGAGAAGGACCTCCAGAAGCTCACCGACGACAGCTGCAAGGCGCTGGACGATCTGCTGGCGAAAAAAGAGAAGGAACTGATGGCGGTCTGATGGCGGAGAATAACAACCAGGCGGGGCGGCTTACGCCGCCCCGCTCTAATGAGGCCATGGCCCCTGGGGCGCAGCCGCCCCGCCATATCGCGATCATCATGGACGGCAATGGCCGCTGGGCCACCAGGCGGGGCCTGCCCCGTACCGCGGGGCACAAGGCGGGGGCGGAGACCTTCCGCCGCATCGCCACCTACTGCAAGAATATCGGCGTGAAGTACCTGACGGTGTACGCCTTTTCCACGGAGAACTGGAAGCGGTCCGAGGCGGAGGTCTCCGCCATTATGGCCCTCTTGAAAAAGTACCTCCTGGAGGCGGTGGACACCATGGAGCGGGACCACATCCGCCTCCACTTCTTCGGGGACATGACGCCCATCGCCCCGGAGCTGCGGGCGCTGGCCAAGGAGACGGACGAGATCACCGAGCACCTGAGCGCCGGCGACTTTCAGGCCAACGTCTGCCTGAACTACGGAGGACGGGATGAGATCCTGCGGGCGGCGCGGCGGTTTGCCGCGGACTGCGCCGCTGGGGAGCGGCGGCCGGAGGAGCTGGACGAGACGGCGTTCTCCGGGTATTTGGACTCCGCCGGGATTCCGGACCCGGAGCTGATCATCCGGCCCAGCGGGGAGCTGAGGCTGAGCAATTTCCTGCTGTGGCAGTGCGCCTATTCGGAGTTTTACTATACGGATACTCTCTGGCCGGACTTTGACGAGGCGGAGCTGGACCGGGCGATCGCGGCCTATCACAGCAGAGACCGCCGTTTCGGCGGGGTAAAGAAATAGAGTTTTCGTCCACCTTTTTCAAAAGGTGGCGGGGTGCGGGGGCGGAGCCCCTGCGGGCGCCGCAAAGCGAAGCGAGCGGCACATTAAAGGATGTGACCATTCATGAAATCAAGAATCCTGGTAGCCGTCATCGGCGTTCCGGTGCTGGTCTACGTGGTGCTCCGGGCGCCGAGCCTCGTGATGATGGCGGCGCTGTGCCTTCTGGCGGGTATCGGGAGCATGGAATTGCAGCAGTGCGTCAGCGGTGTGAAGCGGAGCGAGCTGGTAGGCCTGAGCGCGGTCGCCGCGGTCTTCACCGTGGAGTGGTACTATGACCGTCCGGAGGCCATTGCGCTTTTGCTTGTGCTGGAAGCGCTGATTTTCTTCGGCTGCGCCATCCATAAGGGCGGCGGGGTGAAATTCAGCCAGATCATGGCGGGTCTCTTCGGCAGCATCGCCATCGGCTGGTCCTTCTCCTCCTTCCTCCGCCTGGAGGCCGCCGGAATCCACCGGGCGTGGTTCCTCCTGCCCTTCATCCTGAGCTTCGCCTGCGACACCTTCGCCTATTTCGCCGGCCTCACCTTGGGCAGGCACAAGCTGGCCCCCAAGGTCAGCCCCAAGAAGACGGTGGAGGGCTCCATCGGCGGTTTGCTGGGAAATGTGGTGTGCGGCTTGCTGTTCGCCTATGTGATGAACCGCTGGTTCAGCGCCTCCATCGCCGCCGTCCCCATGGCGCTGCTGTCCCTCGTCTGCGGCGTAGTGGCCCAGATCGGCGATTTGAGTTTCTCTCTCATCAAGCGGGAGTTTGGCATCAAGGACTACGGACGCCTCTTCCTGGAACACGGCGGCGTGCTGGACCGGTTTGACAGCGTGCTCTTTGTGGCTCCGATGGTGGAGATTGTTCTGACGATGTTTCCCTCGGCTTTTTTCGGTTTTTGAGGTAGGACAGGGGATATGACGAATACAATATCAATACTGGGCTCCACCGGCTCCATCGGCCGGCAGACCCTGGATGTGGCGGAGCAGCTGGGCCTCCGTGTGGCCGCCCTGACCGCCAACAGCAGCGTGGAGCGGGTGGAGGAACAGGCCCGGAAATTCCGTCCCCGCCTGGCGGTGATGACCGATGAGGCGGCGGCAAGAGATCTGGCGGTCCGGCTGCGGGATACGGAGATCCGTGTTTTGGGCGGGCCCGCCGCCCTGGAGGAGGCTGCGGTTCTGCCGGAGGCGGACACCGTGGTTACCGCCGTAGTGGGCATGGTGGGTTTGAAACCCACTCTGGCCGCCATCGGTGAGAAAAAGCGTGTCGCCCTGGCGAACAAGGAGACCCTGGTCTGCGCCGGGGAGCTGGTGATGGACGCCGCGGAGCGAAGCGGCGCGGAGATCGTTCCCGTGGACTCGGAGCACTCCGCCATTTTCCAGTGCCTCCAGGGCTGCGGAGACAGGCGGGAGATCAAGCGCCTGATTTTGACCTGTTCCGGCGGACCCTTTTACGGCATGAACAGGGAAGAAGCGGGCAGAATGACAAAGACGGATGCCTTGAAGCACCCCAATTGGACCATGGGCCCCAAGATCACCGTGGACTGCGCCACGCTGATGAACAAGGGCCTGGAGGTCATCGAGGCCATGCGGCTCTACCGCCTGCCCCTCTCCCAGGTGGATGTGGTGATTCACCGCCAGTCCATTGTGCACTCTCTGGTGGAGTTTCGGGATGGGGCGGTGCTGGCCCAGCTGGGCACGCCGGATATGCGTCTGCCCATCCGGTACGCCATGACGTATCCGGAGCGGGGGGAGAACCCGGCGGAGCCTCTGGACCTGCTGGCCTGTCCGTCGCTGACCTTTGCGAGACCGGACCGGGAGGTGTTTCCCTGTCTGGCGCTGGCGGAGACGGCGGCCCAGCGGGGCGGCACGGCCTGCGCCGCGCTGAACGGGGCCAATGAAGAGGCGGTCCGGCTGTTTTTGACGGATAGAATTGGATTTTATGACATCTTCCGCCTGACGGAAAAAGCCATGGCGGCGCTTCCGGTGGTGGAGGCTCCCACCCTGGAGGAGATTTTAGAGGCGGACCGGGCGGCCCGCGAGATCGTGAGCAAGGAGCATTTGGCATGAAACTGGTCTATATCCTGGCGGCAGTTCTGATCTTCGGCGTTCTGGTGGCGGTCCACGAGCTGGGGCACTTCCTGGCGGCGAAGCTCTGCGGCGTGCGGGTCAACGAATTCTCCATCGGCATGGGCCCCAATGTCTGGAGCCGGAAGAGGGGAGAGACGCAATACTCCTTTCGGGCCCTGCCCATCGGCGGCTTCTGCGCTATGGAGGGGGAGGACGAGGACACGGGGGACGAGCGGTCCTTCGTCCGCCAGGGCTTCTGGCGGAAGCTCCTGATCCTGATTGCCGGCGCGGGGATGAATTTCCTGGCGGGCCTTTTGATCCTGCTGTGCCTGTACGCCGGGGCGGGAGTTTTCTATACCGACCAGATCACGGACCTGGCCCCGGAGTTTTCCCGGCAGGGAGAGGCGGGACTGATGCCCGGGGACCGGATCTACAAGGTCAACGGCTACCGGACGTATCTCGCCGGAGACGCCAGTATGTTTTTGAGCTACGCCAGGGACGGCGTGGATCTTGAGGTCATCCGGGATGGGGAACACATCGTGGTGCGGGACCTCCGGCGGCAGACCTACACCGACCAGAACGGCGATGATTACCGGGGCTTTGGCCTGTATATGGGCCGCTATGCCCAGGAGGCCACTCTGGGGAACAAGCTGAAATACACCTGGAACACGGCGCTGGACTTCGTCCAGCTGGTGCGGTTCAGCCTGGCGCAGCTGTTCACCGGCGGGGCCTCCGTCCAGGACCTCAGCGGCCCGGTGGGCATCGTCTCCGCCATCACGGAGGTGGGAGACCAGGCGGAAACCCAGAAGGACGCGTGGTCGCAGATCTTTTACTTCGCCGCGCTGATCGCGGTGAACCTGGCGGTGATGAATATGCTGCCCATTCCGGCGCTGGACGGCGGGCGGGTGTTCTTTCTGCTGGTGGACCAGCTGGCGCTGCTGCTCTTCAAGAGAAAGGTGCCGGAGCGGTATCAGGCCGCCGTCAACACGGCGGGCTTCGTGGTGCTGATGGGTTTTATGCTGCTGGTAACATTTCAGGACGTATTTAAGCTGTTTCAATAGGAGAAAAGGATATGGACTTTACACTAAGACCCTGGCGGGAGGAGGATGCCGCCGCCATCGTCCCCTATGCCGACGACCCGCTGGTGGCCCGGAACCTGCGGGATGCGTTTCCCAGTCCCTACACCTTAGCGGACGCGGAGTTTTTCGTCCGCTCCTGCGTGGAGCGGGAGGGACAGGGCCAGCTGTGCCGCTGCCTCGTGGTGGACGGCCAGGCGGCGGGGAGCGTCGCCCTTTTCCTGGGAAATGACGTGTACCGAAGGAGCGCGGAGCTGGGGTACTGGCTGGGCCGTCCCTTCTGGCGGCGGGGCATCATGACCGCCGCCGTAGAGCAGATGTGCGCCCTGGGGTTTGCGACCTGGGACATCGTGCGGATTTATGCGGAGCCCTACGCCCAAAATGCCGGCTCCCGGGGCGTGCTGGAGAGGGCCGGCTTCACCCTGGAGGGAATCAAGCGGAAGAGCGTGTTCAAATGCGGGGAGCTGCTGGACTCCTGCATCTACGCCAGGCTGAGAGAGGAAGCGAGAGCATGACAAAGCGGCTGATGGTGGGCGGCGTGCCGGTGGGCGGCGGCGCTCCGGTGAGCATCCAGTCCATGTGCAATACGAAGACCGACGACGTGGAGGCCACGGCGGCTCAGATTCTGGCCCTAGAGGATGCCGGGTGCGAGATCATCCGGGTGGCCATTCCGGACCAGGCGGCGGCAGAGGCGGTGGACAAGCTCAAGGAGTGCATTCACATCCCCCTGGTGGCGGACATCCATTTCAATTATAGATACGCCCTGACCTGTGCGGAGCGGGGGATAGACGCCATCCGCATCAACCCCGGCAACATCGGCGGGGAGGAGCGGGTGAAGGCGGTGGCGGACCTGTGCCGCCGGAAGTCCATCCCCATCCGCATCGGCGTCAACGGCGGCTCTCTGGAGAGGGAACTGCGGGCAAAGTACGGCGGCGTCACCGCCGAGGCCCTGGTAGAGAGCGCCATGGGACACGTACATCTGCTGAATAAATTCGATTTTGACGACATCTGCATCTCCGTCAAGTGCTCCGACGTGCCCTTGACCATGGCGGCCTACCGCCTCCTCAGTGAGCGCACGGACTACCCCCTGCACCTGGGAGTCACGGAGGCGGGCACGCCCTCCATGGGGCTGGTGAAGTCCGCCATGGGCATCGGGGGACTGCTGTGTATGGGCATTGGCGATACCATTCGGGTGACGCTGACCGCCGACCCGGTGGAGGAGATCTATGCCGCAAAAAAAATCCTGAAGGCGGCGGGGCTTCGGAAACAGGGAGTGAATCTGATCGCCTGCCCCACCTGCGGCCGCACCCGCATTGACCTCATCCCCATGGCGGAGGAGGTGGAGCGCCGGCTGGCGAGCTGTGAGAAGAACATCACCGTGGCGGTGATGGGGTGCGCCGTCAACGGCCCCGGCGAGGCCGCCGCCGCCGACATCGGCATCGCCGGCGGCAGGGGAGAGGGCCTTCTTTTCCGAAAAGGGGAGATCCTTTATAAAGTGCCGCAGGAGCAGCTTGTGGACGCTTTGATGGCGGAGATCGAGAAGCTGTGACGCGCAGCGAAGGAGGCGTTTGATGTCGGAGCGGGGACAGAACTTGCTGCTCTGGGCGCTGGTTGTCATTTTGCTGCTCTTTCAGATCGTGTGTCTGGAGCGGCAGGGCGAAGATTCTGTGAGATACCTGGGCAGAGTTGGCGTGCTGGCGGCATTGGTCAATACGGGCAGTCACCGGCGCAAGGGGCGCTGATGGGTTTGACGCGAACAGGAGGACTGTTATGAAAGCTGCTTTTTTTGCGTTGGCACTTAGTATATTCCTCAATCTGTCAACCTATGGCGGCCAGGTGTGGCCCATCGGGTCTGTCGCCGCCATTGTGATTATGGGTGTGTGGATCAAATTCTCCATGGACCGGCGCTTTGAGGAGCTGGAGAATCGGATAAAAAATCAGGGTGTGAGCCGGAATGCCGAAAAGGAAGAGCAGTAAAACACTATGTCGAGAAATATCCCATTTTTTGAAATGTTTACAGAGCTGCAGCTCTCTCCGGAGCTGCGGCTGAAGCTGGCGGGGGCGGAGCTCACCGGGGCGGCCATCGACCAGGGGGAGATGTCCATCCGTCTCCAGCTGACGGTGAAGAGCCAGCTGGACGAGGAAGCTGTCTCGGGAATCAAAACGGCGCTGCGGACAGTCTATGGCTTTTCCAGTGTGGAGATGGACGTTGCCTGCAAATTGCCGGAGGCCCAGCGGACCACGCCCTCCCAGGGAGCTGCTGCCTCCAAGGCGGGAAAGGGCGGAAAGCCCGCCGTGGGCAAGGTGCTGATGGGAAATCCCATCAAGGCGAGGCCGGTGCCCATGAAGGACCTGGACTTGAAGATGACCAACGCCGCGGTGGCGGGAAAGGTCTTCTCCTTTGAGTGCCGGGAGACCCGGCGGCCGGGCATGTGGCGGCTCAGCTTTGACATGACGGACTATACCAATTCCGTGACGGTGCAGAAGAACCTCACCGCCAAGGAGGCCCAGGCTCTGGAGAGCGCCGTGAAGCCCGGCATGTGGCTGTGCGTCCAAGGAAAGATGGAGCCCACCTGGGACGGGAAGGACATTCAGCTCAACCCCTACCACATCAACGTCGCCGAGCACCTGCCCCGGCAGGACAGCGCCCCGGAGAAGCGCGTGGAGCTCCATCTCCACACCAAAATGAGCAACATGGACGCCCTGACGGACACCAAGGAGGCCGTCCAGACGGCCATTCGGTGGGGCCATCCCGCCGTGGCCATCACGGACCACGGCGTGGCCCAGTCCTTCCCGGACGCCTGGCACGCCGCCGGAGGCAAGATCAAAATCCTCTACGGCGTAGAGGGCTACTTCGTCAACAATCTGGACGACCGGGTGGCGGTCCACGGTTCTCTGGACTGTTCCCTGGACGATGAGATCGTCTGCTTTGACATCGAGACCACCGGCCTCAAGGTGGACCGGGAGGCCATCACGGAGATCGGCGCGGTGGTGCTGAAAAACGGGGAGATCGCGGAGCGGTTTCAGACCTTTGTCAACCCGGGCCGCCGCCTGACGCCGGAGATCATCGGCCTGACGGGCATCACTGACGAGATGCTCAAGGACGCCCCCCAGCCCAAGGAGGCCCTGGCGGATTTTCTGAAATTTGTGAATGGCCGCCCGCTGGCGGCCCACAACGCGGAGTTTGACATCGGCTTTATCCGGGCGGGGTGCCGGGAGGCGGGGCTGGCGTTTCACCCCACTTACATCGATTCCCTGATCCTGGCGCAGAACCTTCTGCCCGGGCTGGGGAAGTACAAGCTGGACATCGTGGCGGAGCACCTGGACCTGCCCGCCTTCAACCACCACAGGGCCAGCGACGACGCGGCCACGGTGGGCTATATGCTGATCCCCTTCTGGAACATGCTCCACGAGAGAGGCATCCACACGCTCCAGGCGGTGAATGGGGAGATGGAGAAGCTGCGGCCCCTGGGGGGCAAGTCCAACCGCTTCCCCAAGCACATTATTCTGCTGGCCCGGAACAAGGTGGGTCTGAAAAACCTCTATCAGATGATCTCCGCCTCCAACCTCAAATATTTCAAGCGGGTGCCCATCATCCCCAAGAGCCTTTTGAAGGAGCACCGGGAGGGGATCATCGTGGGCTCCGCCTGCGAGGCGGGGGAGCTGTTCAAGGCCGTGGTGGACCACAAGGACTGGGATGAGCTCAAGCGCATCGCCTCCTTCTACGACTATCTGGAGATCCAGCCCCTGTGCAACAACCGTTTTATGCTGCGAAACGGCGACGCACGCAGCGAGGAGGACCTGCGGGACTTTAACCGGACCATCGTCCGGCTGGGGGAGGAGCTGGGAAAGCCCGTCTGCGCCACGGGGGACGTCCACTTCCTGGAGCCGGAGGACGAGGTGTACCGCCATATCCTGCTGGCGTCTAAGAAATTCCCGGACGCCAATGAGCCCCTGCCCATCTACTTCAAGACCACGGACGAGATGCTGGAGGAGTTTTCCTACCTGGGGAAGGAGAAGGCCTACGAGGTGGTGGTGGCCAACACCCGCCTCATCGCCGACCAGATCGAGACCTTTGAGCTGCTTCCAAAGGAGCTGTTTCCGCCCAGGCTGGAGAACTCCCAGGAGGACCTGAACCGCCTGGTGTGGGAGAAGGTCCACCGGCTCTACGGCGAGGACCCGCCGAAGCTCATTGTGGACCGGCTGGACGTAGAGCTGGGCGGCATTCTGGGCAAGTACGACGTGGTGTACATGTCCGCCCAAAAATTGGTGCAGAGGTCCCTGGAAAACGGCTATCTGGTGGGCTCCCGGGGGTCTGTGGGGTCGTCTCTGGCGGCCTATATGTCCGGTATCACGGAGGTGAATTCCCTGCCGCCCCACTACCGCTGTCCGAAGTGCAAAAACAGCGAGTTTATTCAGGACGGCTCCTACGGCTGCGGGGCGGACATGCCGGACAAGATCTGCCCGGTATGCGGGACGAAGTACGAGAAGGACGGCTTCGACATCCCCTTCGAGACCTTCCTGGGCTTCGGCGGCGGCAAGGTGCCGGACATCGACCTGAACTTCTCCGGCGAGTACCAGGCCCGGGCCCACCGCCACGCCATTGAGATGTTCGGCGAGACCCAGGTGTTCCGGGCGGGGACCATCGGCACCCTGGCGGAGAAGACCGCCTACGGCTTTGTGAAAAAGTATCTGGAGGAGAACGTCATGACGGCGGGCCGGGCGGAGGAGAACCGTCTGACCCTGGGCTGTGTGGGTGCCCGCCGCACCACCGGACAGCACCCTGGGGGGCTGGTGGTGGTCCCGGACGACAAGGACATGGAGGATTTCTGCCCCGTTCAGCACCCGGCGGATGACGACGGCTCGGACACCATCACCACCCATTTTGAATACCACTCCATGGAGGCGAACCTCTTAAAGCTGGACATGCTGGGCCACGATGACCCCACCATGGTCCGCATGATGCAGGACCTCACCGGGGTAGACCCTCAGAAAATCCCCCTGGACGACCCGGATACGATGTCCATCTTTACCTCCAGCAAGGTACTGGGCTACGAGAACGACGAGATCCTGGGCCCCACCGGGGCCGTGGCCATCCCGGAGTTCAATACCCGCTTCACCCGCCAGATGCTGGTGGACACCCAGCCCAGGGATTTCAGTACGCTGGTGCGCCTCTCCGGCTTCTCCCACGGTACCGACGTGTGGCTGGGCAACGCCAAGGATCTGATCCTCAGCGGCACCGCCGGCGTTCTGGACACGGTGGGCTGCCGGGACGACATCATGCTCTATCTCATAAAAATGGGGCTGGACCCCAAGATGAGCTTTAAGATCATGGAGTCCGTCCGAAAGGGCAAGGTGAAGAAGGGGGGCTTTGAGCCCGGCTGGGAGGAGGCCATGCGGGAGCACGACGTGCCGGAGTGGTACATCGACTCCCTGGCAAAGATCGGCTACCTGTTTCCCAAGGCCCACGCCGTGGCCTATGTCATGATGGCCTTCCGCATCGCCTGGTACAAGGTCCATGAGCCGCTGGCGTTCTACGCGACCTTTTTCTCCGTTCGGGCCAAGGCCTTTGACGCGGAGTTCTGCTGTGCCGGAAAGGACGCGGTGAAGCGGAAGATTCGGGAGATCGAGAACAACAAGGACGCCACCGCCGTGGAGCAGAACCTGCTGACCACCCTGGAGGTGTGCTATGAGTTCTACCTCCGGGGCTACCACTTCGACACCATCGACATCTATAAGTCCGACGCCACTAAATTCCTGGTGACGGACGGCGGCCTGCTGCCGCCCTTTGTATCCGTCCACGGACTCGGCGACGCGGCGGCGCTGGACACGGCGGAGAAACGGGTGGGAAAGGAGTTTATCTCCATCGAGGAGTTTGCCATGTGCTGCAATAAGCTCTCCAAGACCCACATCGAGCAGCTCAAAGCCCTGGGAGCCTTCGCGGGAATGGCGGAGACGAGCCAGATGACATTGTTCTAAAGGGGGGACTGACGTCCCCCCTTTACGCTCCGCCGGGCCCTTTTGGGGCCCGGCTCCGCTATCCCCCCTGTTCTACCGGGTGAATGGGGGCGGACGGAGGACAGAGTGTCTGCCGGTGGTGCGTCCTGACACCAGTGAGGTCCGCTCACTGGTGTGTTTGCCCCAAGGGCAAACAGGTCGTGGAATTTTCGGCAGGCGCATGTCCTGCCGAAAATAATTTGAATTTCTTCTTCCGCCTCCGGCGGAAGAACCGGGAACCTGCGGTTCCCTGGCCCCTCCCTTAGCGCCTGCGGGCGCGGGGACGGGAATGTTGGAGGGGGAGCGGAAGATTGTTTTCGGGATTTTCTGTGTACATGCTGTTGTGAAAATCTGTACAATTTTTGTGACATTTACAATAGATTTTTTTTGAAAACTGGAGTACAATCACCTTGCAAAATGAGAAAGGAGCATTTTACCATGCTGAATGAGAAAGTAGCCGCGCTGCTGAACGACCAGATCAACAAGGAGCTCTATTCCGCCTACCTCTATCTGGATTTCTCCAACTACTTTGAGGCCCGGGGGCTGGACGGCTTTGCCAACTGGTATAAGATCCAGGCCCAGGAGGAGCGGGACCACGCCATGCTGTTCTATCAGTACCTCCACAACAACAGCGCCAAGGTGACCCTGGAGGCCATTGCCAAGCCCGACAAGGTGCTGGACAGCGACATGACCGTATTGAAGGCCGGCCTGGAGCACGAGCTGTATGTCACAGGCCTTATCAATGACATCTATGCCGCGGCCTATGAGGTGAGGGATTTCCGCACCATGCAGTTCCTGGACTGGTTTGTGAAGGAGCAGGGCGAGGAGGAGGACAACGCCAGCGACCTGATCTCCAAGATGGAGCTCTTTGGCTCCGACCCCAAGAGCCTGTATATGCTCAACAGCGAGCTGGCCGGCCGTGTGTACAGTGCGCCGTCCCTGACCCTGTAAGGACCGGCGTTTTATACCACAAAAAGAGACCCGCGGAGACATCTCCGCGGGTCTCTTTTTGTTTGCTTACTGCGCCAGCTTTTGGTTGCACTTGTCCAGAAAACGCTGGCAGCTGATGATGGCCCGGGTGTGGGTGCCGCCGCCGATGGGGCCTTTTTCATCCCAGGCGGAGACCTTAAAATCCACCATCCTGCCGTTCTCGGACACACCGGTGATCTCCGCCTCCGCCCAGACCTTCATGCCAATGGGGGTGGGGGCGTCGTGATGGATGTCCAGGCGGGTGCCTACGCTGCCCTGACCTTCGCCCAGGAAGGTCTGCATAGCCGTCAGGGCGGCGTTTTCCATCATGGCGGCCATGAAGGGCGTACCGAACACCGGCAGGGCGCCGGAGCCCACGGCGGAGGCCGTCAGCTCCTGGGTGACGGTCTGCTCCAGCTGGCACTTTGTTCCGATTAAAATCATGGGGAGTCCTCCTGAATTCAAAATTAAAAGGGCGGGGGAGAGGACAGGCTGATGTTCCGCCCCTTTTTCCGGCTAGATGCCAAGTTCCGTCCAGAGGTCGTTGTAGAGGGCGCGGATGTGGGCGGGGAGGACCAGGTAGGCCTCGCAGCGGTCCAGGACCTCCTGGGGAGCCGCCATGATCTCGTAGATCTCCGGATCCAGCGGCTCCTCGTAGAGCTTCTCGTAGTAGGCGGGGTACTGCTCCAGGGCCTCCTGGTTGGGAGAGGCGTACCAGATGTAGTCCATGTTTGCCAGGTTCGCTTCCGTGGAGGCGATGAAGTTGATCCACGCCATGGCCTCCTCGTAGTGCGGGGCGTCTTTCAGCACGCACATGGCGTCCATAAACCAGTTTGAGCCCTCCTCCGGTACCACAAAGGCCAGATCCTCGTTGTTCTCCAGCATTGTGAGGTAGTCTCCGGCGTAGTAGACGCCCACGGCGGCGTTGCCGCCCTCCAGCTTCTGGAAGATTTCGTCCATGACGAAGGACTGGTAGACGCCCCGGCCCTTGGCGTCCTTGAGAAGCTGGAACGCCTCCCGGAGCTCCGCCTCATCGGTGGTATTCAGGGAGTAGCCCAGGTAGCTCAGGGCGGTGGCCAAGGCGTCACGGGAGTTGCGGAACATCAGCACGTTTCCGGCGTAGTCGTCGTCAAACAGCACAGACCAGCTGGTGACGGGTTCTTCCACCATAGCGGTGTTGTAGATGATGCCCACGGTGCCCCAGGCGTAGGGGACGGTATACCGCTCCTGGGGGTCGTAGGTCAGGCCTTTAAAGCGGTCTGAGATCAGCGTGTAGTTGGGAATCATGCTGTAGTCCAGCTCCGCCAGCATATTCTCCTCAATGAGCTGGGAGATCATATAGTCGGAGGGGACGATAACATCATAGTCTCCGGCGCCGCTTTTCAGCAGGGAGTAAAGAGCCTCGTTGCTCTCGGCAGTCTGATAGTTCACCAGAATGCCGGTCTCCTCCTCAAACTGCGTGATGAGCTCCTCGTCAATATATTCGCCCCAGCTGCACACATTCACCGTGGGCTGGGCGTTGGTGGCGCTGGTGAGGAGGACCACCACCACCAGAAAGGCGGCGGCCAGCACTCCCGCCGTGCCCCGGCGGAACACTTTTCCCCTGGGGGAGTCAAGAAAACGGGTCAGGCGCTGGGAACGGGGCCGGCGCTCCTGCCGTCCGGTTTGCTCCAGCCGGGCCTCCCGGAGGTTTACAATGACCAGCAGGACCAGCACGGTCACGAACAGCAGGGTGGAGATGGCGTTGATCTCCGGCGTCACCCGCTTTTTCGTCATGCCGTAGATGGTCATGGCCAGGGTGGAGCTGGAGGACCCGGCGGTGAAGTAGCTGATGATGAAGTCGTCCACGCTCATGGTGAAGGCCGTCAGGGCCCCGGAGGCGATGCCGGGCTTGATCTCCGGCAGGATGACCTTCCAGAAGGCCTGCATCCAGGTGCAGCCCAGGTCCTGGGCGGCGTCCACCAGGTTTTTGTCCATCTGCCGCAGCTTGGGCCCCACCGAGAGGATCACATAGGGGATGTTGAAGGTGACATGGGCGATCAGCAGAGTGCCGAAGCCCAGGGTCAGCCTGGGCGGCAGGGTAACCAGGTGCTGGACGCCGTTGAACCACACGGCGAAGTCGCTCCAAAAGGTGAAAAAGGCCACAAAGAACAGGCACATGGCCACGCCGGTGACGATGTCGGCGTTCATCATGGGGATGCTGTTCACCGTGTTCAGCACGGTCCGGGATCTGCGGCGGAGGCTGTAGAAGCCGATGGCGGCGAAGGTCCCGGCAAAGGTGGCGATGGCCGTGGCCAGCAGGGAGACCAGCAGAGTGGTGTACACGCTGCGCATAATGAGCCGGTTCTGGAAGAGGGATTTGTACCAGTCCAGAGAGAAGCCGGTCCACACGGTGTTGCTGTTGCCCTTGTTGAAGGAGAAAATAATCAGCAGCAGAATAGGGGCGTAGAGAAACAGGAAGACCAGCGCCGTAAAAAAGCGGCTGAGGGCTCTGCCCCGGGGCTTTGTGTTGCCTCTCATAGCATCACCGCCTGTTCCTCGCCCTCGCCGAAGCGGTTCATCACCACCATGCAGACGACGACGATTACCATCATCACCAGAGAGATGGCGGCGCCCAGCTGGGGATTGTAGGCCCCGCCCAGGAATTGCTGCTCAATGAGGTCCCCCAGCAGCAGCTCCGTGCCGCCGCCCAGCATTTTGCTGATGGCGAAGGTGGACACGGAGGGGACAAATACCATAGTGATGCCGGAGAGGACCCCAGGCAGGCTCAGGGGCAGAATGACCCGCCGGAAAACACTGAGGCCGTTTGCCCCCAGATCCCGGGCGGCCTCTATGAGGGAGCCGTCCAGCTTGACGATGACGGAGTAGATGGGCAGAATCATGAAGGGCAGGTAGTTGTACACCATGCCCAGCACCACCGCGCCCTGGGTGTTCATCATGGGGAAGTAATCCAGGTTCGTCCCAAAGAGGGCGTTGCAAAGGCCAATGAGGCCAATTTTTTGAAAAAACTGGTTCAACAGGCCGTTGTTCTCCAGGATAGACATCCAGGAGTAGGTGCGCAGCAGGAAGTTGATCCACATGGGCAGCATGATAAGCACCATGGCCACCCGCTGAAACTTGGGTCCCTCCTTGCTCATCATGTAGGACACCGGGTAGCCGATGACCAGACAGATGGCCGTGGCGATCAGAGCCAGCTTGAAGGAGCGGAAGAACACCACCCCGTAAAGCCCCATGCGGGAGAAATTCGCCAGGGTAAAGCCGCCCTCGGCGGAAGTAAAGGCGTAGACCACGATCATGACGATGGGCGCCACTACAAACAGGGCCATCCAGATTACGTAGGGGACGGCCAGCCTGGAGAGCCTATTCTTCATCCCCGCTCTCCTCCTCATCCAGCGCAAGGCTGGCGTCGTCCAACTCGTCGTACTCATCGGAGAAGGAGGAGTAATCGCCGAACATGCCGGAGTACTGGCTCTTTTTCATAACGTGGATGCCGTCGGGGTCGATCTTGATGCCGATGCGGGCTCCCTCGGGACTGTGGTCTGTGGTCTGAATCAGCCACTTGAAGCCCTTGAAGTCCACGATGATGTCATACTGCATCCCCTTGAAGGTGACGCTGGTGACGGTGCCCGTCAGCTGACCCTGCTCCACGGGGACGATGTCGATGTCCTCGGGCCGGATGACCACGTCCACAGGCTCGCCCGGCGCGAAGCCCCCGTCCAGGCAGGGGAATTGGCGGCCGTACATCTGGACCAGCTTATCCTGGACCATCAGCCCGTCGATGATATTGGACTCGCCGATGAAGTCCGCCACAAAGGCATTTTTGGGCTCGTTGTAGATGTCCTCCGGGGTGCCGATCTGCTGGATGGAGCCCTTGTCCATGACCACGATGGTGTCCGACATGGTCAGGGCCTCCTCCTGGTCATGGGTGACGTATATAAACGTGATGCCCACCTGCTGCTGGATGCGCTTGAGCTCGATCTGCATATCCTTGCGGAGCTTCAGGTCCAGCGCGCCCAGCGGCTCGTCCAGAAGCAGCACCTTGGGTCTGTTCACCAGCGCCCGGGCGATGGCCACCCGCTGCTGCTGGCCGCCGGAGAGCGCGTCGGGCCTGCGGTTCTCAAAGCCCTTGAGGCTGATGATCTCCAGCATTTCCATCACCCGCTCCCGGATCTCCTCCTCGGGGATCTTCGTCTTTTTCCTCGGGTCGGAGGGGTCCGGGCGGCGCTGCATCCGCAGGCCGAAGGCAATGTTCTCGAACACGTTCAGATGCGGAAACAGGGCGTACTTCTGGAACACGGTGTTGATCTGCCGCTGGTGGGGCGGAACGTCATTGATCCTCACACCGTCAAAGAGGACGTCTCCCGACGTGGGCGTCGTGAAGCCGCCGATCATCCGCAGCGTGGTGGTCTTGCCGCACCCGCTGGGCCCGAGCAGTGTGAGGAATTCCTTGTCATTGATGTAAAGATTGATGTTGTTTAATACAAGTTCGTCGTCAAACGCCATGCAGATGTTCCGCAGGCGAATCAACTCTTTGGACATGTATCCTCCCCCATTTCAATAGTAATTTTTTATGACAGCACCTCCGGGAACCACCCGGCGGCGTTGACACCGTCTATCACGCCTCTTTTCTCTGTTGAGGGGGAACCTTTCTCGTCGAAATTCAGCAGTATCTGCATCATAGCCGAAGCGCCCGGAAAAGTCAAGGGAATTGCTGGACGAAAACTACTGATTTTTTTTCAGTAGTCCTATTGACTTTCAGAGCCTGTCATTGTATACTCTCCTCAACAGCTACTGAGAAATTCACAGTAGTAAAGAGAGGAGCAATCTTTATGCGGGGAGATTATTTCGCCAAATTGTCCCGGGCGGCCCGCTGGTATCTGCCGCCAAGGGAGGCGGCGGAGGTGCTGGAGGACTACCGGGACCTCATCGAGCAGGAGCCCCGGAGCGAGGAGGAGCTGCGGCGGGACGTGGGAACGCCCAAGGACGCGGTGGGGCAGCTGGTGCAGATCAGGACGTATCAAAAGTGGCTGATGGTCTTTGCCGCGCTGGCGGTGTGCGTGCTCTTTCCGGCGGTTGGTCCCATATTGTCACGGCTCTTCTGGTGGAATGAAATTTTCTTGTTTGTTCAGCTGGACTGGGTATATCTGCTGGCGGGGTGGATCCTGTCCTTTGTTTGGTTCCAGCGGAACGGGAGGAAGGAGGGCGCTCTGCCGAGAGGGATTTTTCTTGCGATGCTGATTCCTCTGGCCGGGATGGTCTGGAGCGGGTATATCGCCCTGTCGGCGATGTACTGGACGACCGAATTATATGAATTTCTCACAAAGAACCCGCTGCTGGGATCGAATCTTCATTTGGCATTATTGTGCAATGGCTTTATAGCGGGGCTAGCAGGCCTATTTGGACTGATCCTGGCCCGGATGAGAGACCGCCGCTGGCGGGCGGTGTACGCTCTGGGTCTGGCGGGAGCGGTGTTGAGTATGTCCGTGTGGGCGCTTCTCAGCAGTATGGACGTGTCATTTTCCGACACTGGCTGGCAGACGCCTATTTTGCTGCGGTATATCGCCATCACGGTCCTGGGCCTCGTGGGAACGGGGGGAGCCCTATGCTGAAAAA
Organism: uncultured Oscillibacter sp.; assembly: GCA_947644365.1. Taxonomy (GTDB): domain Bacteria; phylum Bacillota; class Clostridia; order Oscillospirales; family Oscillospiraceae; genus Oscillibacter. The sequence goes on along the minus strand of CANRYZ010000001.1, from coordinate 972 downwards.
GGACCTGCTGGAGCTCTGCCTTCTCCACCTGATGGTCCAGGGGGACCAGTACGGCTACGAGCTCCTGCGCCGCCTCCACGACGTGTTTCCGGACGTGCAGGAGAGCGCCATCTACGCCATCCTCCGCCAGCTCTGCCGGGAGGGGGCCACGGAGCGGTACCAGGGAGAGACCTCCGGCGGCCCGGCCCGGAAGTATTACCGTCTCACCAGAGCTGGGCAGGAACGGTACGCCGCCCTGCTGGAGGCATGGCGGGAGACCCGGGACGCCGTCTCCGCCCTGGGGATAGAGTGATTAAAAAGCCCCGCCCGTATGGGCGGGGCTCGGTCATTCCTTTGGGAAATACTTTTCCCGGAAGGGCACGTTTTCCACTGTGAACTCCCTGCCCCGCAGGTAGTCCAAAATCCCCGCGTCCGTGGGGAGGGGAAAGGCCAGCTTGTAGGAGTACAGCGCCTGACGGGTCTCGTGATAGCGCCGGTTCACATCCCCTTTGCCGTATTTGCCGTCCCCCAGCAGGGGACAGCCGATCTCCGCCATGGAGACCCGGATCTGGTGGGTCCGGCCGGTGAGGAGGCGGCACTCCACCAGGGACAGCTCCCCCCGGCTCTCCAGGGTCTGGTACAGCGTCACGGCGCTGCGTCCCCCAGGGACGGGGCGGCGGTAGAAGGAGACCTGCTTTTTCGCCTCGTCCTTCAGCAAAAAGCCCTCGATCCTCCCGGCGGCGGGCCTGGGGCGGCCCACGGTGATACAGAGGTAGGACTTTTCCAGCTCGTGGTCCCGGATCTTCTCATTGACGATCCGCAGGGTCTCCGCGTTCTTGGCGGCGATGACGATGCCGCCGGTGTTCCGGTCGATGCGGTTGCAGAGGGCCGGGGCGAAGGCGTTCTCCCACCGGGGGCTCCACTCCTTTTTCTGGTACAGGTAGGCCTGGATGTGGTTGATGAGGGTGTTGACCTTCTCCGTCTCGTCGGCGT